>NZ_VKJP01000627.1 GCF_007280575.1 Streptomyces benahoarensis
CGGTGCTCCGCGCCGCCCGCCCCCGCCCCGTGATCAACCGCGACAACGCCGGTTTCTGGGCGGGCGTCGCGGAGCACCGGCTACTGATCCAACGGTGCGGCGGCTGCGGACGGCTCCGGCTGCCCTGGCTGCCGGGGTGCGCCCGCTGCGGATCGCCGGAGTGGGCCACCGTCGAGGCGTCCGGTACCGGCACCGTCCACTCGTACGTCGTCCTGCACCATCCGCCGTTCCCCGCCTTCGACCCGCCGTACGCGGTCGCGCTGATCGCGCTGGCCGAAGGGGTGCGGCTGGTCGCGGGCGTCACCGGCGTCCGGTACGACGCGGTGCGGATCGAGATGCCGGTACGGCTGGAGTTTCAGCAGGTCACGGACGCGAAGGGGGCGTGGGAGCTGCCGGTGTTCCGCGCGGAGCCGGGGGCGCGCGCGCCCGGGGAGGAGGGCTGAGATGGACTTCACGCCGACGCGGGAGCAGCGGGCGGCGGCCGGGCTCGCCGGGGAGATCTTCGGCGACCGGTCCACGCCCGAGCGGCTGACGGCCCTGGGCACGGACGCCGACACCGCGCTGTGGAAGACCCTGAGCCAGGCTGGACTGCCGGGTTCCGTCACCGAGACCGGGCTGCTCGGGCTGGTCCTGCTGCTGGAGGAGGCCGGGCGGACCACCGCGCAGGTGCCGCTCGCCGCGACCTGCGCGTACGGCGTCCTCGCGGTGGCCGCGCACGGTTCGCCGGAGCAGCGGGCGCGGCTGCTGCCCGACCTGACCGACGGCGCGCTCGTCGCCACCGGCGCCTTCGGGACCGGCGAGCCGCCCGCCGTACGGGCCACCCGGGCGGCCGGGCCCACCGCCCACATGACCGGCACCGTGCCCGTCGTCCCCTGGCTGACCTGCGCGGATCTGGTGCTGGTGCCCGACGTGGACCGGGAGCTGTGGCTGCTGCGCACCGATGCGCCGGGTGTCGCCGTCACGCCGGTCGCGACCACCGCGCCCTGGTCCGCGGGGCGCCTCGACCTCACCGACGCCCCCGCGGAGCGGCTCGGCGCGGCCCCGGACCCGGTCGGCCCCGGCCCGTACGGGGACGTGCTGGCCTGCGCCCGGATCGCGCACGCCGGGCTCCAGGCGGGCGTCTGTGCGGGCGCCCTCGCGCGGGCCGTGGCGCACACCGCCGAGCGGCACCAGTTCGGCAAGCCGCTCGACGCCCACCAGGCCGTCCTGGTGCGGGCCGCCGACGCGCATCTGGACACCGAGGCGATCCGGGTCACCGCGTACGAGGCGGCCTGGCGGCGGGACGCCGGGCGCGGCGCCGCGCCGCACGCCCTGACCGCCGCCTGGTGGGCCGCCGAGGCCGGTACCCGCGTGGTGCACGCCGTCCAGCATCTGCACGGCGGCCTCGGCGCCGACCTCGGCCACCCCGTCCACCGGCACTTCCTGTGGGGGCGCCAGCTCGCCGCCGACCTCGGGTCGGGTGCACAACTCCTCGAAGAGTTGGGGCAGTTGCTCACCGACGACGGGGAGGAAGCCGCATGAGCGACGCGTACGAGGGACCGGACGAGGCCCGGCGGCCCGGGGGCCCCGCGCCCGGAACCGCCCCCGCCGCCCTGGCTCCCGG
>NZ_VKJP01000628.1 GCF_007280575.1 Streptomyces benahoarensis
GGGTGGGAAGAGGTGTGCGACGGCGTGGCGGGCGGCCCGCGCTCCCGGGGACGCCGGGGCCGGACGGGGATGTCGGCCGGGCGCGCCGCGAGGGCGTTGACAAGGCGCGGCGCGCGCTGAAGTCTGGGCGCCGGAGCCGTAGTTGATCACTTGCGACGGGCGGCCGACCGGCGGCCGACCGAGGGGAGCGGGTATGGAAGACCAGCACACCGGCGGCGCGCGGGACGCGATCGTGATCGGCGGAGGGCTGGCCGGAATGCTCGCCGCCACCGCCCTGTTGGGCCACGCCGACACCGTCACGGTCATCGAACGCGACCGCTACCCCGAGAACCGCGGCTTCCGCAAGGGCGTTCCCCAGGCACGGCACCTCCACATCCTGATCACCGGCGGCCAACGCGCCCTGGAGGCCCTGCTGCCCGGCAGTTGCGCCGCGCTCACCGAGGCGGGCGCCCACCGCCTCGACCTGCCACGCGACCTCCTCACCCGCACCCCCACCGGCTGGCCCCGCCGGTTCGACGAACGCCGCCACCACACGCTCAGCGTGACCCGCCCGGTGCTCGACGCCGTCGTCACCGAGCGGGCGCGGGCCGCGTTCGCGGACTCCGCGACCCGCGTGGCGGTGCGGGAGGCCACCGAAGTCGTCGGGCTGACCGGCGACGCGGACCGGGTCACCGGTGTCCGGATCCGCCCGCGCGACGGCGGCGCGCCGCACACCCTCACCGCCGGACTCGTCGTGGACGCCTCCGGACGCAGCTCCCGCGCGCCCCGCTGGTACGCCGAACTGGGCCTGACCGCCCCGCAGGAGGAGATCGTCGACACCGGTCTCGGCTACGCCACCCGGCAGTACCGCCCCGGCCCCGGGCGCGCCCCGGACACCGGCGTCAACGTGCCCAACTGGCCGGGCTCCCCGCGCGGCGGCTGCTACCTCCCCGTCGAGGACGGTGTCTGGATGCTGACCCTCGCCGGGATGCGCGGCGACCATCCGCCCACGGAACCGGAAGGGTTCCTTGCCTACAGCGCCACCGTCGGCGACCCGTACCTCCATTCCCTGGTCTCCGGCGCCGAACCGCTCACCCCCGTCCACGGCTTCCACGACACCCGCAACCGCCGTCGCCGCTACGAGCGTTCCGGCGCCTCGCCGCGGGGCTTCCTCGTCCTCGGGGACGCGCACTGCACCTTCAACCCCGTCTACGGGCAGGGCATGTCGGTCGCCGCCCTGGGCGCCCGCGCGCTGCGCGACACCCTGGAGCGCACCGGCGGTCTGCTGCCGGACACCGCTACCACGGTGCAGCGGGAGGTCGCCGCCGTCACCGATCCGGCATGGGTCGCCGCGGTCGGCGCCGACCTGCCCTACCTCCGCGACGCCGAGGAGAAGCGGTCGGCCGGGGAGCGGCTGACGTCCTGGTACCTCGACCGGCTGGCGGCCCGCGCGGCCGTCGACCCGGTCGTGGGCGCCGCCTTCCGCGACGTCTTCTGCCTCACCGCTCCGCTGCCCCGCCTCTTCAGCCCCCGGATAGCCGCCCGCACCGTCCTGCTGCCCCGCCGCCCCGCGTTGCCCGCCCCGCCGACGGTGGCCGAGGCGGTCTGAAACCCGGGGGCCC
>NZ_VKJP01000629.1 GCF_007280575.1 Streptomyces benahoarensis
GTTTTGTTTTGATTCATGAGCGTCGCGTGGGCTCGGAGATGGGTATAAGAGACAGGCTTCCGCGGGTTCGGCCGCGAACCCCGCGTAGACGGCGGGGCGGCTGCGCCGTACGCGCCGGGCGAGGACGAGGCCGAGGAGGAAGGCGGCGGGGACGAGGAGGACCAGGACGGTGTTGGTGGCGAGCGGCGCCGCCGTCATCAGGTCGATCTTGGAGATGACGAGGCCGAGGGCTCCGGTCATCAGCACGGCGGCGGCGATCGGCGCGACGCGGGTGCGCCAGGCGCCCTCGCCGTGGGCGAAGCGGCGGAAGAAGAGCGGCACGGCGGCGGCGGTGAGCGCCTGGAGCGCGAGGAGGCCCAGCATGCCGGGGGTGTTCATCCACAGCAGCAGCTGCTGGTACGGGTCGGCTCCGGCCACCGCGAACCCCGCGACGACGAGGACCGCGAGGCCGCTCTGGACGGCACCGGCGACGTACGGGGAGCGGTTGCGGGGGTGGACGCGGCCGAGGGCGGCGGGCAGCACGCCCTCCTGGGCGAGGGAGAGCGCGTAGCGGTTGATGGCGTTGTGGAAGGCGAGTTGGGAGGCGACGATGCTGGTCACGATGAAGATGTGCATCAGGTCGGTGGCCCAGGCGCCGACGTAGCGCGTGGTGGCGGAGAAGAAGAGGCCGGACGGGTCGCTCAGGGCGGCGGCGACGATCCGGTCGGGGCCGTACGCCTGGACGATGATCCAGATGATGAAGGCGTAGAAGAGGCCGAGGAAAGCGACCGCGACGTAGGTGGCGCGGGGGATGGTGCGGGCCGGGTCGCGGGCCTCGCGGCGGTAGATCGCGGTCGACTCGAAGCCGGTGAAGGCGGCGAACGCGAAGGCGAGGACGGCGCCGGTGCCGGGCACCAGGACGTGCGCGGGGGTGAAGGAGTCGGCGGCGAGGCCGTGCGCGCCGCCGTGCAGCAGGACGCCCCCGGCCAGCAGCACGAGGATGCCGGTCTCGGCGACCAGCAGCACGCCGAGGACCTTGGCGCCGAAGTCGATGCTGCGGTGGCCGAGGTACCAGATGATGCCGATCCCGGCGAAGGCGAGCGGCGGCCAGGGGAGGTGCACGCCCCAGAAGGCTTCCAGGGCCTCCTGGGTGGCGGTGGCGAACAGCCCGTGGACGCCGATCTGCATGCCGTTGTACGCGAGGAGGGCGAGGGTGGCGGCGCCGAATCCGGCGGGGCGGCCCAGGCCACGGGTGATGAAGGCGTAGAAGCCGCCGCCGTGGCGGACGTGCCGGGCCATGGTGGTGAAGCCGATGGCGAAGAGGGCGAGGGTGGCCCCGGCCAGGAGGTAGCCGACGGGGGCGCCGAGGCCACCGGCGCCGATGGCGACGGGCGAGGTCCCGGCCATGACGGTGAGCGGGGCGGCGGCGGAGATGACGAAGAAGGCGATGTCGGCGGCGGAGAGGCTGGCGCGGCGGAGCGTCGGGCCGGAGGTACCGGGTGGTGCGGGGCGGCTGTCTCTTATACACACTCCGAGCCCACGAGACGCTCAT
>NZ_VKJP01000062.1 GCF_007280575.1 Streptomyces benahoarensis
GGTCGGGGGCGTCGGCCGGGGTGGCGGGCCGGACGTCGGCGAAGCGGGCGCAGATCACCTCCCCCTCGAATCCGGCCACCACCGCCCACCAGCCTGTGGAGTCCAGGGCTGCGGGGTCGGTGGTGACGTCGCGAAGATCGGCGGCGATGAGGCCGCCGAAGCGGGCCACAGGAGGGAGGTCGTGCACGTCAGCGAGTCTAGATCTCGGGCCCGTCCGGCGCCGTGGGCGAGCCAGAAGCGCAGCACCTGCACAAACGCGTTTTTGTACTGGCCCAGGAATCCGCTAGAGTTCAACACGTCGCCGGGAAGCACAGCGCCCCGGAGGCCCGGTAACTTCCCGGACATGGTCCAGGAGAGTCACCTGCGGACGTAGCTCAGTTGGTAGAGCACCACCTTGCCAAGGTGGATGTCGCGAGTTCGAGTCTCGTCGTCCGCTCGATGTGGGGGATCATCCCGAACCCCTACGCTCCAGGTGGAGTGGCCGAGAGGCGAGGCAACGGCCTGCAAAGCCGTCTACACGGGTTCAAATCCCGTCTCCACCTCCAAGGACGATTAGCTCAGCGGGAGAGCGCTTCCCTGACACGGAAGAGGTCACTGGTTCAATCCCAGTATCGTCCACTGCCCGGTAAGATTTACGGGCCCCGCGCGATTAGCTCAGCGGGAGAGCGCTTCCCTGACACGGAAGAGGTCACTGGTTCAATCCCAGTATCGCGCACGCAGTACCCATGGAGGGCTCAGGTTCCCCGTGGTCCCGAGGACGATTAGCTCAGCGGGAGAGCGCTTCCCTGACACGGAAGAGGTCACTGGTTCAATCCCAGTATCGTCCACATCGCAGGCCGAAGGGCCGGAGCAGCGAAGGTTGCTCCGGCCCTTCGGCGTTTTGGGGCACTTCGGGGTCCGTTCATCCGCCGTACGAGGGCGGGGAGTTGGCGGACGGGTTCCGTGGAGGGTGCGGTCGTGCGGGAGAAACCCGGTGGCCGGGCATCTCCCCAGATGCCCGGCCACGCGTGCCGTCCGTGACACCCCCGTCCCCACGGGGCTGGGCCACGCCTCCCCCGTCCCGGGCCGCTCTCCCGGGACCGGGGCGCCGTTCAGCGCCCCAGCAGCACGGCCACGGACGACGCCTGAGTCATGACGGCTTCCCAGCCGCCGAAGACCACACCGAGCAGGACCGCGAGCGGCAGCGCCATGGCGACCGCGACCAGCGGATGGCGGGTGCCCGAAGGGCGGCGGACGCCGGGCGCAACGACGCGTTCGCGCCACCGCGCCCGGAGCGCCGTGCGCCCTTGCGGGTCCGTCATCCCGGCTCCTGTCGTGTGGTGGCGGCGGGCGTGAAACCTCGGGGACGAGTACGGCGCCCGCCGCTCGGGCTCCACACTAGGCATCCGGCCGGATCCGGGCGTCAGCCCGTCGTACCGGTGAACGGCCTCCAGGAGGAGGAGGGCGGGCCGGGGCGCGTACTCCGCTGGTTGCAGAACGGGCCCGGGGGCCCTGAGACGTAGGCCGCTGCGGGGCGGCGGGGAGGGCGAGTTGTCCGGGCCGGGGCGGCCGAGTGCATCCCGGTCGCGTGCGGACAGATACCCCAACGGGTGACTTCTCTCACTCCCCGAGCGGTGCGTGCCGCCCGGCGGGGCCCGGGTGCGGCCCCGATTCCGCCCGGTCCGCCACGACTTGGCCGTGGGGGCGCCGCTCACGGCCATACGCTCGGACCACCGTGCGGAGGTGCCGTGGCGGGTCAATGTGCCTGCTGGTGAGGGGGATTGGGCCCCAGGAGCGGGCAAGGGCGGACGGCTGGCCGGAAATCGCCCCGGGGTGAGGATCCGTTATCGGCACGCGCGGTGCCCGCTGCGGGCTCCTGCGCGGCCTCTCAGCGCGCCGGGCCGTCAATCCGTAAGCTGTGCCACGTCAGACGGTTGGCAGCGGAGTGGGTCTTGCCCACCGCAGGTAGGGGACGGACATGGCGATGATGCGGCTCCGGCGCGAGGACCCGCGTGTCGTCGGGACGTTCCGGCTGCACCGGCGGCTCGGTGCGGGCGGGATGGGCGTCGTCTACCTCGGCTCGGACAAGCGCGGGCAGCGGGTGGCGCTGAAGGTGATCCGCCCGGATCTCGCGGAGGACCAGGAGTTCCGTTCGCGGTTCGCGCGGGAGGTGTCGGCGGCCCGGCGGATCCGCGGGGGCTGCACGGCGCGGCTGGTCGCCGCCGATCTCGACGCGGACCGCCCGTGGTTCGCCACCCAGTACGTACCGGGCCCGTCGCTGCACGACAAGGTGAACGAGGAGGGGCCGCTCGATCCCGCGCAGGTCGCCTCGATCGGGGCGGCGCTGTCCGAGGGGCTGCTGGCCGTCCACGACGCGGGAGTGGTCCACCGCGACCTCAAGCCGTCCAACATCCTGCTGTCCCCCAAGGGACCGCGGATCATCGACTTCGGCATCGCCTGGGCGACCGGCGCCAGCACCCTCACGCATGTCGGGACCGCCGTCGGCTCCCCCGGTTTCCTCGCGCCCGAGCAGGTGCGGGGCGCCGCGGTGGCCCCGGCGACGGACATCTTCGCGCTGGGCGCCACCCTCGCGTACGCCTGCACCGCCGACTCCCCCTTCGGGCAGGGTAGTTCGGAGGTGATGCTCTACCGCGTGGTGCACGAGGAGGCGCAGCTCGCCGGGGTGCCGGACGCGCTGGCGCCACTGCTCGCGGCCTGTCTGGCGAAGGATCCGGCGGACCGGCCCAGCACGCTGTCGCTGTCGCTGCGGCTGAAAGAGATCGCCGCCCGTGAGGCGCACGGCCTGTCGGGCGCCCCGCAGGACGGTGCGCTCGGCGGCGCGGCGGCCGGTCCCGCCCGGGCCGACCGGCGACCCGGCGAGCGGCCCACCGGGCGGCGCGCCGACGCCTACGCGCGTCAACGCACCGAGCGGGGCACGACCGGGACGCCCGCGCCGCGCCCGTCGGCCGGAGGCGCGCCCCGGGCCCCACAACGTGAGGCGGGGACGCGCGGCGCCGGGCCCGCCTCGTCGCCGGGCCGTCGGCAGACCGGTGGGCGGCCCGCGGGGCGGATTCCCGCCGCCCGTCCCGGCGGGGGCCGCAAGACGCCGCGTACCTCGCAGCGTCCGACCTCGGGCGGCCGTCGGCCGGGGCCCGACCGGCGGCTGATGCGGCAGCGGATCCTGGTGTTCGTCACGGTGACGCTGCTGGTGGCGCTGGGTATCGCGGCGGCGCAGGGCTGCCAGGGGCCGACCCGCGGGCTGGGCGGTGAACGGTCCGTACCGGCCGGGCACAGCGCCTTGGAGGCACCGCAGGGGCAGTCCGCCGACGGCGGCGATGCCGGCCGGTCGGCCGGCGGTGTGGAGAGCTGAGCCGCGCCCCGCTGAACCACCGCCGTACGCCCGGGGCCAGGCTCCGGGCGTACGGCCGACGGTTTTTCAGGCGGTGGGGCGGCCCCTCGTGACGGCGTGGAAAGCGACGGCCGCGGCGGCGCCGACGTTGAGGGAGTCCACGGTTCAGGGCCCGGTCGTGCGCCGAGCCCGCACTGCCATGGCGGCCAGATCGTAGAGCTCGTCCAGGTCGTACGCGGCGCGCTGCGGGCTGCCGTAACGGGTGATCTTCCCCCGGCTCGCCCATTTGCGGATGGTCGCCGGGGAGACCCCCAAGGCCAGAGCGGCCAGTTCGGTCGGCACCGTGCGCCGCCCCCCGCCGGCGGCGCTCATCCCTGCTTCCCCGAAACCGCCGGGCGCCGGCGGAGGGCCAGTAGCAGCCAGTCCTCAGGAGGCGGGGCATGGCCGCTGTCGCAGACCACCTCCGAAGGCGCCGCGCCGGGGCCCGCGTCCGTGATCACCGCGTACAGCTGTCCGGTGCAGTGGGGGTGGGAACAGCCACCCAGCGGCATCCTGCGCGCCACCGGCGCGAGCCCGTGCAGCGAGCGGCAGGCATCGAGCAGCGCGGCGATCTCGTAGTCGAAATCGGGGGCTGCCGGATGTTCCGCCAGCCAGGGAACATGACTGTCGAGGAAACCGGCCAGCCCCATGACGCTGCAGTCCCCGGGGGCGGGGAGGTGTCGTTCCTCGACGACCAGGCGCGCCCAGGAGGCCAGCAGCTCGATGATCTCCGACCGTAGCGTCAGCACGGAGTCGTCGAGGGCGATACCGACCGCCCTGCTGCCGCTGACCCGCTCCCGTAACCAGCCCTTGGGCCGCGTCAGTTCCTCGTCGCTTTCCCGATACGCCTCCACGACATCGCACAGATCGGCGCGGAGGCGGTCGTAGCAGGGGCAGCACAGCCGCGAAGGCCCCCTTCCCCCGCCTTGTGCGCCGCCGGCCCTTCGCGACTTGACGCACTGAGGAGATGTGCACTTCCGCGCGACGCGCATGCGGCCCAGATCAATGCCGTGGCTGTCGAGCGCCGAAGGGCGTTGTTTGAGTTGAGACACAACAATCCCTTTCATTCCATTTCACGTGGAGAGGAGATCGCTTGGTGTGTACGCGTGACCACACGCCTTCACCAGGTCGCTCGCGAGAAGCCAAGCACCAAGCCCAACGAGAATTCAATGAGAATTGAAATCTAGCCGCCCTGTCGCGCCCAACATCATCCCCCATATTTCACTGACGCTTTACCTTGAAGAATTCGCCGACGCAAGTCCGGGATGCGCCAGTATCACCAGGCAGAATTTGCAATCACATCCTGTGAAACGACGACGCAGCCCGTCAACAGCGGGCCAGGTGACCTGAGTCACGGCTTGGTGATGTTTGCCGAGATTCGCGAGGTGGCACTACCCAGACCGCCCTGCGGCCAACCCCTCATGGAAGCACTCGGTCGAGGAGTGAGCGAAAACCGACCCGGCAGTCACATATCTTGACTGGGCCCAACCCCACGTAACGTTGCTGACCTGGGGAAAGAACAAACGTTGACAGCGGGCGAGCGCACTGTCACACTTCTCTGGCGGCATACGCATGCCAGTTTCCAGGAGCTGCTCCCCTTCGTGGCAGAAGCTCGCGGCGGCCGCCCTCTCCCCTGCGGCCCCTCACAGATTATTCGCTCCCGTGATGCATGCCGGGAACGCAAACGCTCTCACCGAATTCACCGCAGCATTTCGCGCGCCCCCACGTGAGCAGCATTTTCCCCACTTCCCTGCCCGACCATGAAGGTCCGGCACTGTGCTCCGCCTTGGCCCGATTCCTCTCCCCGACATGTTTTAGGGGTGCCATGAACGCCACGCCACCCAGCGCTCGTTCCGCTGCGCGTCGCTGCGCACAAGCCGTCAACGCACTGCACTCCCTTCCCTACTTCACGACCGATCTCGCGGACCGGCTGGCCCCGTTCGGTGTCACCGATCAGTCCAGCGTCTACATGGCCGGGCGCGCGTCGCCGCTCGGCGCCGTCGACGCCCCGGTGGTGACCGCGCTCTTCCACGCGTTCGCCCCCGGCTTCGTCGCGGAACGCGTACCCGCGATCTGGCGGCACGTATCGCCCGAACACGCCATTGCCGCACGTGAGGCAGCTGCCGGAGCGGCGCTGGAACGGCTTCTCGGCACCGATGTCATCCGGTCGGCCGCGATGGCGGAAGCGGCGGAACTCGCCGGCGTGGCCGCCGCGGGATGCCCGCTTCCCGGACGCCCTCTCCACGCGGCCAATGCCGCTCTCGACCGGCCCGAGGAACCTCATATCGCGCTGTGGCACGCCGCGACCATGCTGCGCGAGTACCGCGGGGACGGCCATGTCGCGATCCTCGGCCACGCGGAACTCACCGGAGTCGAAGCGCTCGTCATCGACTGCGCGAGTGAGCACGGCATGCCCAAGGAGATCGTCAGGCCCATGCGCGGGTGGACCGAAACCGATTGGGCGGCCGCGCAGGAAAGGCTACGGGAACGCGGTCTGGTGAGCCGCGAAGGAACGCTGACCGCACGCGGTGCCGCACTGCGGGACGAAGTCGAGCGCGAGACCGGACGACTCGACCGCCGGCCTTATGAACTCCTGGGTGCTTCCGGCGTCGGAAAGCTGGCCGAACGCGTCCACGGATGGGTCCGCACGGCAGCCGAATCCCACGCTTTTCCTCCGCCCTTGCGGACTTTTTTCGCGCCCGACACGCGTCAATGGAACCGTCTCTGAACGGCCGACCGCCTCGCAAACCCTGCGCTGCCACTCGTACCGAAGCCTGAGGACCGACCAGAGGAAGGACCACCCATGGACTTGTCCGCACCGGCGGTGCCGCCGATCGCTCTCTTTTCTCCCGAGTACTACCAGAACCCGCACCCCACGCTGACCTGGCTTCAGGAGAACTCACCGGTACATGAATTCACGTTCCCCGTCGGTGACGTCCGCACATGGATGGTGACACGTTTCGACGACGTCAAAACCGTACTGGCCGACCCCCGGTGCAGTACGGAAAGCATCACCTGGGGCAATGACGAGTTCCGTGCCGCGGGTCTGGTGATTGCGGAGGGCACCATTCTGGAGCGGGGCATCACCGTGGTGGACCCGCCCGCGCACACCCGGTTGCGCCGACTGGCGATGAGCGCCTTCACCACCCGCCGGGTGGAACAGTGGCGCCAGACCGTGCACGACGTCGTCGACCGGACCCTTGAGGACTGTGCGCGACGGAAGAACTTCGATGTCATGGACGACTACGCGGGCGAGGTGTCCGCCGGAGTGCTCGGGGTGATCCTCGGCTTCCGCATCGAACGGCACCGGGAACTGGTCACCGCCCTCAACGAGGCGTTCCCGTCCGACCCGGCGCTGATAGACCGGGCCCCCGCGGCCTTCGGCAGGATCTGCGAGTACGCCGCCGAACTCGTCGCGGAGAAGCGTCACGACCCCTCCGACGACCTGACCTCCGCGCTGATCCAGACCAGCGACGAGGGCGAGCGGCTGTCCGCGGACGAGCTGACCGGGCTGGTGGCGGCCATGATCATGGGTGGCAGCGACACCGTCCGCGGATTCATCGGCAACGCGGCCCTCGCGCTCCTCGACCACCCCGACCAGAGCAAGCTGCTCCTGGAGAACCCGGAGCTGGCGGACGGCGCCGTCGAGGAACTGCTGCGCTACGAAGGGGCGTTGAGCACGGCACTGTTCCGCATCACGACGGAGGAGATCGACCTCGCGGGTACCCGGCTGCCCGCCGGAGCACCGATCATCGCCGCACTGCTGGCGGCCAACCGGGATCCGCGCCGGTTCGACGACCCCGAGCGTCTCGACATCACCCGCAGCGGACCGCGGCACGTCGGGTTCGGGCACGGGCTGCACAACTGCATCGGCGCGGCGCTGGCCCGGCTTGAGGGCACGATCGCGATTCCCGCCCTGTTCCAGCGCTTTCCGCAGCTCTCCCTGGCGATGCCGCGAGACGAGCTGCGGTACATCGACAACTGGGCGATCCGTCGGCTGACCGCCCTGCCGGTCGCCCGGTCGGGGATGTCCGGGGCCTGACGCGATGCGAGCAACCGCGCGGGTCGACCGGACGCTCTGCCGTGGCACGGGGCTGTGCGAGGTGATGGATTCCCGTCTGTTCTCGCTGAGCGACGACGGCACCGCCCTCGCCCGGCCCCTCGGACCGGGCCACGACCCGGAAGCCCTTCTCGAACAGCTCCAGGACATCGCGGACTGCTGTCCCACCGGAGCCATCACCATCACCACGACCGACGAAGAGTGAGGAGGAGCAGAAACAGATGCACACGGACTCCACCACCGCCACGGGCCTCCGGACGGACACGGACATCATCGTCATCGGGGCCGGGCCCGCAGGGCTGATGCTCGCCGCCGAACTGAGGCTGGCCGGCGCCCGGGTCATCGTCCTGGAGAAGGAGAACACCCCCACCGAGGAATCCCGTGGCATGGGATTCACCGCCCGCACGCTGGAGGTATTCGACCAACGCGGGCTGCTGCCGAGGCTCGGGGAACTCCACCGGTCGCCCGGCGGCCACTTCGGCAGCGTGCCGATCAACTTCGCCGTCGGCGACGGCTCTCACGCCAGCGTCACGGGCATCTCGCAGGCACGGACCGTGGCCATGCTCGGCGAGTGGGCCGAGGAACTCGGAGCCGATGTGCGGTACGGGCACCGGCTGACCGGATTCGCCGGCACCGACGAGTCCGTCGAGGCGTACGCGCAGGGGCCCGCCGGTGAGCTGCGGTTGTCGGCGTCGTATCTGGTGGGCTGCGACGGCAGCCGCAGCGTGGTGCGCACCTCGGGCGGGTTCGCCTTCCCCGGCACCGACGCGACGGCGGAACTGCTGCTGGCCGACGTGAAGGGCCTGGAACTCCCCGCTCTGTGGTCGGGTGAGCGGCGCCCGGGCGGCATGCTGCTGGCCGCGCCGCTGGGTGAGGGCGTCATGCGCGTCGTCGTCTCGGAGCACGGCCGCACGCCACGATCCCGCACCGAGCCGCCGCTGTTCTCCGAAGTGGCCGACGCCTGGAAGCGGGTCAGCGGGGACGACATCTCCGGCGCCACTCCGGTCTGGGTCAGCTCGTTCGGGGACGCCGCACGGCAGGCGAGCGAGTACCGCAGGGGCCGGGTGCTCCTGGCCGGGGATGCCGCGCACATCCACCTCCCGGCCAGTGGCCAGGGCATGAATGTCAGCATCCAGGACGCCGTGAACCTCGGCTGGAAGCTCGGCGCCGTGGTGACCGGCCGCTCGGACCCCGCGCTCCTCGACACCTACCACGCGGAACGGCATCCGGTCGGCGCCGAGTTGCTGCGGAACACCCGGGCCCAAGCAGTGCTGTTCCTCGGCGGCAGCGAGATGCAGCCGCTGCGTGACGTACTCACCACGGTGTTCCGTACCGAGGGCGCCGCCCACCACCTGGCCGGTCTGGTCAGCGGGCTGGACATCCGCTACGACGTCGGGCCGGGTGCCCACCCGCTGATCGGGCGGCGGATGCCGAAGACGGAACTGCTCCTGGACGACGGCCGCACGACCACCACCACCGAGCTCCTGCACCCCGCGCGGGGGCTGCTACTGACCCTGGGCACGGGCCCGGAACCACGCCGTGTCGCCCGGGGCTGGGCCGACCGGGTGGACGTGGTCCTCTCGCGGCTCCGTCACATGCCCCGGACACCTTCCGACCCGCCGTCCCCGCTCTCCGAACCCCAGGCCGTCCTGGTGCGACCGGACGGATACGTGGCATGGGTGAGCGATGACAACGGCGGGGACGACGGCCTCTGCGAGGCCCTGCGCCGCCACTTCGGCGATCCCCTCGACTGACCACCCGCCCCACCCACCACGACAAGCCCTCAGGGGGACAACGTGACCGAATCCACCACCAGGTCGCCGTCGGCCATGCCGGACCTCGCACGCCCCGACGCACACGCGGTCTTCATGACCTACCGGTACGTGGCCGACGCCGACCAGGGGCGGGCCCTGCTCGACGAGATCGCGGATGCCTGGGAGAAGGCCGAACGGCCCAAGGAGATCCTTGCCTTCTTCTGCTACCTGAGCACCGACGGCACCACCGTGATGACCTACGCGCAGTGCACGGACAGCGCGGTCTACCGGCCCTTTGCCGGTGGCCTGCCCGCCGCCTCGGCCCGCGTCGAACCGATCGAGTTCCGCCTGCACCGCAGCGTGGTGCTCAGTCCCACGGCGGGCCCGCCGAACGCCTTGGTCACCGCCCTCTTCGACGTGGACGGCGCGGAGCGGCAACAGCGCATCGTCGCGTCGGTCGCCGAGAACCTGGAACGGGCGCCCGCGGACGAGTACACGGGCTTGATCGCCTCGCACTTCCATCTCAGCGTCGACGGCACCCGCGTGATCAACTTCGCGGAGTGGACGAGCGACGAGGCCCATGTCGTCTTCCTCGACGGAGCCACGCGCCACAGCTCCCTGCGGATCACCAACGACATGCCGGGAGTCCGTCCCATCGGATACCGGCGCTACCACCTGCACCGGAGCATCGGCTCCTGACCGGCCGCGGAGGTATCAGGTTCATGCTGCGCAAGGTGCTCATCGCCAACCGTGGCGAAATCGCTGTCCGCGTAGCCCGTGCATGCCGGGACGCCGGAATCGGGAGCGTGGCGGTCTACGCCGACCCCGACCGGGACGCCCTGCACGTCCGCGCGGCCGACGAGGCATACGCCCTGGGCGGTGACACCCCCGACCCCGTCTCCGGCGCGGACGAGGTCGTCGCCTTCGCCAAGGAAAACGGCCTGCCGATCGCCATCAAGGCAGCCTTCGGCGGCGGCCGCGGCCTGAAGGTCGCCCGCACCCTCGACGAGATCCCGGAACTCTACGACTCCGCGGTCCGCGAGGCCGTCGCCGCCTTCGGCCGCGGCGAATGCTTCGTCGAGCGCTACCTCGACCGCCCCCGCCACGTCGAACCCAGTGCCTGACCGACAAACACGGCAACGTCGTCGTCTCCACCCGCGACCCTCACCTCCCCCATGCAGGGCACCATCGTCAAAGTCGCCGTCGAAGAAGGCCAGACCGTCGCCGAAGGCGAACTCGTCGTCGTCCTCGAAGCCATGAAGAGGGAACAACCCCTCAACGCCCACCGCGCCGGCAGCATCAAGGGCCTCACCGCCGAAGTCGGCGCCGCCCTCACCTCCGGCGCCCTCATCTGCGAAATCAAGGACTGACGTCCCTTCACACCACGGTTCCCGGGGGCCACCACCGCCTGCGCGAACCGTCCCTTTGCTGCGCGCCGACGCGCAGCCCCGCCACTGCCCGAGGAGTGACATGGACGCCGATGTGATTGTCGTGGGCGCCGGCCCCGCCGGGATGATGCTCGCCGGAGAGTTACGGCTCGCCGGGGTCGACGCCATCGTCCTGGAACGTCTGGAGAAACGTACCGGTGAATCCCGGGGCCTGGGATTCACCGCACGCACCATGGAGATTTTCGACCAGCGCGGACTGCTCTCCCGGTTCGGGGAGATCGAGATCAGCAACGAGGGCCACTTCGGCGGTCTCCCCGTTGATTTCGGCGTGCTGGACGGCGCCCACCAGGCCGCCAAAACCGTGCCGCAGTCCCACACCGAGACCGTACTGGAGGAGTGGGTCACCGAACTGGGCGGTGACATCCGGCGCGGCCAGCGGGCCCTCTCCGTCAAGGACAACGGCAGCGCGGTCGAGGTCGAAGTCGACGGACCGGACGGGGCACACCGGCTGACCGCCCCGTACCTGGTCGGATGCGACGGCGGACGCAGCATGGTCCGCAAGGCGGTCGGCTTCGACTTCCCCGGCACACCGGCGACGATGGAGATGTTCCTCGCCGATGTGAAGGGGCTCGACCTCCAGCCGCGCATGATCGGCGAGACCCTGCCCGGCGGCATGGTCATGGTCGGCCCGCTGCCCGGCGGAATCACCCGGCTGATCGTCTGCGAGCGGGGAACGCCCCCGCAGCGGCGGGACGTACCGCCCGAGTACGACGAGGTGGCATCGGCCTGGAAGCGGCTCACCGGGGACGACATCTCGCACGGGGAGCCGGTGTGGGTGAGTTCCTTCGGTGACGCCACCCGCCAGGTGACCCGGTACCGGCAGGGGCGGGTCTTCCTGGCGGGCGACTCCGCGCACATCCACCTCCCGGCCGGTGGCCAGGGCATGAACACCAGCATCCAGGACGCGGTGAACCTGGGCTGGAAGCTGGCCGCCGTGGTGCGCGGCCGGGCACCCGAGGCGCTGCTGGACACGTACCACGACGAACGACACCCGGTGGGCAAGCGGCTGCTGATGAACACGCAGGCCCAGGGGCTGCTGTTCCTCAGCGGTGCCGAGGTGCAGCCACTGCGGGACGTCATGACCGAGCTCATCGCCCACGACGTGGTCAGCCGCCATCTGGCCGGCATGGTCAGCGGCCTGGAGATCCACTACCCTCTCGGCTCCGGCCCCCACCCGCTGCTCGGCCGGCGCATGCCGCACCTGGCGCTGACCGGCAGCTCCGGCGCGGGCAGCAGTACCGAGGCGCTGCACGCGGGCCGCGGCGTACTGCTCGACCTGGCCGACAACGCGGAGCTGCGCCGCAGGGCTACGGGCTGGACCGACCGCGTGGACATCGTGACGGCGGAGCCCGAGGGCGACGTGCCGGACCCGCTGGCGCACACCACCGCCGTCCTGGTCCGCCCCGACGGCTATGTGGCCTGGGCCGCCCCCGGCAGCCACGGCGACCTGCCGATGGCCCTGACCCACTGGTTCGGCCCCGCCCGCTAGGCCGTGTCGCCGCACTCCCGTCCGCGCCAGGACTCCGCGGACACGCCCTCACCCCCTCGTCAGCACCTCCCCCAGGCCCCTCCGGCCGGGGGCATCTGAAGCGACCGAAGGAGAGAGCCATGCACAGCACTTTGATCGTGGCCAGGATGGAGCCCGGTTCAGGCACCGACGTGGCGCGCCTGTTCGGCGCGTTCGACGAGACGGAGATGCCCCACCGCATGGGGACACGGCGCCGTCAGCTGTTCTCGTACCGAGGTCTCTACTTCCACCTGCAGGACTTCGACACGGACAACGGCGGTCAGCTCATCGAAGAAGCGAAGACGGACCCGCGGTTCATCGGGATCAGCGAGGACCTGAAGCCCTTCATCGAGGCGTACGACCCGGCGACCTGGCGTTCCCCCGCCGACGCGATGGCGCGGCGCTTCTACCACTGGGAGGCGTCCTCATGACGCGGCGCCGGGTGGTGATCACGGGCATCGGGGTCGTGGCGCCGGGAGGCATCGGCGTCAAGAACTTCTGGTCCCTGCTGAGCGGCGGCCGGACGGCGACGCGTGGCATCACCTTCTTCGACCCCGCGCAGTTCCGCTCCCGGGTCGCGGCCGAAATCGACTTCGACGCGGAGGCGAACGGGCTGAGCCCGCAGGAGATCCGGCGGATGGACCGGGCCGCGCAGCTCGCCGTCGTGGCCGCCCGCGAGGCGGTGGAGGACAGCGGCCTCGCATTCGGCGATCTCGACCCGTACCGCATCGGGACCACCATCGGCAGCGCGGTCGGCGCGACCACCGGCCTCGACCAGGAGTACCGGGTGGTGAGCGACAGCGGCCGGCTGGAGCTGGTCGACCACACCTACGCGGTGCCGCACCTGTACAACTACCTCGTCCCCAGCTCCTTCGCCGCCGAGGTGGCCTGGGCGGTGGGCGCGGAGGGTCCGAGCACGGTGGTGTCCACCGGCTGCACCTCGGGGCTGGATTCGGTCGGCCACGCCGTGGAGCTGATCCGCGAGGGTTCCGCCGACGTCATGATCGCCGGTGCGTCGGACGCGCCGATCTCGCCGATCACGATGGCGTGCTTCGATGCGATCAAGGCGACCACACCGCGCAACGACGACCCTGAGCACGCCTCACGGCCGTTCGACGGCACCCGCAACGGCTTCGTCCTCGGGGAGGGCTCCGCGGTGTTCGTCCTGGAGGAGCTGGCGGGCGCGCGGCGGCGCGGCGCGCACACCTACGCGGAGATCGCCGGTTACGCCTCCCGCTGCAACGCCTTCCACATGACGGGGCTGCGCCCCGACGGCGCGGAGATGGCCGAGGCCATCGATGTCGCGCTGGCCGAGGCGCGGATGAACGGCGACGAGATCGACTACATCAACGCGCACGGGTCCGGCACCAAGCAGAACGACCGGCACGAGACGGCGGCGTTCAAGAAGAGCCTCGGCGACCACGCGTACCGGACCCCGGTCAGCTCCATCAAGTCGATGGTCGGGCACTCCCTGGGCGCCATCGGCTCGATCGAGATCGCCGCGTCCGTCCTCGCCATGGAGCACCACGTCGTGCCGCCCACGGCGAATCTGCACACCCCGGACCCCCAATGCGACCTGGACTACGTACCGCTCACCGCCCGGGAGTGGGCGACGGACGCGGTACTGACGGTGGGCAGCGGCTTCGGCGGTTTTCAGAGCGCCATGGTGCTGACCCGGCCAAAGAGGAGTGTGTGATGACGCGTTCGGTGGTGGTCACCGGCCTGGGAGTCGTCTCCCCCAACGGGCTCGGCGCGAAGGAGTTCTGGACGGCCACGCTGGCCGGACAGAGCGGCATCGGGCCCGTCACCCGCTTCGATGCGTCCCCGTACCCGGTCCGGCTGGCCGGTGAGGTCCCCGGGTTCACGGCCCGTGAGCATGTGCCGAGCCGGCTGATTCCGCAGACCGACCGGATGACCCAGCTGGCCCTCACCGCGACCGACTGGGCGCTGGCCGACGCCGGGGTCGAGCCCGAGGAGCTCCCCGAGTTCGACATGGGCGTCGTCACGGCCAGTTCCTCCGGCGGATTCGAGTTCGGCCAGGACGAACTGCGGAAACTGTGGAGCCAGGGCAGCCAGTACGTCAGCGCGTACCAGTCCTTCGCCTGGTTCTACGCCGTCAACAGCGGACAGATCTCCATCCGCAACGGCATGAAGGGGCCCAGCGGGGTCGTCGTGAGCGACCAGGCGGGCGGCCTCGACGCGCTCGCGCACGCCCGCCGCCAGATCCGCAAGGGCACCCGGCTCATCGTCTCCGGGGGCGTCGACGCGTCGATCTGCCCCTGGGGCTGGGTGGCCCAGTTGGCCGGCGGGCGGCTGAGCACCAGCGACGACCCGGAACGCGCTTTCCTGCCCTTCGATGCCGGGGCCCGGGGCCATGTGCCGGGCGAGGGCGGTGCGATCGTGATCCTGGAGGCGGCCGAGGCGGCCCGACAGCGGGGCGCCCGGATCTACGGCGAGATGGCGGGCTACGGCGCCACCTTCGATCCCGCACCCGGCAGCGGCCGCGAACCGGGGCTGCGCAGGGCCATCGAGCTGGCGCTGGCCGATGCCGGGGCCGATCCCGCCGAGGTCGACGTGGTCTTCGCGGACGCGGCGGCCGTACCGGAGCTGGACCGCAGCGAGGCGGCCGCGATCGCCGCGGTCTTCGGCCCCCGGGGCGTCCCGGTCACCGCGCCCAAGACCATGACCGGCCGGCTCTACTCGGGCGCCGCCCCGCTGGACGTCGCCGCCGCCCTGTTCTCCATCGAGGACGGGCTGATCCCGCCGACCACCCATGTCACGGCGCGGCCGGACCACCGGCTCGATTTGGTGACCGGCGCTCCCCGCACCGCCCGCGTACGCACCGCGCTGGTCCTGGCCCGTGGCTACGGCGGCTTCAACTCCGCGGTCCTGGTCCGGGCCTGAACCAGCCCGAAATTTCCCACTGAAGCGAAGGAAAACACCATGAGCAAGCAGTTCACCCTCGACGATCTCAAGCGCATTCTCCTGGAGGGCGCCGGCGCCGACGAAAGCGTGGATCTGGACGCCGACATCCTCGACCTCGGCCTTGAGGAGCTGGGCTACGAGTCGCTGGCGCTGCTGGAGACCGCCAGCCGGATCGAGCGCGAGTACGGCATCAGCCTCGACGAGGTCGAGCTGACCCACACCCTGACGCCCCGGGAGCTCATCGACGCCGTCAACACGTGCCTCACCCCGTCGGCCGCGGCCTGACCACGGAACACCGCACGTCCACGCAGCGACAGAAGCACACGGCAACAGAAGGAGAGAGCATGTCGGAGCAGCACGCCAGGGTCGCCCTCGTCTCCGGTGCGACCAGCGGCATCGGCCTGTCCGTGGCCCGTCTGCTGGCTCGTCAGGGCCATCGGGTGTTCATCGGCGCCCGCAGCGGCGACAACGTCGCCACCACCGTCAAGGAGCTGCGCGGGGAGGACCTGGACGTCGACGGCACCACCCTCGACGTCCGTTCCGCGGACGACGTACGGACCTTCGTCCAGGCCGCGGTCGACCGTTTCGGCACGGTCGACGTACTGGTCAACAACGCGGGCCGCAGCGGCGGCGGGGTCACCGCCGACATCGGGTACGAGCTGTGGCAGGACGTGATCGACACCAATCTCCACAGCGTCTTCCGGATGAGCCACGAGGTCCTCAACACGGGCGGGATGCGCCACAAGGACCGCGGACGCATCATCAACATCGCCTCGACGGCGGGAAAGCAGGGCGTGGTGCTCGGCGCCCCCTACTCGGCCTCCAAGCACGGTGTCGTCGGCTTCACCAAGGCGCTGGGCAACGAGCTCGCGCCGACCGGCATCACCGTCAACGCGGTGTGCCCCGGATATGTCGAGACGCCCATGGCCCAGCGGGTGCGCCAGGGATACGCGGCCGCCTACGGCACCACCGAGGACGCCATCATGGAGAAGTTCTCCGCGAAGATCCCGCTCGGCCGCTACTCCACCCCGGACGAGGTCGCCGGGCTGGTCGGTTATCTGGCCTCCGACGTCGCGGCCTCCATCACCGCACAGGCGCTCAACGTCTGCGGTGGCCTCGGCAACTTCTGAGCGCCCTTTCCCCCTCCCGGAAACGAAGAGGAGAACAGCATGGCTCACCCAGAACTTCGCGAGGTCGAGCACGGGATCACCGTCGAGGCCCCCGCCGCCGCCGTCTACCGGCTGATCGCCGAGGTGGAGAACTGGCCGCGGATCTTCCCTCCCACCCTCCATGTCGACCACGTCGAGCGCGGCGCGGACGAAGAGCGCATACGGATCTGGGCCACCGCGGGCGGTGAGGCGAAGAGCTGGACCTCGCGCCGGACCCTGGACGCCGAGAAGCTGCGGATCACCTTCCGTCAGGAGGTCTCCGCCCCGCCGGTCGCCGCGATGGGCGGCGCCTGGATCATCGAACCGCTCTCCGGGACCGCCTCCCGGATCCGGCTGCTGCACGACTACCGGGCGATCGACGACGACCCGAAGGGGCTGAAGTGGATCGACGAGGCCGTCGACCGCAATTCGCGCTCCGAGCTGGCCGCGCTGAAGACCAACATCGAGCTGGCCCACGCCACCGAGGAACTGACCTTCTCCTTCGAGGACAGCGTGCGGATCGAGGGGTCCGCCAAGGACGCCTTCGACTTCATCAACGAGGCCGGGCGGTGGGCGGAGCGGCTGCCGCACGTGGCGTCCGTCCGCTTCGCCGAGGACACCCCCGGGCTCCAGGTCCTGGAGATGGACACCCGGGCGAAGGACGGCTCGGTGCACACCACGAAGTCCTACCGGGTGGCCTTCCCGCACCAGAAGATCGTGTACAAGCAGATCACCCTGCCCGCGCTGATGACCCTGCACACCGGCTGCTGGACCTTCACGGAGGACGAGGGCGGTGTCACCGCCTCCTCGCAGCACACCGTGGTCCTCAACACGGCCAACATCGCCCGGGTCCTGGGCTCCGGGGCAAGCGTCGCGGACGCCCGGGAATACGTACGCGGCGCGCTGCGCACCAACAGCCGCGCCACCCTGGGCCACGCCAAGCACTACGCCGAGAGCACGCGCTGACCGTGGCCGACGTGGACAACGACGTCATCGTCGTCGGCGCGGGCCCCGTCGGACTGATGCTCGCCGGGGAGCTGCGGCTCGGCGGGGCGGATGTGGTGGTGCTGGAGCGCCGGGCCGAACCGACCACCGAGTCACGGGCCTCGACCCTCCATGCCCGCACCATGGAGATCTTCGACAGCCGCGCGCTCTGGGACCGCTTCGGAGAGCTGCCGGGCGATGTCATGGGGCACTTCGGCGGCATCCCCCTGGACCTGACGCTGCCCGGCCCGTACCCCGGCCAGTGGAAGGCGCCCCAGGTACGCACCGAGGCGGTCCTCCAGGAGTGGGCGCTGTCCCTGGGCGCCCGGCTGCGGCGCGGTCATGAACTGACCGGTCTGCGGGTCCACCCGGATCACGTCGAGGCGGAGGTGTCGGGCCCCGGCGGTCCGGTCCGGGTCAGAGCCCGGTACCTCGTCGGCTGCGACGGCGAACACAGCACCGTACGCCGCCTGACCGGCGCCGCGTTCCCCGGGCGGGAGGCGGAGCGGGAGCTGATCCGGGCGGATGTCGACGGCATCGAGATCCCGGCGCGGCGCTTCCAGCGTCTGGAGCGGGGGCTGGCCATCGCGGCCCGCAATCCGCAGGGCGTCACCCGGGTGATGGTGCACGAGTTCGGCAGCGCCGCCGGGCAGCGCACCGGCGATCCCGGGTTCGCCGACATCTGTGACACCTGGCGGCGCGTCACCGGGGAGGACCTCGCACACGGCACCCCACTGTGGGTGAACTCCTTCCACGACGCCGCCCGTCAGCTGACCGGCTACCGCCACGGCCGGGTGCTGTTCGCCGGCGACGCCGCCCACCAGCAGATGCCCATCGGTGGCCAGGCCCTCAACCTGGGCCTCCAGGACGCCGTCAACCTGGGCTGGAAGCTGGCCCTCCGGGTCACCGGGCGGGCGCCCGACGCGCTGCTCGACACGTACCACACCGAGCGGCACGCGGTCGGCGCACGGGTCCTGGGCAACATCGGGGCCCAGGCGACGCTGCTGCTCGGCGGCCCGGAGGTGGAGCCGCTGCGGGCCGTCATCGGCGAGCTCGTCCGGTACGAGCCCGTCCGCCGCCGCCTGGCCGGGATGATCTCCGGCCTGGACATCCGCCACGACGTCGGCGCGGGCGCGCATCCGCTGCTGGGTGCCCGCCTGATCCACAGGTATCCGCCGTCCCCTGGGCGCGGCGTCCTGATCGATCTCTACGGCGACGAGGAGCACCACGCGCGGCTGCGCCGGGCCGCAGCGCCCTGGGCGGACCGCGTGGACACGGTGGCGGGCACGCCGGAGCCCGGCGGTGAACTGCCCGCGGCCGACGCCGTGCTGGTGCGCCCCGACGGTCACGTCGTCTGGATCGCCTCGGCGGGCCCCGCCGGTCCGCAACCACTGGTCACGGCCCTACGGCGCTGGTTCGGCGAGCCCGCCTCGCCGGACACCGTACGCACCACCGTCCCGGGCGGGGCCCACAGCGCCCTGCCGACAACAGTCGATCGGAGAGACCACATGAGCAGGCTCGCAGGTAAGACGGCGCTCGTCACCGGATCCAGCCGGGGCATCGGCCGGGCCGTCGCGGTACGGCTGGCACGGGAGGGAGCCCTCGTCGCCGTGCACTGCGCCACCGGCCGTGAGGCGGCCGAGGAGGTCGTCGCCTCGATCGAGAAGGACGGCGGACGGGCCTTCGCGGTCCAGGCCGAACTGGGCGTGCCCGGCGACGTCCACCAGCTGTTCCTGGGGGTGGACGAGGGGCTCAAGGAGCGCACCGGTTCGGCCTCGCTGGACATCCTGGTCAACAACGCCGGGGTGATGGGCGGGGTCTCGCCCGAGGACACGACGCCCGAGACGTTCGACCGGCTGTTCGCGATCAATGCCCGGGCGCCGTTCTTCATCATCCAGCGGGCTCTCGCCGGCCTCGCCCCCGGCGGCCGGGTGATCAACATCTCCTCCGGGCTGACCCGCTTCGCCAACCCCGAGGAGATCGCCTACGCGATGACCAAGGGCGCCATCGAGCAGCTGTCGATGCACTTCGCCAAATACCTGGCCCCGCGCGGCATCACCGTCAACAGCGTCGCCCCCGGCATCACCCGCAACGGCAACCCCGTCTTCGACATCCCCGAGGCCGTCGAGCAGATGGCACAGCTGTCGGCGTTCGGCCGGGTCGGCGAGCCGCAGGATGTCGCCGATGTGGTGGCCTTCCTCGCCACCGACGATGCCCGCTGGATCACCGGCGCCTTCATCGACGCGACCGGCGGCACGCTGCTGGGGTGACGGGCCACCGATGCTGTGCCGCCCTCCCCGCCCCGTCCTCCCCACCGAACCGGAAGCAGGATGATGGAGTCCTCGCCCCCAACGAACGCGCCCGCCCGGCCGGCCGCCCGACCGGCCGGGCACTGGAGTCCCCGGATGTGGGGACTGCTGCTGGTGCTGGCCGGCAACATGCTCATCGACGCCCTGGAAGTGTCCGCGGTGATCGTGGCGCTGCCGTCGATCGGCCGGGAGCTGCACCTGTCGCTGGCCGTATCGCAGTGGCTGGTCAGCGGTTTCGCCCTCGGCTTCGGCGGTTTGATGCTGTTCGGTGGCCGCGTCGTGGAGCTGCTGGGCCGACGCCGGGTGTACCTGGCCGCGATGGCCGGCTTCGCCGTGGCCTCGGTCGTCGGCGGACTGACCAGCGACCCCTCGGTGCTGATCGCCACCCGGTTCGTCAAGGGGTTCTGCGCCGCCCTCACCGCACCGACCGGGCTCGCCATCATCGCCTCCGCCTTCCGTGCGGGCCGTGACCGCGACCGTGCCGTGTCGGTGTACGCCCTCTTCGGGGCCTGCGGGTTCACCACCGGGCTCCTGCTGTCCGGCTTCCTGACCGGGATCAGCTGGCGCTGGACCCTGCTCTTCCCGGCTCCGGTGGTCCTCGTACTCGCCGTGTTCGGCCTGAGCCTCATCCCCGGTGCGCCGCCCGCGAACACCACCCGGCACTTCGACATCGCGGGCGCGGGCACCTTCGTGGGCGCCGGGCTGGCCCTGGTGTACGGGATCGGCGAAGTCCCGGCGCACGGCTGGCTCGGCCTCCGCACGCTGGGTGCCTTCGTCGTGGCCGCGCTCCTTGCGGCGGCCTTTTACGGCGTCGAACGGGCCTCGCCCCGGCCGCTGTTCGGCGCCGCTGTCCTGCGCAGCGGCCCGCTCGTCCGCTCGATGCTCGGCGCCGCCGCTCTCAACGGCTCGTACCTCGGGCTGCTGCTGGTGGCCACCGTGCGGTTGCAGGACGGCCAGGGCTGGTCGCCGCTGCGGACCGCGCTCGCCTTTCTCCCGGCGAGCGCCCCTCTGGCGGCGACCGCGCTGTTCTCCGGACGCCTCGTCAACCGCTTCGGCACCGCCGGCCCGATCGCCGTGGGCGCGCTCGGACCGCTCGCCGGTTATCTGCTCTATCTGAGTGCTCCGGCGCGGGCACCGTACGCCACCGGTGTCCTGCCGACGATGCTGCTGGTCGGCGCGGGCTTCGTCCTGGGATTCGCCGCCTTGAACATGCAGGCCACCCAGGGCATCGCGGCGAGCGCCCGGGGCCAGGCGGTCGCGCTCTACCAGACCGCCGTCCAGTTGTCGGCGGTCCTGGTCGTCGCGCTGACCGCCGCGCTCGTCGCCGGCGGCTCCGATGACACCCCGGCCCTGTGGCTCATCACGGCCGTCGGCGCCGCGGGAGTGGCCGCAGGGCTCTGCGGCCTGCCGCGCGCGGCGCGCCCGTCGTGATCCCGCGGCGCCGGACACCGCGCCGCCCCCGCCTTCAGGAAGTGAGGACAGACATGCCCGCTGCTGATACGACACCGGCCCCCCGCGTGGACTGGACCCTGCGCGAACGTGTGGCCGAGCTGAGCCTGATCAAGCACGAGGCCCGGCACGGAACCGACCCGGCCGCCACCGAACGCCAGCACGGCAAGGGCAAGCTGACCGCCCGAGAGCGGATCGAGCTGCTGCTCGACGAGGGTTCGTTCAACGAGGTGGAGCCGCTGCGCCGGCACCGGGCGACCGGGTTCGGCCTGGAGGCGAAGAAGCCTTACACCGATGGTGTGATCACGGGCTGGGGCACGGTCCACGGCCGGACGGTCTTCGTCTACGCGCACGACTTCCGGATCTTCGGCGGCGCCCTCGGTGAGGCGCACGCCACCAAGATCCACAAGATCATGGACATGGCCATCCAGGCGGGCGCGCCGCTGGTCTCGCTGAACGACGGCGCGGGCGCCCGCATCCAGGAGGGCGTCTCCGCACTCGCGGGATACGGCGGCATCTTCCAGCGCAACACCAAGGCGTCCGGCGTCATCCCGCAGATCTCCGTGATGCTCGGCCCCTGCGCGGGCGGCGCCGCCTACAGCCCGGCGCTCACCGACTTCGTCTTCATGGTCCGCGACACCTCGCAGATGTTCATCACCGGCCCGGACGTCGTCCAGGCGGTGACCGGCGAGAAGATCACCCAGAACGGCCTGGGCGGCGCCGACGTCCACGCCGAGACCTCCGGCGTGTGCCACGGCGCGTACGACGACGAGGAGAGCTGCCTGGAGGACGTGCGCTTTCTGCTCTCCCTGCTGCCGTCCCACAACCGCGAACTGCCGCCGTCCGTACCGTCCCAGGACCCTCCGGACCGCGGCAACGAGCCGCTGCTCGACCTCATCCCCGGGGAGCCCGGCCGCAGCTACGACATCCGTGCCGTCATCGAGGAGATCGTCGACAGCGGCGAGTACTTCGAGGTCCACGCCGCGTGGGCGGCCAACGTCGTCTGCGCGCTGGCCCGGCTCGGCGGCGAGGTCGTCGGCGTCGTCGCCAACCAGCCGGCCTCCTACGCGGGCGTGCTGGACATCCAGGCCAGCGAGAAGGCCGCCCGCTTCGTGCAGTTCTGCGACGCCTTCAACATCCCGCTGGTCACCCTGGTCGACGTGCCCGGCTTCCTGCCCGGTATCGACCAGGAGCACGAGGGCATCATCCGGCGCGGCGCCAAGCTGCTGTACGCCTACTGCAACGCCACCGTGCCGCGGGTCTCTCTGGTCCTGCGCAAGGCGTACGGCGGGGCCTACATCGTGATGGACTCCCGCTCCATCGGGGCCGATCTGGCCTTCGCCTGGCCGGGAAACGAGATCGCGGTGATGGGCGCCGAAGGCGCCGCCAATGTCATCTTCCGCCGGGAGATCAGCAACGCCGACGAGCCCGAAACGGTCCGCAGTCAGAAGATCGAGGAGTACCGGACCCAGCTGATGCACCCGTACTACGCGGCGGAGCGCGGCCTGGTCGACGACATCATCGACCCCGTCGAGACCCGCCGGGTCCTGATCGCCTCCCTCGCCATGCTGCGCGACAAACACGCCGACCTGCCCTCCCGCAAGCACGGCAATCCCCCGCAGTGACGGAGAGAGACATGACCACGACCGACACCGGTTCTCTCCTCCGCGTGACCAAGGGGAGCGCCACCCCCGAGGAGCTGGCGGCGCTCGTCGTGGTGCTGCTCGCCCGGACCCGCGCCACAACCCGGCCCCGCAACGAGATCCGCCGCCACCATCCCCACTGGCGCCGCCTGGAACGGGCTCTGGGACACCGGGGTCCGCGCAGCTGGCGCAGCGAGACGCGCCCCGCCGCGCGACACACCGGCTGAGGAACGGGCTTGACTTGAACCCCACTTCAAGTCTGATCGTTTGACCATTCCGCGAAACGGGGCCTGTCCCCACGCACAAGGAGCGCTCATGTCCACCACGCCACTGCGCCTTGCCCTGATCAACAGCAGCGTCCGGGAGGGCCGTTTCGGTCCGACCGTCGCCAACTGGATCACCTCGCTCGCCAAGGAGCGCGACGACCTTCAGGTCGATCTGATCGACCTCGCCGACCACACGCTGCCGTACGAGCTGTCCGCCAACCCCGGCGAGGAGGTGGCCCGGACCCTGTCGAAGGTGTCGCCGCGGCTGGCCGACGCGGACGTCTTCATCGTGGTGACCCCGGAGTACAACCACAGCTTCCCCGCCTCGCTCAAGAGCCTGATCGACTGGCACCGCACGGAGTGGGGCGCCAAGCCGGT
The DNA here is from genome assembly GCF_007280575.1 of Streptomyces benahoarensis. Taxonomy (GTDB): domain Bacteria; phylum Actinomycetota; class Actinomycetes; order Streptomycetales; family Streptomycetaceae; genus Streptomyces; species Streptomyces benahoarensis. The sequence continues at coordinate 23,239 of NZ_VKJP01000062.1, forward strand.
CGGCTTCGTCTCCTACGGCGGTCTGGCCGGCGGTCTGCGCTCGGTGGAGCAACTGCGCACCGTTTTCGCCGAGTTGCACGCGGTGACCGTCCGGGACGTGGTCAGCTTCCACAACTGCTGGGGGCAGTTCGACGAGACCGGCGCGCTGAAGGACCCGGCCGCCGCGACCGCCGCCGCCGCGACCCTCTTCGACCAGCTCGTCTGGTGGGGCCTCGCCCTGCGCGAGGCCCGCGAGAGGCGGCCGTACAGCAGCTGACCTGGGGCGCCGGGCCCACAACACGTGTGCGGCCCGCCCCCGGGTCCTGTCTTCACGCTCCCGCATGCCTCGCGGCAGGAGTGTGACGACAGGGCCTAGAACTGGAGCCCTCCGGCGCCCGGCCCCACTTCCCCGAGAACGTCACAGGGGTTCACGAGGGCACACTTCTCCAGCGAGAGGCAGCCGCAGCCGATGCAGTCGGTGAGCTTGCTCTGCAGACGCAGCAACAGGTTGATGCGGCGGGCGAGTTCGGAGCGCCACCGCTCGGAGACCTGGACCCAGTCCTCCTCGGTGGGGGTGCGGCCCTCAGGGAGGAGGCACAGGGCCTCCCGGATGTCGGCGAGGGGGATCCCGACGCGCTGCGAGGCGCGGATGAAGGCGACACGGCGGAGTGTGTCGCGGGCGTAGCGCCGCTGATTACCGCTGGTGCGGCGGCTGTGTATCAGCCCCTCGCGGTCGTAATAGCGCAACGTGGAGGCGGGCACACCGCTACGGTCCGACACCTCTCCGACCGTCAGCTCCTTCGCCAACGCCGCCGAGTTCGACATGCCTTCATCCTAAGGGGTTGCCGTCCTCCTGGCCCGGCCCGTCAGCACCCCCGGCAGCACCCACGTGATCACCGACCGCCGTGCCGAACCCCTCCGCTCCGACGCCCTTCCGGCCTCGCCCTCCCCCGCTCGCCGCCGAGGACGAGGAACCGGACCACGACACACCCCACCCACCGCGGCCCGGACCGAGCCGCGGCGGGTGGGGTGTGTCGCTGTCTATTATACACATCTGAC
>NZ_VKJP01000630.1 GCF_007280575.1 Streptomyces benahoarensis
GGCGTGAGGCGCCGGGGGCGGTGTATCGCTGCTGGTCGGAGGGGGAGGACGAGCGGTTGCCGCGGTTCCCCGACCCGGAGATCAAGGTGGCGGAGCTGTCGGCCTTCGCGTTGCAGGTGGCGTGCTGGGGCGACCCGTCGGCCGCGGGGCTGGCGTTGCTGGATCCGCCGCCCGCGGGTGCGATGGCGGCGGCGCGGGAGGTGCTGGGCGCGGTCGGCGCGGTGGATGCGGACGGCCGGGTGACGGAGCGGGGGCAGCGGCTGGCGCGGCTGGGGGTGCATCCGCGGCTGGCGCGGGCGTTGCTGGACGGTGCTCGGGAGGTGGGCGTGCGGCGGGCGGCCGAGGTCGTGGCGCTGCTGAGCGAGGAGCCGCCGCGGTCGTACGGGGACGATCTGGTGGCCGCGTGGCGGCAGGCTCGGCGGGGCGGCGACGCGTATGCCGGGCGGTGGCGGCAGGAGGCCCGGCGGCTGGCGTCGGCGGTGGCGGGGCTCGGGCCGGAGGACGCGGAGGCGGGGTCCGGGTCCGCGGAGGTTCGCGGGCGCTCCGGTGGTGCGGTGTCGGGTGCCGGTGGTGCCGGGGACGACGATGCGGTGGCCGGGCTGGTGGCGGCGTTGGCGTTCCCGGAGCGGGTGGCGCGGGCGCGGGGCGGCGGCAGTTTTCTGATGGCGTCGGGGACGCGGGCCGAGACGGGCGAGGCGGGTTCGCGGTTGCGGGAGGCGCGGTGGCTGGCGGTCGCGGTGGCGGACCGTCCGGTGACGTCGGCGTCCGCGCGGGTGCGGCTGGCGGCGGTGATCGACGAGGCGACGGCGGTTGCGGCGGCGGGGGCGCTGTACTCCCGGGGCGAGGAGGTCCGGTGGGCGGACGGTGATGTCGTGGCGCGGGAGGTGGAGCGGCTGGGGGCGATCGAGCTGGTGACGCGTCCGTTGGCGGCACCGGACGCGGGGGCGGTGCGCGAGGCGGCGGTAGAAGGGCTGCGGCGGGAGGGCGTCGGGCTGTTGCGCTGGTCGGCGGGGGCGGTGTCGTTGCGGCAGCGGATGGCCTTTCTCCACGGGGAGCTGGGGGAGCCGTGGCCGGAGGTGTCGGATGCGGCGCTGCTGGAGCGGGCCGGGGAGTGGCTGGGCGTGGAGCTGGACCGGGCGCGACGGCGGGCGGATCTGGAGCGGATCGACGCCGGGGCGGCGCTGGGGCGGCTGTTGCCGTGGGCTTCCGGTGACGCGGTGCGCTTCGACGCGCTGGCGCCGGAGCGTATCGAGGTGCCGAGCGGTTCGCGGGTACGGGTCGACTACGGCGGTGCGCAGCCGGTGCTGGCGGTGAAGCTGCAGGAGATGTTCGGGCAGCAGGAATCGCCGCGGGTGGCGGACGGGCGGGTGCCGGTCCTCGTCCACCTGCTCTCCCCCGCCGGACACCCGGCCGCGGTGACGGCGGATCTGGCGTCCTTCTGGCGGGACGGCTACCGGTCCGTGCGGGCGGAGCTGCGGGGCCGCTATCCGAAGCATCCGTGGCCCGAGGATCCGTCGACGGCGGAGCCGACGCGGTATACGACGGCACGGTCGAAGAGGGACCGGAGCTGATGTGTGGGGTGGGGCGGGAGGCCGGC
>NZ_VKJP01000631.1 GCF_007280575.1 Streptomyces benahoarensis
GCCCGGTGCCCCACCCCCTCCGGAGGGCGCCTCAGTCACTCTCCGGATACGTGTCCTGCACCACGGAGTTGAGCACCGCCTGGGTGTCCTCGCGGGTGAGACCGGCGGTGCGGGCCCGGGTCATCCAGGCGCGCAGTTCCTCGCGGAGCTGGGTGTCCGCCGCGGACTGGGGGCGGGCCAGGGTGCGGCTGACGAAGGTGCCGAGGCCGGGCCGCGGCTCGACCAGGCCCTCGCGCTCCAGCTCGCGGTATGCCTTCAGCGTGGTGTTCGGATTGACCTTGGTGGTGGCCGCGACCTGCGCCGCGGTCGGCAGACGGTCGCCCTCGACCAGGGTGCCCAGCCGCAGCGCCTGCTGTACCTGCTGGACGATCTGGAGGTAGGTGGCCACGCCACTGCGCCGGTCGATCCGGAACTCGACCACGCTCACCACCTCTCCGACTCTTCCGCCCGTCGCGGCCCGGCGGCCCCGTGCGGGCCCGGCCGCCCCCACTGCCACCGTATGCCGTGGGAGCCGGACTCCGTACGGTCCGACCGATTGATGATGGTGCGGCCACTACCGGGTGTCAAAGCGCGGCACGGCAGGTGACCGGGGGCGACGGGCCGGTCGGCGCTCAGAGCGGCCGCCGGCGGGCACGCCGGACGACGAACCCGAGGATCAGCACGCTCGCCACCAGCAGGATGATCGACCCGCGCCACTGCATGCCCGCCATCTGATCGAAGCTGAAGTAGTCGGTGACGCTCTGGGTGATGCCCATCTTCGCCCGGCACGCGTCGGTGGCGGCTTCGGAGGAGTCGAGGCAGGTGCCGAAGCCGTAGAACTTGCCGTCGGCGGTGGCCACCCAGTTGTCCATGTAGATGGCGTCCGCCGCGATCGACGGTTCCTGATCGAGCGGGGCGAACGCATGCCGCAGCTGGCCCAGGCGCTCGGGGACGCGGCTCCAGGCGATGCTGAACGCGCCCATGAAGACGACGCCGGCGACCATCGAGGTGAGAATCCGCTTGAGGACGACGCCGAGCGCGATGCCGCAGACCGCGAAGAAGAGCGACGTGGCCGGGAGCATCGGGCCGGTGACGTCGAACGGGCCGCTGAGCAGCCAGTCGCCGTTGAACGCGAGGGTGTGGGCCGGAAGCCACATCCACCGGTACGACATCGACAGCGCGGTGGTGCAGACGACGACCACGGTCAGGGGCAGCGCGAGGGTCGCGGCGATCCACCGGCCGCGGCTGACGGACTGCGTGGTGACCAGCCGGACCGTGCCGTGCTCCTGCTCACCGGCGATCAGCGGGGCGCCGAGGAAGAGACCGATGAGCGCGGGCAGGAACTGCAGCAGCGTGGTGCCGCCCCGGAAGGCGATGCGGAACTGTTCGCCGAACTTCACGCCCGTCCGCTCGTTGAACTCGGTGCCGTACCGCTGGACGAAGTCGACCACGGCGAAGTGCTGGTACGTGAAGTACGCGGAGACCAGCACGGTGACGGCGAGGCCGCTGGCCAGGGCCGCGCGGTGGCGGCGCCAGACCAGCCAGGGCAGGCCGTGCAGCAGCCCGCCGGAGGGGGCGGGGGCGCGGCCGGTGGTGGTGTCACTCCTGTGGGGGG
>NZ_VKJP01000632.1 GCF_007280575.1 Streptomyces benahoarensis
GGGTGAAGGGGGAGGGGGGAGGCCCCCCAGAAGGTGCACGCCGCCGCCCGGGCCGCCTCATCGCCGCCCCCCACGCGGGCTCATCGCCGCTCGCCGTTCGGGGCGTGCGCGGCGGCAGTCGGAGCGGCGACGGACAGCCCAGCATCAGGCGAAGCGCCGACAACTGAAGCCCCAGCAAGTGAAGCTCCGGTAGGTGAAGCTCCGGTAGGCGAAGCTCCAGCAGGCGGCGCAGGCGGAACCGGGCCGGGCGTGCCGCTGCGGGCGGGTTGGGGTTTGTGGGCGTCGTCGAGGGTGAGATCCCAGAGGGTCATCCGGTCCTTGTCCCACAGGTAATCGGTGACGCTGACGTAGCGCGGGTCCTTGGTGGGTTCGCGTACGACGAGGTGACCCGCGGCCAGTTCGACGCCGGCCAGTACGCCGCGCAGGGCCAGTACGCGGGTGACGATCTGGTGCCGGACGCTGTAGACGCGCAGGTCGCTGGTGCGGTCGTCGAGGTCCACGGCCATGATCAGTTCGGGTTTGCCGTCGTCGGTGAGGTCGTGGAGCACCGGGCGGCGCACGGAGCCCGGCGCCGGTGGTTTCTGCCCGTCGGCGGCCAGGTCCGCGTCGAGCACGGCACGCGGGTCGGCGTCGGCCATGCTGCCGCTCGGGAGGTGCGGGGTGTGCGGTACGGGTTTGAGCGCGACAGGGTTGTCGCTCCTGCTCGGCGGGGCGGGCGAGTGGTCGGTCCACAGCGCGAACGGCGCCTTCACCTCCCGGGCCCGCCCGTCGCTCTGCAACCCCTCGAACCCCGCGCACCCCGCCACGAGGGCGAGCGGGAGCAGCGCGACGAGCGGCGCCAGGGCCCGTGGACGCATCCGGTCACCGCCCTCCCTGGCCGACGGGCACCGCCGGGCGGGAGCGCGGGCCCCTCGGCTCCGGCATGACCGTGCGCGCGAATCCATACATACATCGCCAAGTTACCCAAGGTGGCGGGCGGCGGAAGGTTCAGGTGGGCCATTCCGTGACGGGACCGTACGCAGAGATCGCGGTGACTGTTACACGACGTACGGTTTCCCGTGAAACAAGCTCCGTAGCGTAGGGGCGCGGAATCGGTCCGGGGGTCGGCTCCGGAGGCGGTCGCGTGCGCGGTCGAGATCCGCGTCCGGGGTCGGTCTCGGGGGCGATGGTGAGAGCGCGCGGGCCGGTTGAACCGCCCGCCCCGACCGCGTCCGTCCGATCCGTCCTGACGAGGAGTGCCCGATGTCCGACCAGCGTCGCTCTGTGATCCGCACCGTTGCCGTCGCGTCCGGTGCGCTCGTCGCGCTACTGCTGCCCGCCGGTGCGGCCGTCGCCGCCGATACGACCGGGCCGGTGGCCGGCGACCGTACGGCGATCATGCTGCCGGACAACGGTCTGGCCGGGCTGGCGGAGAAGGTGGGCCATCTGCCGACGGCGCTCCTCGTCGCCGGGGTGGGCGCGCTGGCGGCGTTCGGCATGGTGGGCCTGGCGATGCGCCGGCGCCGCCAGGGCTCCGCGCTGGGCGGCGCCACGGCGAACCACCGCGAGGCGTGACGGGCTGACGGACCGCCCGCCCCCAAGCGCCTACCGC
>NZ_VKJP01000633.1 GCF_007280575.1 Streptomyces benahoarensis
CCTCCCCACCCCTCTCCACCTCCCCCACCCGCCATCACGGAGAGTTATTCATCACAGCCAGGATTCACGGCGCGTAATCGGGGAACGTCATCTGTCGCACGGTTTTTCGTCCGGGGCCGGTGCGGGGTTCCCGGTCCGGTGTCCGGTCGGTGGCCGTGTGCGGAGCGGGTCGCGGCGTGGGCTGCGCCCCGACGTCCGTGCGGGGCGCCTCGTTCCGTACGGCATCCGCCGCCCCGTACCGGCACCACACGGTCCGCGGACGCGCCCGAGGCGTGGACCCCGACGACAGGGCCTGGCCCTCGCGGCGCGCGCCAACGGCCGTTCCCTCTCTGCACGCACGCATCGTGAAGGCCATGAGGTACAGCGATGTCGGACTACCCTTCGGTCGCCCGCCGAATGTGGCAGCAGCTCGAACCGCTGCACGCCACCGCCTACTCCGCCCCCGAGGCCCAGCGGGTCGCGGCGGGCCTCGGTTACGACACCACGTCGCGGCGTCCCGGCTACTTCGCCTGGCGCACGGCTCCGTTGGGGGCCGTGGGCCCGGAGCTGGTGACCGCGGCGTTCTACACCTTCGCGCCGCGACTGGTGGCCCAGTACGTACCACGGATCTGGGCGACGGCCCGGCCGGGCGCGGTGCTGGATGCACGGCTGCGGGCCGTCGACCGCGCGCTCTCCCGGCTGCTGGGCGACCGGCTGTCCGGCCCCGAGGTGGCCGAGGCCGCCCAACTGGCCCGCCGCGCCGCCGAGAACGCCCACGCCGTGGCGCGTCCGCTCGCCGCCGCCAACCGCGATCTGCCGTGGCCCGGGCCGCCGCATCTGGTGCTGTGGCAGGCCGCGGCGGTGCTCCGTGAGCATCGTGGTGACGGCCATCTCGCGACCCTGCTGACCTGGGGGTTGGACCCGTGCGAGGCGTTGGTGTCGCATGCGGCGGCGGGCGGCGGACGGGACCGTCACGGCTGGGCCGCCCCCGCGTCCGCCGCCGCCCGCGGCTGGAGCGCCCAGGAGTGGAGCGACGCCCACGACCGGCTCGCGGCCCGCGGCTGGATCGCACCGGACGGCAGCGCCACCGCGTGGGGGCTGCGGGAGCGGGAGGCGATCGAGCGGTTGACGGACCAGTTGGCGGCCGGTCCCTGGCGCGCGCTCGGCCGGTCCGGCGCCGAACGCCTGCACCTGCTGCTGCGCCCGCTGAACCATGCGCTCCTCGCGGCGGGCATCCGGCCGCCGGATGCGGGGGCGGCGCCCGTAACGCCGTGTTCCCGGGGGGAGTTGCCGCCGGCGCGGGGTGCCGTGGGCGCCGTGGATGCGGTGGGCGCCGTGGATGCGGTGGGCGCCGCGGCGGCCGCGTCGCTCATCTCGCCGCCGCGGTTCTCCCCGTTGCCCCCGTCGTCGCCTTCGTCCCCGCCGTCCTTGGCGCCGCCTCCGCCAGCCCGGTCGGCCGGCCCGTCCGCCCCGGTGGTGGCCGTCCTCGCGGCGCGCGGCAGCACGCCGTAGCCGTCACGGTCCGGCGCCCGGGCCCGGTGCGGCGCCCCGCCCGTCCCGAGCCCGACGCCGCACCGGCCCGCCCGTCAGCGCGCCCCGTCCGCCC
>NZ_VKJP01000634.1 GCF_007280575.1 Streptomyces benahoarensis
GAGGTGCGGATGCCGCCCCACCGGGCCGGCATCCGCACCTCGTACGCACGCCCACCCCCTGCCCCATTCGTATGGCACCGGGGTCGTCAGATCCGGCCGGGTGGGCGTGGCGCGGGGTCCGCTGACGTGTCGGGGGCGTCTGGGGCGTGGGATCTGCCAAGGTGGGCCGGGCGTGATTCATGTGATGGGCCCACGAACGACCCGCGCGGTCGACATCCGGTCGGCGCACCGGCGGTGCCGCGACCGGCGGCCGTCGGCGGCCCACCGTCCCGTCGTGTGCACTGTGGAGGTACGGATGCAGCGGACCGCACCGGATCCGCGGCCGGAGCCCGCCCCGGAACCGCCCGGCCTCCCGGTGCTCCCCGAACTCGCCGACCGTCTCGCCGCCGGGGCCGGGCGCGCCGAGCCGGAACCGCCCGGCGGCTCCGGGGAGCTGCGTACCGCCGCCGCCGGATACGCCGAGCGCCGCGGCCCGGCCGCCGACCCCGACCGCCTGCTCGTCGGCCCCGGCGCGCCCGCCCTGCTCCTCGCGCTGTACGCGGCGGTGGGCGGCGCCGTGGTGCTGCCCCGGCCCTGTGCCGCCTGGTACGCGCCGCCCGCCCGGCTGCTCGGCCGGGCCGTGCACCTCGCGCCCGTACCGGCCGAATCGGGCGGCGCGCCGGACCCGTTCGCCTTTCTGGAGACCGTGCGGCGGGCCCGGATGGAGGGGGCGGAGCCCGGGGTGCTGGTGCTGTCCGTCGCCGACGATCCGACCGGTACCTGTCCGCCGCCCGAGCTGCTGCACGAGGTCTGTGAGGCGGCCGTGGGGGAGGGGATGTGGGTGGTCAGCGACGAGACGCGCCGCGATCTGCTGCACGATCCGCACGACACGGTGGTGGTCAGCCCGGCCGAGATGCTGCCCGCGGACGTCGTGGTGCTGACTGATCTGCGTGCCACCCTGCTGCCCGCGTCCTGGCCGGTCGGGGTCGTCCGGTTCCCCGCGGGGGAGCGCGGCGCCGCGCTGCGCGCCGCCGCCCTGGGCGCGCTGACCGCCGTGTCCACCCCGCTGCCCGGACCTTTCGCCGACGCCGCCGGGTACGCGCTCGGCGAACCCGCCGCGGTCCGCGCCCGCACCGCGGCCGCCGCCCGGCTGCACGGCACCCTCGCCGCCGCCCTCTACCGCACCCTCACCGCCGCCGGTGCGCTCTGCCGCCCGCCGCACTCCGGCAGCCACCTCTACGCCGACCTCGAACCGCTCCGCCGTCGTCTGTCCGCCGCCGGGGTCACCGGAGCGGCGGCGCTGGAGCGGGAGTTGGCGCCCTGGGCGGCGCGCGGCGGGCACCGTTTCGGCGACGACCCCGGCGCGCTCCGCGTCCGCCTGAGCACCGACGCGCTCCTCGGACCCGACGCGGACGCCCGCCGCTCCGTCCTGGACGCCCCCGACCCGCTGCGCACCGCCCCGGTCGCCGAGGCACTGACCGGGCTGGACCGCGCGCTGACCGCCCTGACCACCGGCGCCTGTCTCTTATACCCATCTGACGCTGCCGACGACTTAAT
>NZ_VKJP01000635.1 GCF_007280575.1 Streptomyces benahoarensis
CCCGAGGACGCCCCGCCCGCGTAGGCCCCGCCCGGGGCGGCAGAGTGGAGGGACGCGCGGGCGGCGAGCCACCGCCCGGCCGCGCGGCACCAGGACAGGAGACGGCGACGATGACCACGTACGAGGCGGACGGGCCCGAGAACGAGGCACCCGGCGCGCCCGGCGCACCCAGGGACGAGGCACCCGGCGCGCCCGGCGCACCCAGGGACGAGGCACCCGGCGCGCCCGGCGCACCCAGGGACGAGGCACCCGGCGCGCCCAGGGACAGCAGCCCCGGCGCCCCCGGGGACGGCACCCCCGGCGGCGCGGGTCCCGGGCCGGGCGGGGACTGTCCGGCCGAGATCCGGCAGGCGCTGGCCGCCCATACGACGCTGACTCTGGCGTACACGGACGACGACGGGCCGCAGGCGTGCGCGGTGCTCTACGCGCCGGGCGGCGACGCGTCCGCGCCCCTGCTGTACTTCGTCACCGCGCATTCCACCCGGCACGGGCGGGCGCTGGCCCGGCCCGGTGCCCGGGTGGCGTTCACGGCGCAGCGCGACGGTCAGGAGTGGAGCGGGCTCACCGGGCTCCAGGGGCGCGGCGGGTGCCGGGAGCTGACCGGCGCCGCGCGGGCGGCGGGCTGGGCCGCGTACACCGGCCGGTTCCCGTTCGTCGCCGGGGACGAACGGCTGCGCGCGGCCCTGGAGCGGACCGCACTGTGGGAGCTGCGCCCGGACTGGCTGCGGCTGATCGACAACGGCCGGGGCTTCGGCCACAAACAGGAGTGGCGGCCCCAGGACCTCTGGCCCTGCGCCGCCACTCGATGATCCCCCGTTCCCCGTTCCGCCGGTCAGCCGGCCGCGTGCGACCCCCGTCGCGCCTCGACCAGCGGCTTCAGCGGCCCCGTCCGCAGCTTGATCACCAACGTGGTCATCGGACCGGCCAGCACCCGGAAGCAGATCGCCGCGACCACGGCGCCGACGAGCAGCCCGACGGCGACGTCGTGCGGGTAGTGCACGCCGACGAAGACCCGGGAGAAGCCGGTCAGCAGCGCCACCGGCACCGCGAGCCAGGCCGCCGCGCGCCAGGCGATGAAGATCCCGACGGCGAGGGAGGCGGCGATCACCGAGTGGTTGCTCGGGAAGGACCAGTCCCCCTGTGCGGGACAGGTGGCGATCGACGCGGCGGCGTGCGCCACCGCCCGGCACGGCCGCTGCTCCTGGACGAAGCTCTTGAGGATCTCGCTCAGGAGGTAGGCGACGGCCGTGCCCACCGGCACCAGTACGGCCAGGGCGACCGCGCGCGGTGCGAGGCGCCGCGCCCGCCACCAGCCGAGGACGGCCACCGCCATCAGAAGCAGAATCCCGCCTTCGGTACCGGCGTCGGCGAAGGAATGGACCCACCCAGGGGTGCCGTGCGCGAAGTCGGTGACATCGCGATAGAGGTCGGTGCTGTTCATGAAGGCAGACGGTACGTAATGCCGGGGCCTCGGCGCACCTGGCGTACGGATCCGGGGCCGCCCGGGGCCCTGCGGGTGGTCCGGGCGGACCGCCCCCGGCCCCCCCTGTCTCTTATACACCTCTCCGAGCCCAC
>NZ_VKJP01000636.1 GCF_007280575.1 Streptomyces benahoarensis
TACACCTATTAAGTCGTCGGCAGCGTAAGATGTGTATAAGAGACAGGAGCCGAAGGGGGCGGCCTCTGCGAAAATGGCAGGACGAAACGCGCAAAAGCTATGAAAGGGGGAGTCTGGCATGCGAATAGCACTGGCGCAGACCGACTGTCTCTTGGGGGACGTGGAGGGGAACCTCGTCCTCGCCCGCGAGCAGATCGAGCGGGCCGCGGCGGAGGGCTCGGATCTGGTGGTGTTCCCCGAACTGAGCCTGCACGGTTACCACTTGGGAGCCCTGGAGCGGGACGCCTCCGTGGAGGTGCGCGATCCGCGGCTGCTGGAGCTGAGCGCGCTCGGCCCGGACATCGTGATCGGGTTCCACGAGCACACCAGCCTGCGGGCGTACAACACCTCGGCGTATTACGCGTCCGGGGAGCTGGTGCATGCGCACCGCAAGCTCTATCTGCCGAACTATCTGGCCTGGGAGGAACGCAAGCACGTCAGCCCCGGGCAGTCGATGCGCGCGTACGACCTCGGGAAGGCGCCGGGCGGCGGGCGGGCGGCGACGCTGGTGTGCAATGACGCGTGGCAGCCGGTGCTGCCGTGGCTGGCGGTGCAGGACGGGGCGGAGGTGCTGATCGTGCCGACGAACAGTGCAGCGAGCCTGGACCCGGAGGCGATGGACACCGGGCTCTACTGGGACACCCTGCTCTCGTACACGGCGCGGATGCTGCAGTGCTGGGTGGTCTTCGTCAACCGGGTCGGCAGCGAGCACGGCGCGACCTTCTGGGGCGGCTCACGGGTGGTGGATCCCCGGGGCGCGGTGGTGGCGCAGGAGCCGAAGTGGGAGCCCGCGCTCGTCACCGTCGACGTCGACCCGTCCGAGGCGCGTCGGCAGCGCCGCGCCGTGCCGCTGGTGGCCGAGGCGCGGCTGGGGCTGGTCGACCGCGAGGTGCGGCGGCTGATCGACGAGGGCGGGGACCACTGAGCGACGGGGGTGCGGGCCGCCGGGCCGGGGCTGCCGGGCCGCGGTGCGGCGGTTTCGCGGCCCGGGGCCGGGACGGGTCAGTGCCCGGCGGTCGTCGCCTCCGTACGGGGCGCGGCGGACGCGGCGGCGGGCTGCTCGGGGGTGTGGTCGTCCTTGAGCGCCTTGGTCTCCGACTTGAGGATGCGCATCGAGCGGCCCAGGCCGCGGGCCATGTCCGGCAGCTTCTTCGAGCCGAAGAGCAGGACGCAGGCGACGATGATCAGGACCAGGTGCCAGGGTTCGAAGGCGTTCCGGAGCATGGTGCGCTCGCTTTCGTCGGGGGTGCCTGCGGACGTTCTGCCCAGTATGACCGGAACGGGCCGGGCGTCCGGCGGAGGGGGGCACCCGGGGGACGTCGCCCCGCGGCGTTCACCAAGGGGTCGCGCGGTCGTCGGGGCGGCGTTCCCCGCGCGGGGCGTGCGCGGAGAGGGTGACGGCCTTGAGCGCCGCACGGCGGACGGCGTAGCGGGCGGCTGTGGCGACACCCGGCAGCTTATTGAAAACGGTAATCATGTGGCGATGGTAGTCCGGTGTCGCCGAGTGGGCCCGGCGGCGGGTGTGGCGGGTGTGGC
>NZ_VKJP01000637.1 GCF_007280575.1 Streptomyces benahoarensis
CCCCGGCGGAGGCCCCCGTGCCCCTCGCGCCGCCCGCCCGGCGGCTGCGGGACACGGTGGTGCCGGTACCCGCCGTGCTGATGTGCGCGCTCGGCGCCTGGGGGCTGCGCCGCGACGGCGCCATGTGGCGCGACGAGATCGTCACGTACGACATGGCGCACCGCGCACCCGCCGCGCTCTGGGCCACCCTCCGCCACGTCGACGTGGTGCACGGCCTCTACTACGCGCTGATGCACCTCTGGTTCACCGCCTACGAAGCGGCCCTCGGGCCCGGCGGGCTCCTCGGCCCGGCGTTCGGCGGTGCCGTCGGCCGGACCCTCGGCGAGGACGTCGTCGCCCTGCGCCTGCCGTCCCTCGCCGCCATGACCGTGGCCGCCGCCGGTGTCGCGCTCCTCGGGAACCTCCTCGTCGGACGCCGCACCGGCCGCTGGGCCGGTATCGCGTTCGCGCTGCTCCCGCCCGTGCAGCAGTACGCCCAGGAAGGCCGCTCATACGCGCTGGTCTGCGCCCTGGTCGTCTGGGCCTGCTATCTGCTCGTACGGATCGCGGTCCACACCCGGCAGGCGCCCGGCCGCTCGCGCCGCGCCCTGTGGGCCGGTTACGCGGCCCTGATGCTGACGGCGTGTCTGCTGCACGAGTTCGCCGCCCTGGTGCTGCCGGTGCACGGCGCCGCGCTCGTCCTCGGCCGACTGCCGCGCCGCACCCTGCGCACCTGGGCCCTCACCGTCACCGGCGTCCTCACCGGACTCGCCCCGCTCGCCCTCTACAGCACCCGCCAGTCCGACCAGCTCAGCTGGCTGATGTGGCCCGACCCGCTGCAACTGCTCACCTTCGCGATCCTCGCCGCCACCGGTATCGCCTGCTCCCGCGCCCGCATCCGCTCCCGCGGTCCCCTCGGCCTGCGCGCCCTCGGCCTCCCCCTGCTCCTGCTCCCCACCCTCCTCCTCTTCCTGCTCTCCCACGCCGAACCGGCCTACGTCGACCGCTACGTCCTCTCCTACATGGCGGGCTTCGCGCTGCTGGCCGGTGCCGCGCTGGCCCGGCTGCTGCGCCCGGCGGGGGAGGACGGCCAGACCGGCACCCGGCTACGGCGGCGCGCCCTCGCGCTGGCCCTGGCCGTCGCGGCGCTGCTGCCCGTGGACATCCGGCTGCGGATGCCCGTCAGCCGGGTCGACGACGGTACGGCCGTCGCCCACGCCGTACGCGCACTCGCCGGGCCCGGCGACGGCCTGCTCTTCACCCCGGCCCGCCGCCGCGTCTGGGTCGCTGCCCACCCCGACGCCTACCGTGACCTGCACGATCTGGCCCTGCGCCGCGACCCGGTCGCCTCCCACACCCTCTACGGCACCGAACGCTCCGGCGACACCGTCCGCGACCGCATGCTCACCACCCCCACCGGCCGCCTCGTGGTCGTGGGCGACGGCCCCGACCAGCCGGACGACCCCAACGACCAGGAAATCGCCAAACGCACCACGCTCCGCGAGGCGTTCGTCCTGTGCCGGAGCCGGGCGGTCCATGGTGGGCGGGTGGCGCTTTATGCGCGGGCCGAGGTGGGATGCGGCGGGAGG
>NZ_VKJP01000638.1 GCF_007280575.1 Streptomyces benahoarensis
GCGCCGGTGAGGGTGCGCAGGGCGTGGCCCAGGAGGACGAGGGCGGCGGTGGCGCAGGCGACGGCCGGTACGGCGGCGGGGCCCGCGGCGGCGGTGAGCGCGTCCACCGGCCGGGCGAGCGCCCCCGCGCCGGGCAGCCGGGCGATGAGCACCAGGGCGAGGGCGACGGCTTCGAGAGCGGCGGCCGCCGCGGGCCCGGCGACCGCGGCGGCGGGGAAGCCGTGGACGGCCAGCAGCCGGGCGAGGAAGAGCAGCGTGCCCAGGGCCGTGGTGGCGACGAGGGCGGCGGGCGGGTCGGCGGGGCCGCCGGTGAGAGGGCGGGCGCCGAGCAGCAGGGCGAGCTGCGCGGCGGCGTACAGCAGGGTGGCGCCGAGCAGCAACGGGCGGACGCGGGAGGCGAGTTCGCCCAGTCCCCGGCTGACGGCGAGGCCGCGCCGGGCGCGCCGCGCGAACCAGCGGGCGAGCGCCGCGGCGGGCGCGACGGCGCAGGTCAGGGCGAGCGCGGTGGCGGGGTCGGGGTGCGGCCACGACAGCGGGAGGTCGGGCCCGCCGGAGAGGAGTGCGGTCAGCGGGGCGTCGCCGAGGAGGGCGTGGCCGACGGCCCAGGCGACGGCGAGGACGGCGGTCGCGGACGGGCGCCCGGCCCGGCGGAGGTGCAGCGGACCGGCGCGCAGACACAGCCGGAGCGCGAGGAGGACGAGGACGGTGCCCACGGCGGCGGTGGCGGGCCGGGCGAGCGGGTGCCCCGGATGGACGGCGGTGAGCGCCGCGAGGGTGGCCGCGCAGAGCGCCCCCGGCAGCAGCTGGAGCACGGCCCGCACGGCCGCCCCGCGCCGGACGGGCTCCCGGGGCGGCGCGGCGGCGGCACGGGCGCGGGGCACCCGCGCGTACAGCTCCTCGGCGAGCGAGAAGACGTCACGGTGCCGGAAGCGGGCGGCGGTGCGGTCGGTGACCCCGTGTGCCTCCAGCCCGGCGGCGATCTCCAACGGGTCGACGGCGTGCGCGCACAGGCGGCGGTGACGGTGGATCAAGGTGCGTACGGGGTCGGCGGGTTGGGCGGGAGGCGCTTCCAGGGGCGGGTGTCCGGCGGCCGACGCCTCTCGTGGCGGGTGCGCCGCGGGTGTCGCGTCCGGGGGCGGGCGCCCCGCAGGGGTCGCATCCCGGGGCGGGCGTACGGCGGGGACCTCGTCCCAGGAGAGGTGCCCCGCGGGGGTGGCGTCCCGAGGCGGCTGCCCGGGGGCGGACGCGTCCGAGGACAGGTGCCCGGCGGGCGTCGCCTCCCGGGCCGCGCGCCACCCGGTGGACAGCGGTCCGACGGGCGTCGCCTCCCAGGTCGGGCGCCCCGCGCCGAGGGGGCGTCGGGTCGCGCGCCAAGCGGTGGCAGGGTGACGGGCCGGGCGCCCCGGGGCAGCCGGGCGGCCGGGGGTGCGGGAGGGCTCGCGGTCCTGGGAGTCCGTGCCCGGGGTCATCGCGCCTCTCCTCCTGTGGCCGCCGGGCGGCGGCGCGGCCCGGGTGCGGCCCAGCTCGGGGTGCGGTCGGTCGGGGGCGTACGG
>NZ_VKJP01000639.1 GCF_007280575.1 Streptomyces benahoarensis
TCCGATGTGTATAAGAGCCCGGGACCGGCCGGGGCGGGGCCGGGGGGCTTCGTTCAGGAAGGCTTCCTGAACGAAGCCCCCTGGCCTCCGCTCCCCTAGAAGAACGTCCGGATGAAGTCGACGACCGTGCCGTCGGCCTCGACCAGGGGGATCAGCTGCCACTTGTCGAAGGACGTGCAGGGGTGGGAGAGGCCCATGCCGACCCAGTCGCCGACCTCCAGGGCGTCGGCGGACTCGGTGGCCAGCCAGGCGTGCTGGTCGGACAGGCCGGTGACGGTGACGCCGGTGGCGGGGCGTTCGGCGCCGTCCCGGGCGGAGCGGACCACCTGGGCCTGCGGGAGGTCGAGGTCGTAGGCGGCGTCGCGCTTACCGGCGTTGGCGAACGCCTGGTGCGGGGTGGGCCGGGAGACGACCTGTGCCCAGAGGCGGAACGCGGGATGGAGGGCGCCCTCTTCGGGGACGCGGTTGAACGGGGTGAGGTGGCGGTAGTGGCCGTCGTCGTGCGAGACGTACGCGCCCGAGCGCAGCAGCTTCAGGACCGGGGCGGACAGGTCGGGGATCTCGGCGAAGACCTCGGCGACGGCGTCGAACCAGGCGCTGCCGCCCGCGCTGACGACGATCTCGTCCACCCCGGCGAAGCGGCCCTCGGCGTCGAACGTGGCGGTGAGCGCCACCAGGCGGCGCAGCCAGGCGGTGACCTTGGTGTGGTCGGCCTCGGGGACCTCGCCCTCGTAACCGGCGACGCCGACGAGGCGGAGGGTGGTGGTCGCGGCGACGGCGGCGGCCACCTCGCGGCAGTCCGCCTCGGTGCGGGCACCGGTGCGGGCGCCCTCGCCCGCGCCCAGTTCGATGACGACGTCGACGGGGCGGCGGGCCCCGGCGGCGCGGAGCGCGGCGTCCATCAGCTCGACGCCGCGCGGGGAGTCGACGTAGCAGGCGAAGCGGAACTCCGGGTCGGCGTCCAGTTCGGCGGCGAGCCAGCGCAGCGCGGCGGGGTCGACGAGTTCGTTGGCGAGGAAGATCCGGGCGATGCCGTGGGCGCGGTAGACGCGGGCCTGGTGGGGGACGGCGGCGGTGATGCCCCAGGCGCCGTGCTCCAGCTGGCGGGCGAAGAGCTGCGGGGCCATGCAGGTCTTGCCGTGCGGGGCGAAGGCCAGGCCGTGGCGCTGCGCGTACGTCTCCATCAGCGCGAGGTTGTGTTCGACGGACTCGGCGGAGAGGGCGAGGACGGGGGTGGTGAAGCCGCCGTCGAAGAGGTTGCGGCGTTCGGCGGCCAGCTCGCCGACGGTGCGGCCCTCGGCGTCCGGGGGGAGCGCCTTGAAGCGGTGGTCGACGCGTTCGTCCGCGAGGGCCCGGGCCGCCGCCGTCGCGGGGGTGTGCGGGTCCGTGGCGGGCCGGTCGTCGGTGAGCCGGTCGTCGGCCATGGGGCCTCCTCAGGGATGGGTGCCGGGCGCGGGCTGCGTCGCGGCGTGCCGGGTCGGTGCTGGGCCTGTCTCATATACACATCTGACGCTGCCGACGACTTAAT
>NZ_VKJP01000063.1 GCF_007280575.1 Streptomyces benahoarensis
GCCGGTGCGGTGGTGGGGTCGGCGCGCAGCTCGGCGAGTTCGGCGGCGGGGAGCCAGGTGGCGTCCTCGGGGCGGTCCTTGATCAGGCGGAGGCAGAACAGGCCCCAGACGACCGAGGGGATGCCCTCGACGATGAACATCACGCGCCAGTCGGTGACGGAGATCAGCCAGCCGGAGAGGGCGGACAGCCACATCACGGTGACGGGGTTGCCGAGGATCAGCAGCGTGTTGGCGCGGCCGCGTTCGGCGTGGGTGAACCAGCGGCCCAGCAGCATGACCATCGACGGCAGCACGGCGCCCTCGACGACGCCGAGCGCGAAGCGGACGGCGATCAGCTGCGCCGGGTCGCTCAGCATTCCCTGGACGACGGCGAGCAGGCCCCACAGCACCGTCGACCAGGCGATGAGGCGGCGGGCGCTGCGCTGCTCGGCGTAGATGGTGCCGGGGATCTGGAAGAGGAAGTAGCCGAGGAAGAAAGAGGCCGCGATCAGCGAGTCGAGGCCCGCCGAGAGGTGGAGTTCGTCGGCCATGCCGCCCGCCGAGGCGAGGGAGTAGTTCGACTTGTCCAGATAGGCGAGCGAGTACGTGAGGAAGGCGACGGGCACCAGGTGCCGGGCGCGGCTGGAGGCCCACAGCGGGCGTGTGGGCTTCAGGGACGGTGACGGCGCTGTCATCGCGGACCCCCAGTTTTCCGTGAGATGGAAAGTGTTTCACTAGGCGGGAAGAACTTATGAGTAGGTAGCTGTTCCGGTCAATGGTTGGCCGGAATCCGTTCACCCGTCCTCACCCGCCGTCGAGGAGACGCACGATGACCGACGTCCTGATCCCCTGGCCCCAGCTCGACGAGCGCCACGGCCCCTGGCCCGACGGCACCCGCGTCCATGTGTGGGACGGCCGCACCCCCACCGCGCAGCTGTCGGCCGAGGCGCTGGACGCGGTGAGCCTGTGGGTCATGCCGTACGCGGTCGCGGACGCGCACCGGTTGCTGGACCGGCTGCCGGGGCTGCGCGCCGTGCAGTCGCTGAGCGCGGGCGTCGAGAAGCTGCAACCGCTGCTGCCGGCCGGGGTGGCGCTGCACAACGGCCGCGGGCTGCACGACGCGTCCACCGCGGAGCACGCCCTCGGGCTGATCCTCGCCGCGCAGCGCGAACTCCCCCGCTGGGTCGCCGATCAGGCCGCGGGCCGCTGGGAGCCGCACTTCACCCGCGCGCTGGCGGACAGCCGGGTCGCGATCGTCGGGTACGGGTCGATCGGCGAGGCGCTGGAGCGGCGGCTGCTCGCCTGTGAGGCGGAGGTCGTCCGCGTCGCCCGGCGGGCCCGGCCCGACAGCGGGGTGCACGCCGTCGAGGAGCTGCCCGCGCTGCTGCCGGACGTCGACATCGCGGTGCTCACACTGCCCGAAACCCCGGGCACCACCGGGCTGTTCGGGGCCCGCGAGCTGGCCGCGCTGCCCGATGGCGCGCTCGTCGTCAACGTCGGCCGGGGCCGCACCCTGGACACCGCGGCGCTGCTCGCGGAGACGACGGCCGGACGGCTGCGCGCCGCCCTCGACGTCACCGACCCCGAACCGCTGCCCGGCGACCATCCGCTGCGCCATGCGCCCGGTGTGCTGCTGACCCCGCACGTCGGGGGCGGCGCGGCGTCGTTCCGGCCACGCGCCGAGCGGTTGATCGTGGAGCAGGTCCGCCGGTGGGCGGCGGGCGAGGAGCTGCTGCATCCCGTGCCCGCGCAGGCGTAACGGGTCGTACGCGGCGGGCGCCGGGGACCGTCAGGCGGCCACCGGGTCGCCCGGCGGGACCGCCGCGGCCGCCGCGCTCAACGCGTCGAGGACCGGCCGGAACAGCGGGTGGTCCTCGGCGCCGCGGCGGACGGCGGCGAAGACCCGGCGGGTCGCCGCGACACCGTCGACGGGCCGCACCGCGACCTGGGTGAGATCGGTGTCGCGCAGCGCCGAACGCGGCACCAGCGCCACCCCCGCCCCGGCACCGGCGAGCGTGACGACGGCCCGGAAGTCGTCGGACGAGTGCGCCAACTCCGGCCGGAAACCCGCATATTCGCAGGCCAGGACCATCACGTCATGGCAGGGGTTCCCCGGGTACGGGCCGATCCAGGGGTCCTCGGCGAGCGCCGCCACCGGTACCGCCGCGGCGTGCGCGAGACGGTGATCGCGCGGCAGCACCGCGTCGAACGGCTCGGCGTACAGCGGGACGCGCACCAGCCGCCGGTCCGCCGCGCTCGGCGCGCCGCGGTACTCGACGGCGACGGCGACATCGGCGCGCCCGTCGAGCACCATCGGCAGGCTCTCGTCGCCCTCCGCGTCCCGCACCCGTACGACGATGCCGGGCGCGGCGGCGCGCAGCGTGGTGATGGCCGGGGCCACCACCACGCCGATGCCGGTGGCGAACGCGGCGACGGTGACCTCGCCCGCCGCGCCGCTGGTGTACGCCGCGACCTCCGCCTCGGCGCGCTCCAGCTCCGCGAGGACCGCCCCGGCGTGCCGCAGCAGAATCGCGCCGACCGGGGTGAGGCGCGCCCCACGGTGGTCGCGGGCGAGGACCTTGTGGCCGGTCTCCTGCTCCAGCGCCGCGATCTGCTGGGAGACGGCGGAGGGCGTCAGGTGCAGCGCCGCGGCTGCCGCGGTCACCGTGCGGTGGTCGGCCACCGCCTGGAGGGTGCGCAGCCGTCGTGCGTCGATCACGGCACCGATTCTGCCAGGCGGGTCACTCCGCCGGAGCGGCCAGGGCAGCCCGCGCGGCGACGAACGCGTCCACCGCGCGGTGCACGTCCGCGGTCGAGTGCGCGGCGGAGAGCTGGACGCGGATCCGGGCGGCACCGTGCGGCACCACCGGGTACGAGAAGCCGATGACGTAGACGCCGCGCTCCAGGAGGAGTTCGGCCATCCGGGCCGCCTCGGCCGCGTCGCCGATCATGACGGGGGCGATGGGGTGGTCGCCCGGCAGCAGGTCGAAGCCCTCCTCGGTCATCCGGGAGCGGAACAGCGCGGTGTTCGCGGCAAGCTTCTCGCGCAGGTCACCGGCGGACTCCAGCAGGTCGAGGACCTTGAGGGAGGCGGCGGCGATGACCGGCGCCAGGCTGTTGGAGAAGAGGTACGGCCGGGAGCGCTGACGCAGCAGGGCGACGATCTCGGCGCGGGCGGCGACATAGCCGCCGGAGGCGCCGCCGAGGGCCTTGCCGAGGGTGCCGGTGAGGATGTCGACACGGTCCAGGACACCGTGCAGCTCCGGGGTGCCGCGGCCCCCGTCGCCGACGAAGCCGACGGCGTGCGAGTCGTCGACCATCACCATCGCGTCGTAGCGGTCGGCGAGGTCGCAGATCTCCCTCAGCGGCGCGACATGGCCGTCCATGGAGAAGACGCCGTCGGTGACGACGAGGCGGCGGCGGGCGCCCGCGGCGTCCTTCAGCTGCGTCTCCAGGTCGGCGAGGTCGCGGTTGGCGTAGCGGAAGCGGCGGGCCTTCGACAGGCGGATGCCGTCGATGATGGAGGCGTGGTTGAGGGCGTCGGAGATGACCGCGTCCTCCGGGCCGAGGAGCGTTTCGAAGACTCCGCCGTTGGCGTCGAAGCAGGACGAGTAGAGGATCGTGTCCTCCTGGCCGAGGAACGCCGACAGCCGCGCCTCCAGCTCCTTGTGCACCTCCTGCGTCCCGCAGATGAAGCGGACGGAGGCCATGCCGTAGCCCCAGCGGTCCAGGGCGTCGCGGGCGGCGGCGATCACCTCGGGGTGGTCGGCGAGGCCGAGGTAGTTGTTGGCGCAGAAGTTGAGCACATCGCCGGGGCGGCCGCCCGCGGTGACCTGCACGCTCGCGGACTGCGGGGTGGAGATGACGCGTTCGGGCTTGTGCAGTCCGGCGCTGCGGATCTCGTCGAGGTCGGCGCGCAGGTCGTCGCGTACGGAGTCGAACATGTCCAGTCCTTCGGGGTCGGGTACCGGGGCACGGAGGGGACGGTGAGGGCGGGGCGCGCCCGGCGGACGGCCGGGCCGCCCGGCGGGAGAACGGGAGGTCGGGCGGGAGAACCGGAGTCAGGCGGTCCAGTCGAGGATGACCTTGCCGCCGCGGCCGCTCGCCGCGTCGGCGAACGCCGCCTCGTGGTCACGGTGGCCGTACCGGCCGGTGATCACGGGCGCGAGGTCGAGGCCGCCTTCGAGCAGCACCGACATCGCGTACCAGGTCTCGAACATCTCGCGGCCGTAGATGCCCTTGAGGGTGATCATCGAGGTGACGATGCGGGCCCAGTCGACGGGGAACTCGTCGGATGGCAGGCCGAGCATGGCGATGCGGCCGCCGTTGGTCATGTTGGCGATCATGTCGCGCAGCGCCTCGGGGCGGCCGGACATCTCCAGGCCGATGTCGAAGCCCTCGCGCAGCCCGACCTCCCGCTGGCCGTCGGCGACCGTCGCGCCCGCCACGTTCAGCGCGAGGCTGACGCCGATCTTGCGGGCCAGCTCCAGGCGTTCCTCGCTGACGTCGGTGATCACGACGTTGCGGGCCCCGGCGTGCCGGGCGACGGCCGCCGCCATCAGCCCGATCGGCCCGGCGCCGGTGATCAGCACGTCCTCGCCGACCAGCGGGAACGACAGCGCGGTGTGCACGGCGTTGCCGAACGGGTCGAAGATCGCGGCGACATCGAGGTCGACGGGCACCCGGTGCACCCACACATTGGAGGCGGGCAGCGCGACGTACTCGGCGAACGCGCCGTCCCGTCCGACGCCGAGACCGACGGTGGCGCGGCACAGGTGGCGGCGCCCGGCCAGGCAGTTGCGGCACTTCCCGCACACCAGGTGGCCCTCGCCGCTGACCCGGTCGCCGACGGCGATGTCGGTGACGTCCCGGCCGGTCTCCACGACCTCGCCGACGAACTCGTGGCCGACGATCAGCGGCGCGGCGACGGCCTGCTGCGCCCAGCCGTCCCAGTTACGGATGTGCAGGTCGGTGCCGCAGATGCCGGTGCGCAACACCTTGATCAGCACATCGCCGGGCCCGACGGCCGGCTCCGGGACGTCCCGGAGCCACAGTCCGGGCTCAGCCTTCTCCTTGACCAGCGCTTTCACCGGGGCGCCTCCTGTGCCGACGACGGGCCCGGGCACACCGTGAAGCGGCGCATCCGGGCAGGAAAAACCGGCACACAGGCGGCGAACGCGGAGACCCGCGGCCGCTCGTGGCCGGACGCCTCACAATCTGCCGTCCGGCGGGCGCCGCGTCCATCGATCATTTCTTAAGCCGGGCAACAGAAGCGCTTCATCCGCCCCACCCGGCACACGGGTCCCGCGTCAGCGGGGCCACTCCGGCGCGGGATCCTCGTCGAGCAGCGGACGCAGCGCCCCCACGATCGCGCCGATGCACACCTCGCGGAGTTCGGTACGGGTGCAGTTCTCCTCGGTGAGCCAGTCGACGCAGAGCACCTGGACGAAGACCAGCCAGCTCTTCAGCACCCCCGAGACGGCCTCCCGCTCGCCCGCGGCGTACGGCAGCACGGCGAGCAACCGCTCGCGCAGCGCGTCGAGTTCATCGGCGATGATCGTCTGGATCAGCCGGTCCCCGGCGAGAACCCGGTTGGCCGCCAGGACGGTGTTGCGGTTCTCCGCGAAGTACGTGAGGTGGGCGTCCAGCCCCTCGGTCAGCTGCTCCACGAACGTATCGGCGGGATCGACCCGGGACCGGTCGAGCAACTGCCCGGCGGCCTGCCGGTAGAGGGCCGCGAAGAGCTCACGCTTGCTGGGAAAGTGCTGGTAGAGCAGGGCCCGGGAGACACCCGCCCGCTCGGCGACGCCCTCCATCCGGACGTCGTCGTACGGCTGCGCGGCGAAGAGCTGCGCCGCGACGGCGAGAAGTTGGGCACGACGCTCGGCGGGGCTGAGCCGCTGACGGGACGACACGCGTTCACCTTACTTGACATGTGTCCAGTACGGGGGTGACGCTGATGTACACGTGTCCAGTTGAGGGATTCGACCGACATGGCGGATCCGGTTGGCGCGACGACTTCGGCTGACGTGACGGCGTCCACGCGGCGTCCTCCGGCTCCCGTGCCGGACGGGTGCGCGTGGCGCCCCGACCGAGGAGAGGGTGGGACATGACCCGGGCGAAAACACTGCGCCGGCTGGCGCTCGCGATGGGGTACTGCTGCGCGGCGATCGGCCTCTTCCACGTCCTGGGCGGGAACGCCGCGATCCCGGGCGCGTCCCGGGCGGGTGCGACGGTCGACAACCTCGGCCGGTTCTTCGGCGCGGTCTTCACCGGGTACGGCCTGGCCTGGTTGCGGGCGACCCGCCGGACACCGATCCCCGCGGCGTCGGTCCGCCTGCTGACCGGCGTCTTCCTCCTGGGCGCGCTCGGCCGGGTGCTCTCGGTCGCCGTGACGGGGTGGCCGCACTGGTTCCAGACGGCGCTCGGCGGCCTCGAACTGGCCCTCTCCCCGTTGCTGTTCTGGCTCGCGGATGCGGAGGAGAGGGCGTACCGGCCTGCGGAGATACGGGCGGATTCGGGGGTGTGACGAACGGGGGAACGGCTGCGCGCCTGGGCCGGAAATCGGGATGGGGCTCCCGGCGGGTACGGCCTTGCCCCGGGCAACGGGAAGCGGGGCCGGTACCCGCGTCCGGTGGCGGGGACCGGCGCCCTCGTCAGGAAGCCGGTCCGGCCTACGAGGCCACTTCTCGCGTCAGCCGGCCAGGGCCTCGCCGTCGTCCTCCGGTGGCCGGGACGGCTCGCGGACACTGCCCGGCTCCGCGTTCTGCCGGCCACCCGTGCCGTCCGGGTCGCGCCGGTGCCTCGCGCCGCCTCCGGCCGCCTCCCTCGGGTCCGGCGCCGAACGGTCGTCGAGAACGATGGCCAGCGAAGACCCGTCGGACGCGAGGGCGGTCAGGGCCTGTTCGATGCGGAGGTAGAGCGTGGTGGCGAGCGGCAGGTCCCCGTCGCCGTCGTCATCGGCGGTCCGGATCCGGAAGAGGCTGATCAGCATCGCGATCAGGGAACGCCCCGACAACGCGGCCGAGACCCGCCCCGCCCCCTCGTCGATGACCTCCGACGGCATCCGGAAATGCCGGTGCCGCCCGGCGGTGGCGGAGACGAACTCCCATACGTCGCGGTGACAGACGAGCACCGTCGACGACACCCGCGCTGCCTGGAGCAGCAGGCGACGGTGGGCTGTGCCGTCGGCGGGGGCGACAGCGGTGGACTCGGGGGCGGCGAGCGGGGTCACGGTCGCTTCCGGGGCGGCCTCGGGAGCTGCCTCCCCCTCCCCCGCCGTACGCTCGGCGATGCCGACCACGACCTTGCGCAGGGACGCCATCTCGTTCGCCAACTCGCCGTATTTCACGGCGAGTTCACTCTCCTCCTGGCGCCCCTGCCGTTCCTTACGCGCGCGGGCGAGCTCGTCCTGCAAGGGCGCCACCGCCTCCTTCAGCACATCGGCGAGGGCGGCCCGCGGGGACGGGATCAGGGAGGCTTCCTGAGCGATGACGGCGGACGAGGCCGGAACGGCGCCTGGGGCGAACGGTCCCGAAATCCCCACGGAGATGTCCTCCACCTCGGGAGCCGCTACGGATACGGGCACCCTCCCACCGGGGCGATCGGCGGGATCGGCGGGCCCCTCATCGTCGTCCAGGTGCCCGGCATCGGCACCGGCGTCAGCGTCGGCGTCGGCGTCGGCGTCGGCGTCGACACCAACCTCGGCACACCCCGCACCTCCCGCAGACGAATCGACCGCCCGCACCTCGGCAGCCGCCTGCGGATTCGCCGCCGTGGACGGCCCCGGCTCGGCCGTCCGCAGCTTCACCAGCTCCTCATGAAGATCACCGAGCAGCCCCGTCAAGCTCTTCACGTCCTCCCCCAACGAACCGAGAGCGGCCGCCACTTCCCCCTGCACACCCACCGTCGAGGACGGGCCCGCCTCCTCGGCCTTCGCCTTCAGGGAGCCGACGCTCCGCCCGACGGCGCGCAGTTCCTCACGCACACCGGACAGCGCCTTCAGTGTGGCCTCCCCCTGCGCCACGCCGTCCAGCTTCGCCAGCACCTCCTTGTGCGCCAGCTCCCGTCCGGTCGCCAGTCGCTCCACCCCCTTGTCCAGGGTGTCCCGTACGTCGTTCCCGGTGTGCACGACCGTGGTGTGCAACATGGTCAACGCCTGGGTGATGTCTCCGCCCCTCAAGGCCAAGCCCTCCTCGCCTTTTCTTACGCTGTGTATGCGGTCAATCTCCCTCCGCACTCTCCTGTACGGTCGCCCGAGGCGAGGGCGGATCCGGGTAACTGCGCTGGTCAACGACGTGATCGCGCCCCGATTGGCGTGATCGGCACCGGCGCGGGGGCGCACGCGGACGGATCGCGGGGACGGGCGGGCGCCTGGAACGGACGCGAGCGGGGCCGCAACGCACGGCCCTTTCCTCGGCGGCAGGCAGGGTACGGCCCCAACGGCAGGCAGAGTAGGGCCGCGACGGCAGACCGGGCGGCGTACGGCGGGCTCCGCGGCCGATTCAGCCCAGGCGTCCGGGCGGCCGGACAACGGGCCGCTCCGCCCACCCCGTCGCCGCCACCACCTCCTCCGCAAGATCGGCCACGGAACGTCCGTCCGTCACCACCCGCACGGTGTCCTCGGCCGCCCGCGCGTCCAGCAGGCACGGCTGAGGGCCGGAGGCCGCGCGACGGAACCGAAGCGTCCCCGTCGCCAACCCCCGGCCCCCGGCCCTCGGCCCTCAGCCTTCAGCCCTCGGTGGAGCCCGTTACGCCGCCCCGTTCGCGGAAGTGCGGCAGTCCGGGTGGCCCCAGCCGTCCGGGTTCTTGGCGATGGGTTCGCCCGCGGCGTACGAGCGGCCGCAGCGGCAGCGGCCGGGGAACTTCGCCTTCAGCGTCCGGGACGAACCGTCCCCGGAGCCGCGCGTGCGGGTGGCGCCGCCGCTGCGGCGGACCTGCTTGGTGCGGGCGGCGGCGGGCGAGGACGGCGGCGGCTCCGGGGAGCCCTGGGCGCTGCCCGCGGGCTCCTGGTCGGTCGCGGCGCGGCTCGCGGCGCGGTCGGCGAAGTCGTTGAGCCGGTCGCCGTCCACCTGGTGCGCGGGGACATAGCGGAACGTGACGGAGCGGTCGGTCAGCAGTGCGTCGATGCGCACCACCAGCTCCTGGTTGGCGACCGGCTTGCCCGCGGCGGTCTTCCAGCCCTTGCGCTTCCAGCCGGGCAGCCACGTCGTGACCGCCTTCATCGCGTACTGCGAGTCCATCCGGATTTCGAGCGGGACCTCCGGGGCGGCGTGGGTCAGCAGCCGTTCCAGGGCGGTCAGCTCGGCGACGTTGTTGGTCGCCGTGCCCAGCGGTCCGGCCTCCCAGACGACCGGGTCGCCGGCTTCGTCGGCGATGACCCAGGCCCAGCCCGCCGGTCCCGGATTTCCTTTCGACGCCCCGTCACACGCGGCGATTACGCGTTCAGCCATGCCCCGATCATCCCAGGCCGACGGGGTGCCGGACGCCACGCCCCCGCCCGCGGCGCGCACCGTGACTCAGCGCGCCGGGCCGGTGGCGGGACGCCAGGACGTCAGCCGGTCCGTGGCCGTGCGGGCGCGCCAGGCGGTGAACGCGGGATAGCCGCGCACCCCGTCGGCGACGACCGCACGGTAGACCCAGACGCCCGGCAGCGGCTCGCCCTCGGCTGCCGCCGCCTCCTTGATCGCGAGGATCGCGTCCCGCGTCTCCTCGGTCAGCGCCGCGCGCAGCGGTCCGACCAGGTCGGCGGCCCGGGGGCCCGGGTGGTCGTCGGCCAGCCACCACATGTCGATCTGCCAGGTGTCGCCGGAGTCCGCCTCGTGGTCCAGGCGCCAGTACAGCCCCTGGTCGGGCAGGTCGAGGGCGTTGGTGAACCGCAATCGGCGCACGCCCGGCAGCTCGGCGCAGGGCGCGAGCGCGGCGAAGCCCCGGGCGGCGGACGGCATCGGGGAGTAGATCTCCAGGTCGATGTCCGGTTCGACGACAAGGTCCAGCGCCACCGACCCGACGACCACCGGACGGCCGAGGGGCCGCCAGCGGTCGAGCAGACCGAGCGTCCCGAGGATGTCGAGGGCGGTCGTACGGCGGCGACGGGCGCGGTCGCGGCGGGCGGCGGCTTCCGGGGCGGGCATGCGCCGAGCGTAGGCGGCCTCGCCGCCCGCCGCCGCGGGGATCGGTGAACAGGGCCGGTCGCGGCCCGCGTCCTGTCCATGGGACCGTTCCGTCCGTACGTACCGTTCGGCGGCGGGGCGGGCGCCGCCCGGGACGCCCGGCCATGCGGGTACGGCATCGGGCCGGGCCCGCCCGGAGGGGCGCCCCCTACGGGTGGAAGGTCTCCAACAGGCGGGGCGGCGCGGCCTGTTGCCAGGAGTCGGCCAGGATGTCCCGGAGTTCGCCCTCGCCCTCCAGGGCGGCGAGCCGGACCCGTACCCAGTGGGAGCCGGCCTCGTGCGGCGGGACCCAGAACTTCTCCGGCTCCGCCGCGATCAGCTCCGCGCGCTCGTGCATCGGGCAGCGGACGGCGAACGACGTCTCGTCGTCCGGCACGGTGACGAACATCTTCCCGGCGACCCGGAAGGTCGGCATCCCCCACGCCAGCCGCTCCTCCGTCCCGGGGAACGAGAGCGCGATACGGCGTACGTCGTCGGAGTCGGGCAGGCCCTGGGCGTCGGTCATGTCCCGAGGTTACGAGGGCGGTGCGGGCACGCGCACGACGGGAGGCCGGCGCCCGCGCGGGTGGCGTACGGGCCCCGGAACCGGTCCAGTTGTCGGCAGGTGGACCGGGCCACGGTCGCGCGCACCGCCCTAGCGTGACAGCGAACCGAAGGATGGAGCCTTGATGCACCCTCGTCTCGCCGACGACCTGTCCGACTTTCCCGCCCTGCTGGAGGCCGCGCGGGAACGCGCCGTGGCCTTCCTGGACGGGCTGCCCGAGCGGCCGGTGGTCCCGGCCTGGCAGGCGCCGCCGGAGGCACCCCTGCCGGAGTACGGGACGGGGCTGCGGGACGCGCTGACCGAGTTCGGGGACCACTGGGAGCCGGGGCTGTCGGCGAGCGCGGGGCCCCGGTACCTCGGGTTCGTGACGGGCGGGGCGACGCCCGCGGCGCTGGCCGGTGACTGGCTGACCGCCACCGCCGACCAGAACTCCAACACCTCGTTGGACGGCGCGGGCCAGCTGCTGGAGCGGCGCACCGTGGGCTGGCTGCGGGAGCTGTTCGGCCTGTCGGACGCGCACGCGGGGACGTTCGTGAGCGGGGCGACGATGTCGAACAGCGTCGGCCTCGCGGTGGCCCGCGAATGGCTCGGGGAACGGCGCGGCGTCTCCCCGGCGCGCAGCGGTGCGGCGGCGCTCGGCCCCGTACGGGTGCTGTCGGGGGCCGCGCACTCGAGCGTGGCCAAGGGGCTCTCGATGCTGGGGCTCGGGCGGGACGCGCTGGTGCCGGTGGCGACGCTGCCGGGGCGGGAGGCCGTCGATGTCGGCGCGCTGGAGCGGGAGTTGGCGCGCCAGGACGGGCCGTGTGTCGTCGTGGCGAACGCCGGGACCGTCAACACCGTCGACTTCGACGATCTGACGGCCGTCGCCGCGCTGCGCGACCGCTACGACTTCTGGCTGCACGTCGACGCCGCGTTCGGCGCCTTCGCCGCCCTCTCCCCCGCGTCGGCGCATCTGGTGGCCGGGCTGGATCTGGCGGACTCGGTCTGCGTGGACCTGCACAAATGGCTCAATGTGCCGTACGACAGCGCGGTGCAGTTCACCCGGCGGCCGGATCTGCAGGCACAGGTGTTCCGCAACGCCGCGGCGTACCTTGGGCCGCTGTGCGCGGAGCCGGACCTCGTCCATCTGACGCCGGAGAACTCGCACCGCCTGCGGGCGCTCGCCGCGTGGTTCACCCTGCGGGCCTACGGGCGGGACGGTTACCGGGAGATCGTCGAACGGTGCGTGGCCGGGGCCCGGACGCTGGGGCGGGCGGTGGACGCGGCGCCGGGGCTGCGGCTGCTGGCACCGGTGCGGCTGAACGTCGTCTGCTTCACGCTGACCGGCGAACCGACGGCCCAGCGGCTGCGGATGCTCGCGGACGCGGTCTCCCCCGAGGTTTTCGTGACGCCGACGGTGTACGACGGAACCCCCGCGCTGCGGGCCGCCTTCAGCAACTGGCGCACCGGCGAGGCGGACGTGACCCGAGCCGCGGCCGCACTGGAGGCGGCGGCCCGGGAGATGCCGGGCCAGGAGGCGTAGGCACACGGCCCTCCGGCGGAGGTACGCGCCTCGTCGGCGCCACGCCTCGGCGGAGGCCCACGCCCCGGCCCGGCGGCGCACCCCGGCGGGCCGGCGGTGGGCCTGGAGCGTGGCGTCGAGGGCGGCATCGTCGGTCATGCTTACGACCGTAACGCCCGGGTCTGACAACGGTGTTCGGCCCGGGACGGCGGCCGGGCGGTGATCGGCGGGCGCCGCGAGAGGCTAGACTTGCTGGATACAAGCAATATGCCGGGTCGGCCGACGTGCGCCGACGGACTTCGCAAGGATTCATCATGAGCAAGGGGACGGTCCCCCCTGACGGCCGCACGGACGAGCGGGTCACCGCCTCCTCCGGACTGGACGAGGCCGCCGCCGGACTGGGATCGGAAATCGTGCGGTTCACGCGCCTCATCGCGGCGTGGAAGCAGCGCGCGAAGAACGACGCGAGCGCCGCCGACCGGGTACTGCTGGCCCGGCTGGTGATCGGTGGCGACCGACGGGCGACCGATCTGGCCGCCGACGCGTTCCTTGACCTGTCGACGGTCAGCCGTCAGGTACGGGCACTGGTCGACCGGGGACTCGTCGAACGGCGGCCGGACCCGGACGACCGGCGGGGCACGCTGCTGAGCGCCACCCCGTCCGGCCGGGACGCCTTCGAGCACTACCGGCGTCAGCGCGACGCCGAACTGGCCAGGCTGCTGGAGCCATGGACGCCGCAGGACCGGGCGGACCTGATCCGGCTGCTGGGGCGCCTCAACAACGACTTGGTGGAACACCAACACGCGCGACCGTGCTCCGGGGGAGACCAGGGCAGCGCCGCGCAACAGGGAGAGCACAGCGCATGAGCACATCCACCTCCCCACCCACGGCGGGGGCCAAGGAGATACCGGGGACAGGTGTCCTCACCCACCGTCAGATCCTGACCATCCTCAGCGGACTCATGCTGGGGATGTTTCTGGCCGCGCTCGACCAGACCATCGTCAGTACGTCCATCCGGACCATCGCCGACGACCTGCACGGACTGAGCCAGCAGGCGTGGGCGACCACCGCGTACCTCATCACCTCGACGATCTCCACACCGCTCTACGGCAAGCTGTCCGACCTGCACGGCCGTAAGCCGTACTACCTGACGGCGATCAGCGTCTTCGTCGCCGGTTCGGTGGCGTGCACGTTCGCCACCTCGATGACCGAACTCGCGGCGTTCCGCGCGGTGCAGGGCCTGGGCGCGGGCGGTCTGATGTCGCTGGCGCTGGCCATCATCGGCGACGTCGTACCGCCCCGCGAACGGGCCCGCTATCAGGGCTACATGCTGGGCACCTTCGCCACCTCCAGCGTGGCGGGCCCGCTGATCGGCGGTGCGCTGGCCGGGCAGGAGCACCTGCTGGGCGTCACCGGCTGGCGCTGGGTGTTCCTGGTGAACGTGCCGATCGGCATCATCGCGCTGTTCGTCGTCGCGAAGGTCCTCAACATCCCGCACACGCGGCGCGACCACCGCATCGACTGGTGGGGCGCGCTGACCATCGCGATCGGCGTCGTCCCGCTGCTGCTCGTCGCCGAACAGGGCCGCGAGTGGGGCTGGGGCTCGAACACTTCGATCGCCTGTTATGTCATCGGCGGCATCGGCATCATCGCGTGGATCCTCGTCGAGCGGTGGATCGGGGACGATGCGCTGATCCCGATGCGGCTCTTCCGTAACAGCACGTTCAGCATGACGAGCCTGCTGTCCGTGCTGATCGGTATGGGGATGTTCGGCGGGATGCTGATGATCCCGCAGTACCTCCAGATCGTGAAGGGCGCGAGCCCCACCCGCTCGGGCCTGGAGATGCTGCCGCTGATGGCGGGCATGCTGATCGCTTCCGTCGCGTCCGGCCAGATCACCGCGAAGACCGGCCGCTACAAGATCTTCCCGATCCTCGGTACGGCGCTGATGGTCGCGGCGATGCTGCTGTTCCACTTCCGGGTGCAATGGGACACGGCGCTGTGGGAGACGATGCTCTACATGCTCGTCTTCGGCCTGGGGCTGGGCGGTTGCATGCAGACGCTGGTGCTGGCGGTGCAGAACGCCGTGCCGCCGCGGGACATGGGCGTGGCGACCGCGTCGTCGACGTTCTTCCGGCAGATGGGCGCCACCGCCGGTACCGCGATCTTCCTGTCGGTGCTGTTCAGCACCGTCGGCGAGAAGATCGCGGACGCGTTCGGCTCGGCCGTGCGGACCGAGCGGTTCCAGGCGGCGCTGCACGACCCGGCCGTCCTCCGGGACCCGGCCAACAAGCCGGTCCTCGACATGCTCAAGGCGCCCGGGGGCGGCGGGAACTCCTCCGGTGTGCTCAGCGACTCGTCGTTCATCCAGCATCTGGACCCGCGGCTGGCCGAGCCCTTCAAGCGCGGCTTCGCCGACTCGATGCACACGGTCTTCCTGATGGGCGCGATCGTCGTCGCGGTGGCGTTCCTGCTGGTGCTGTTCATCAAGGAGGTGCCGCTGCGGCAGATCTCCGGTCTGCAGGCGCGCGCCCAGGCCGACGCGGAGGCCGCCGGAACCGCCGGTGAGAACGGATCGGGCGAGGGCACCGGCGGCAGCACGGAAGCCGAGGCCACCGCCGCGGAGGCGCCGCCCGTCGAGCCCGCGCCCGTGGACGTGTCGGGCCCTTGTGTCGAGGGCACCGTGCACGACGGCGGCGGCGCCCCGGTGGCGCAGGCCGTGGTCACGCTGATCGATGTCGGCGGACGGCAGTTGGGCCGTACCGCCACCAGGGACGACGGCCGCTACGTGCTGGCCGTGCCGGGCGCCGGAACGTATGTCCTGATCGGCTCGGCGGGCGCCCGGCAGCCGCAGGCGGCGACGGTCGTGGTGACGGACGAGCCGGTGCGGTTCGATCTGGCGCTCGGCGGCACGGCCGGACTCTCCGGCGAGGTCGTCGCGGATCTGGACAGCACTCCGCTGCCGGGTGCGCTGGTGATCGCCACGGATGTCCGCGGTGAGGTCGTGGCGTCCGGTATCGCCGGTGCGGACGGCGGCTTCGCCTTCGGGGAGCTGGCGCAGGGTGGCTACACCCTCGCGGTCAGCGCCGAGGGTCACCGCCCGGCCGCCCTCCCGGTGGAGGTCATGCCCGGCGGCCGCAACCGCTACGAGATCCGGCTGGCGCCCGGCGCCCGCGTCCGGGGCACGGTGCGGTCCGCGCACCACGGCCCGCTGGGCGACGCCCGGGTGACGCTGCTGGACCCCGCGGGCAACGTCGTGGGGACGGCGACGACCGGCGGTGACGGCGCGTACGCCTTCACCGACCTCGACCAGGGCACCTACACGGTGATCGCCAGCGGTTATCCGCCGGTCGCCGCGCCGCTGCGGGTGGACACCGACGGGCGCACCGAGTTGGACATCGATCTCGGTCACGACGCGGTCGGCTGACCGGCCGCCGACGGAACTCCGGGCCCGGCTCCTTCGGAAGGGGTTGGGCCCTTTCCTGTCCACGGCCCGGCGCCCCCCGAACCGCGACGCGCGGCGGCACCCCTCACCCTCCGCATTCCTCCATCGACACGCAAACCGCACGAAACTCACCCCAAACGCGCACTCTTTGTGGCCATTAAGTCACTCTCTGTGTAACATCGGAGGGTGGCCGCAGAGTTCCGGATCCGGCGCGGCCGGTCACCACTTGTCAGTCATCCGTCGTCTGTCGCGGCCTCCCGCACGGTGCGGGAGGCCGCACGAGTTCCCGTGGAGGGCATATGAAGAGCGGCATCGTGAAGTGGTTCAACGCGGAGAAGGGGTACGGCTTCATCCAGCAGGACGGCGACGGCCCCGACGTCTTCGCCCACTACTCCCACATCAACGCCACCGGGTTCCGGGAGCTGCGGGAGGGACAGGCCGTCACCTTCGATGTCACCGAGGGCCACAAGGGCCCGCAGGCCGAGAACATCGTCGTCGCCTGAGCCACCGCCCGGTCCCCCCTTTCCCGGGCCCGTCGCCGCCCCGTTCCCCGCCGGAGCGGGGCGGCCTGCCTCGCGCGGCTGCCGGGGCGACCGTCAGCCGGTCGTGAACTGCGCGATGTCCTCCTCATACGGCTCGATCCCGGCCTCGGCGCGCAGCGCGTCGACGCGGTCGGGCTCGTGCAGGGCCACGGCAACGGCCCCGCCCGCGGCCGCGCGATCATCCGGTGCCGTCCGATGGAAGAATGCGGCCCCACGGCCCCGGGGAAAGGTGGACAGGGTGGAATCTCCAGTTCCGAGCGTGCTGTGCGATGTCGGGGCGCTCACCGCGGGCGCCTCGGGCGGCGCCGCGGTGCGGTGGAAGCTTGCCGAGTCCGGGCGCCAGCTCGACGCCAATGTCGTCCACCTGACGGCCGGGCAGCGCGTGGATGCGCACACCGAACCGGACCTGGACGTTCTCCTCCTCGTCCTCGCCGGGGACGGCACCCTGGAATCCGCCGGGCCGAACGAGGCGCTGGCCGCGGGCGGTCTGGTGTGGCTGCCGCACGGCTCCCGCCGCGCCCTCGTCGCGGGCGCGGCGGGCCTGTCGTATCTCACCGTGCACCGCCGCCGCCCCGGCATGCGGATCGGCAGCCGTCCGCCGGGCGCGGCGGGACCGGCCGTTGGCTGACGCCGCGCGCCGGGCCGTCGGCGGCCGCTCCGTCAGGGCGCGGCGGTGTGGTCGGGGTGGCCGTGGGTGCGGCGGGTTTCCTTGAGTTCCGCTTCGTGGACGTGTTCGCGGCCCGCGACGAGTACGTCGCGCACCTGCTCCTCGACGGCGGTGAAGGGCCGGTAGTAGGTGGCGTTGTACTCCTCGACCACCTGGAACGTCCACCGGCCCGGGAGGACGTTCCGCCCGACGATCTCCCGCTCGACCAGTTCGGCCAGATCGAGGTGTCCGGCCGCCCGTAGCTGGTGGACGCTCTCCCCCACCGTGCGGTCGGCGCCGCCGGTGAGCTGGTGGAAGGCGTAGAGGTGGCCGCGGGCCCGTTCGACGGTCTCCAGGGCTTCCGAGAGGGTTCCCAACGCCCGGACCGTGGCGTCGCTGACCCCCTCGGGCCTGCGGTGGGCGGGGTCCGGGCCGGGCCGGTCGGCGTCGTGCGGTGCGGTGTGACTGCTCATGCCCCTCCTCTGCCCCGGATCCCGGCGGCTGTCCGCACCGGTGCGGCCACCGGAGTGAACGCCGGCGTCCCCTGGGGCCGCGGGGCCGCCCTGCGGCGACCGGCCGCCGGTGCCAGACTTGAGGAACTGCGCCCGGCCGCCGGCCGGTGCCCCCGTCACCCGAGGGGGAATTCATGACCTGGGCTTCCTGGACCACCGTCGGCATCCACGCGCGGCCGGGCACCGTCCGCACCGTGGAGGCGGGTGTGCTCGACGGTGATGTGACCATCCATACGACCTGGTCGGAGGAGCAGGCGCATGTGGCGGTGCAGTACACCGGTGCCACGGACTGGTTCACGATGATCGGCAGTCCCGTCCCCTGCTTCTCCGAGGAGGACAGCCGCAGTTTCCACCAGGCGGTGGTGGAGGCGATACGCGGCGGCGAGGACGCGGAACGGGAGCTACAGAGACTTTTCGAGCAGTAGGAGCGCAGGTCAGCTGCTCTGTGGCTGCACATCGACGTCAATGCCACCGACCGTGATCAGGACGCCGAGTCGGCACGCTTCCTGGCCGCCGGGCCGTACGCGTCGACATCGGACAGCCCGAGGAGGCGGCCCGGCACGTCCTCGGGCTGTCCGATGTCGACGCCAATGCGTTCTGCCTGCTCACGGCACGCCTCAACCCGCTCGGACGCCCCTGCGCGGCAGGAGAACCGCCCCTGCCGCCCACGGCTCGTACGGCCCTCGCCCCTCCGCGCCGCGTCCGCTCCCGGTCGTCCTCGGCGATCCGGGCCCGTGGGCGGCGCGTGGCCTCTACCGTCCCTGGGGAGCGACGGCTTCGGGCCCGCCGGGCCGGTCGCGGGACGAGAGAGGGATGCCATGGCGCGGACGCGTACGGAGCACGACTTCCTTGTGGTGGGGGCCGGTTCGGCCGTGTGTGCTGACCCGGAGACTGCTGGACCAGGGCTACTCCGTGCAGGTACTGGAGGCCGGGCCGCCGGACGATGACGCGCGGGTGCACAGCCCGCAGGGGTGGCCCGCGCTCCTCGGGTCCGCGCTGGACTGGGCGGCCGTTTCCGTCCCCCAACGGCACGCCAACGGACGGACGTTGGCCTGGCCGCGCGGGAAGGTGCTCGGCGGTTCCAGCTCCCTCAACGGCATGATCTACATCCGCGGACACCGCAGCGACTACGACGGCTGGGCCGCCGACGGCTGCCCGGGGTGGGACTGGGACAGCGTGCTGCCGCTGTTCAAACGGTCCGAGGACCATGTGGACGGCGCCGGTGCCTGGCACGGCGCGGGCGGGCCGCTGCCGGTCGGCCGGATCACCGAACCACACCCCACGGCCGCCGCGTTCGTGGCGGCGGCGGCCGGTCTCGGCCACCCCGTCACCGAGGATTTCAACGGCGCGCGGATGACCGGCGTCGGCTTCAACCACGTCACGGTCCGCGGCGGGCTGCGGATGAGCGCCTGGCAGAGCTTCGTCGCGCCCGTCCTGGGCAACCCGGACCTGACGGTGACGACCGGTGCGCGGGTACACCGGGTGCTGCTGGAGAAGGGCCGGGCCGTCGGCGTGGAGTACGCGGCCGGCGGGCGGCTGCACCGGGCGCGCGCCGCACGGGAGGTGCTGCTCTGCGGCGGGGTGCTCGGCTCGCCGCAGACGCTGTTGCTGTCCGGCATCGGCCCGGCGGACGCACTGCGCGCGGTGGGGGTGGAGACGGCGGTGGACCTGCCGGGCGTCGGCGCCAACCTCCACGACCACCTTTTGGTGAGCAACATCTACGAGGCCACCGGTCCGCTTCCGGCCGGTACCGCGAACCTGCTGGAGGCGCAGCTGTTCGCGTCGTCCGACGCGCGACTGCCGGGGCCCGACCTCCAGCCGCTCTTCCTGCACCTGGTGTATCCGGCGGAGTCCTATCCGGTGCCCGAGCACGGCTACACCATCGCGCCGGGCCTCGTACGGCCCCGGTCGCGCGGCACGCTGCGGCTGGCCTCCGCGGACCCCGAGGCGGCGCCGCTGCTCGATCCGAACGTGCTGGACGATCCGTACGACCTGGAGGCGCTGGTCGACGCGGTGGAGCTGAGCCGGGAGATCGGCGGGCAGCGGGCTTTCGACGCCTGGCGCAAGGCGGAGGTGGCGCCGGGTCCGGAGGCCCGTACCCGGGACGATCTGCGGGCGTATGTGCGGCGGGCGGTGGGGACGTACCACCACCAGGTGGGCACCTGCCGGATGGGGCAGGGCGTGGAGGCGGTGGTCGATCCGTCGCTGCGGGTGTACGGCGTGGCGGGGCTGCGGGTGGCGGACGCGTCGGTGATGCCGTCGGTGCCGTCCGGGAACACCAACGCCCCGACAATCATGATCGGCGAGAAGGCGGCGGAGATGGTCCTCGCGGACGCGGGCTGAGGGGGCGGGCCGGGGCCGGTACGTACCGGTAGGGCGCTCCCCCCGGGCTCCGCCCCGCCCGGTGCCGCGCTGCTACGGCGCCGGGCGGCGCGGCACTCAGTGGTCCCGGTCCCGGAGGTCCTTGATGCGGCGGATCTTGCCCACCGAGCGCTCCAGGGTCTCCGGTTCGACGATGGTCACCTCGACCGTGACGCCCACGCCGTCCTTGACGCCCTTGGCGATCTGGGCGGCGGCGGCCGTGCGCGCCTCGGGGGCGGTGCCCGGCCGTGCCTCGACGAGGACGGCCATATGGTCCATGCGGCCGCGGCGGCTCAGCCGTATCTGGAAGTGCGGGGCGACGCCGGGGGCGGCCAGGACGATTTCCTCGATCTGACTGGGGAAGACGTTCACCCCGCGCAGGATGATCATGTCGTCGCAGCGGCCGGTGATCTTCTCGATCCGGCGGAAGGCGGGGCGGGCGGTGCCGGGCAGCAGGCGGGTCAGGTCGTGCGTGCGGTAACGGATGACCGGCAGCGCCTCCTTGGTCAGGGAGGTGAAGGTCAGCTCGCCGCGCCCGCCGTCGGGCACGGACTCGCCGGTGAGCGGGTCGACGATCTCGGGGTAGAAGTGGTCCTCCCAGACGTGCAGACCGTCCTTGGTATCGACGCACTCCTGAGCGACGCCGGGGCCGCAGACCTCGGAGAGGCCGTAGATGTCGACGGCGTGGAGATCCATCCGCCCCTCGATCTCGCGCCGGATGCCCTCCGTCCACGGCTCGGCACCGAAGACCCCGATCCGCAGGGAGGTGGTGCGCGGATCGATGCCCTGCCGCTCGAACTCGTCGAGGAGGGTGAGCATGTAGGACGGGGTGACCATGATGATCTCGGGGCGGAAGTCCTGGATGATCTGCACCTGGCGCGCGGTCATCCCGCCGGACGCCGGGATGACCGTGCAGCCGGCCCGCTCGGCGCCGTAGTGGGCGCCGAGGCCGCCGGTGAACAGGCCGTAGCCGTAGGAGACGTGCACCTTGTCGCCGGGGCGGGCGCCCGCGGCGCGCAGCGAGCGGGCGACGACGTCGGCCCACATGGAGAGGTCGTTGTCGGTGTAGCCCACCACGGTGGGGCGGCCGGTGGTGCCGCTGGAGGCGTGGACGCGGCGCACCTCGGACATCGGCACGGCGAACATCCCGAAGGGGTAGGTGTCCCGCAGGTCCGCCTTGGTGGTGAACGGGAAGCGTACGAGGTCCTCCAGGGTGCCGCAGTCCTCGGGCCGGACCCCGGCGCGGTCGAACTTGGTGCGGTACAGCTCGACGTTGTCGTACGCGTGGCGCAGCGTCGCGCGCAGCCGGTGGAGCTGGACGGCGCGCAGCTCCTCGCGGGTCATCCGCTCGCCGTCGTCCAGCAGGGCGTCCGGCAGGGGCTCCCCGAGACGGGGGGCTCCGGTGGCCCGGGCCGTCGGTTCGCTGCTCATCGCGGCTCCTTCGTCGTCGTTCTGCGGATGCTGCGGCTGCGGCCGCGGAATTCCGCGATCACCTCGTCGGCACGGCGGATGGTCACGTCGTAGAGGCCGCTGCGGCCGAAGCGGGTGCGCTCCACCGCGGTCGCGTGCAGGACGTCGCCTTCGTGCGCGGGGGCGACGAAGTCGATGTCGGCGGCGGCCGCGACGGTGACCGGGCCGTGGCTGTTGCAGGCGCAGGCGAACGCGGTGTCGGCCAGCAGGAAGAGGCAGCCGCCGTGTGCGGTGCCGTGGCCGTTGACCATCGACGCGGTCACCGTCATCCGCAGCAGGGCGTGTCCTTCGCCGTGCGTCAGCAACTCGATGCCCATGGCGCGGGACGCCTGGTCCGCGGCGAGCATGCGCTCGACCGGGCCGGGGGTGGCGTCAGCGGTGTGCCTCACCTTGTCCACAGCTCCTCTCCGTATCTTGTGCACCGACCGAACATTCGGTTAGCGTGCGGCTCAGTCAAGTAATCAAGCATCAGCACTGCCTGTCAAGAGGTGGAACGCATGCCCCAGTACGCCCCGGGAAGCCCCGGCTCCCCCACCCGCCGACGGCCGCCGGGGCTCTCGGCCGTGACCGCCGCGCACCGCGCGCCGGGGGCGGCGTGCCTCCCGGGCGGCGCCCGTCCCGCCGAGGAGGCCTGCCATGACTGACGAGGTCTATCTCATCGAAGGCGCCCGCACCCCGCAGGGCCGCTTCGGCGGCGCACTGGCCTCCGTACGGCCCGATGATCTCGCGGCCCTGGTGGTCGGGGAGGCGGTGCAGCGCGCGGGGATCCCGGGCGAGGCGGTGGACGAGGTGATCCTCGGCGCGGCCAATCAGGCGGGTGAGGACAACCGCAATGTGGCGCGGATGGCCGTGCTGCTGGCGGGCCTGCCGCACACGGTGCCCGGCCACACGGTCAACCGGCTGTGCGCCTCGGGGCTGACGGCGGTGGCCTCCGCGGCTCAGGCGGTGCGGGCGGGCGAGGCCGAGCTGATCGTGGCGGGCGGGGTGGAATCGATGACCCGCGCCCCATGGGTCATGGAGAAGCCGGGTACGCCGTGGGCGAAGCCCGGCGAGATACGGGACACCTCCCTGGGCTGGCGGTTCACCAATCCGCGCTTCGCGGCTGCCGATCGCGCGGTGGCGGCGGACGCGGGGCCCGAGGAGGTGCGGGTGACGCTGTCGATGGGCGAGACGGCCGAGGAGGTCGCGGCGCTCGACTCCGTCGACCGCGCCGCGTCGGACGCGTTCGCGCTGCGCAGCCACCGGCGGGCGGTCGCCGCCCAGGAGGCGGGCCGGTTCGACCGCGAGATCGTGCCCGTGGAGACGGCGGACGGCGTGGTGACACGGGACGAGGGACCGCGTCCGTCGACGACGGCGGAGAAGCTGGGGGCGCTGCGTCCGCTCTTCCGGCCCGGGGGCGTGGTGACCGCCGGTTCCGCCTCGCCGCTCTCGGACGGCGCGGCCGCGCTGGTCGTGGCGAGTGCCGCCGCCGTCGAGCGGTACGGGCTGACGCCGCGCGCCCGGATCATCACCTCGGCGGCGGCCGGGGTGGCGCCGCAGCTGATGGGGCTGGGCCCGGTGCCCGCCACCGAGAAGGCGCTGGCCCGCGTCGGCTGGCAGGCGGCGCAGCTGGACGCCGTCGAGCTGAACGAGGCGTTCGCCGCACAGGCGCTGGCGGTGATCCGGCGGCTGGAGCTGGACGAGGCGCGGGTCAACGCGGACGGCGGGGCACTGGCGCTGGGCCATCCCCTGGGGTGTTCGGGCGCCCGGATCCTGCTGACACTGCTGGGGCGGCTGGAGCGGGAGGACGCCCGGCGCGGGCTCGCCACGCTGTGCGTGGGCGTCGGCCAAGGCGTGGCGATGCTCGTGGAGCGGGTGTGAGCCGCGCACGGGCAAGGGCCTGTCGTCACCCGCCCGCCGTCTCCCGGAGGGCGGGCGGGCGTGTGACGACAGGACCGAGGCCCGGGCGGGTCCGGGCGACACAGGGTGCGGAGCAGAGGAGACGAGCATGACCAGCGCATCTGCCGAGCCGTCGGCGCCGGGCGTCGTCGGGGTGATCGGCGGCGGCCGGATGGGCGCGGGTATCGCGCAGTCCTTCGCGGCCGCCGGGGCGTCGGTGACGGTCGTGGAGAGCGACGGACGGGCGGCTGCCGCCGCCGTGGAACGGGTCGCGACGGGGCTGCGGCGCGCCGCCGAGCGCGGCAAGCTCGCGGAAGCGGTCGAGGAGGTACTCGCCCGGGTGACCACCGTGGAGTCGGTCGGGGCGCTGCCGCCGGAGGCCGCGCTGGTGGTCGAGGCGGTGCCGGAGGACGCGGGGCTCAAGGCCGGGGTGCTGGCCGCCGCGGAGCGGGCGGTCGGTGAGGGGACGGTGCTGGCGACCAACACCAGCTCCCTGCCGGTCACCGAGCTGGCGGCGGCACTCGACCGCCCCGGCCGCTTCCTGGGCATGCACTTCTTCAACCCCGTACCGGCCTCCGCGCTCGTGGAGATCGTCGTCGGACCGGCCACCGACGACGCGACGGTCGAGCGGGCGCTCGGCTGGACCCGGGCGCTGGGCAAGAAGGATGTCGTGGTCAAGGACTCCCCCGGGTTCGCCAGCAGCCGCCTCGGGGTGGCGCTGGGCCTGGAGGCGATCCGGATGGTGGAGGAGGGCGTCGCCGCGCCGGAAGCCATCGACGACGCGATGACCCTCGGCTACCGCCACCCGATGGGGCCGCTGCGCCTGACGGACCTGGTGGGGCTGGATGTCCGGCTGGCCATCGCCGAGCATCTGCACGCCACGCTCGGTGACCGCTTCGCCCCGCCGGAGCTGCTGCGCACCAAGGTGGCGCGGGGCGAGCTGGGGCGGAAGTCGGGGCGGGGGTTCTACAGCTGGGAGTGAGGG
>NZ_VKJP01000640.1 GCF_007280575.1 Streptomyces benahoarensis
TTCGTTTATACTTTTATAGCCAGCACCCCTCACCGCTGGCTTCTACTAATTGTCGATCCATGAGCGTCTCGTGGGCTCGGAGATGTGTATAAGAAACAGGCATCGGCATCGAGGCTCCGTCCACCAGTCCGTACGCGCCGGCCGGTGGTTCCGGGGCAGGCCGGTGCCTCGGGTACGGCGCCCCCGCCGACCTGTCGGGACGGCTGGGCCGGGGTGCGGGACGGGGCCGGGCGCGGGGTCAGGGAAGGGAGCGCGGAGCGCGGGCGTGTGGGGCCCCGAACGCGCCGGGAAGGCCCTCACAGCCCCCGTTTCCGCCGCTCACCCGGCGTGGAAATCTTGGTATTTGTAGGCAGATGGAGGCGCCTCCTTGCCGGGAGACACCGCATGCCTATGGGGTGAACATGGCGCGTTGGCAGGAACTGCCCGTTCCTCTGGACCACCGGGTGCGACAACTCGCGGTACGGATACGGATGCTGAAGGACCGCAGCGGGCTGAGCCTCACCGCCCTCGCGGCGCGGACCCCGTACAGCCGCGCGTCCTGGGAGAGCTACCTCAACGCCGAGCAACTGCCGCCGCGCGACGCCGTCGAGGCGCTGGCGCGGATCTGCGCGGCCGACCCCGTAAGGCTGTTGGCGCTGTGGCGGTCGGCCGCCGAGGCGTGGGAGGAGCGGTACCTGCCCCCGGCCGCCCGGTGCGGGGCGCCGGACCGGCCCGTGGTGCCCGCCCAGCTGCCCCGCCCCGGGGCGCCGCAGCCGGTCGACGGCGGCGAGGACGGCGGCGACGGCGGCGTACGGCCCAGGGTGGTGGGGGTGCTGGGCGGCGTGGTGCTGGCCACGTTCGTCGCCGGACTGCTGGCGGGCCGCCCCTGGCTGGGCCCGGAGGCGGTCGATGCGGTGCAGGGCGTGTTCACCGTCCGACGTGGCCAGGAGCGCGGCTGTGCGGTCATCCGCAGCGGCGGCTTCCTGCACGCCGGGCACAGCCGTACCGAGGTCCGGCTGCTGGACGTCGGCAGCACCGGCTGGGAGGTCGTCGAGGCGCAGTGCCTGCTGCGCCACCGCGGCTACGGCGCGGGCGCCGCCGACGGCGTCTACGGCCCGCGGACCGAGCGCGCGGTCCGCGCGTTCCAGAAGGCGTCCGGGCTGGCCCCGGACGGCGTCGTCGGGCCGGACACCTGGGGGGCGTTGCGGCGATGAGCGACGGGCCGCGCCCGGGGGCGGCGGGCCTGGCGCGTGGACCCGGGGCGCGGCGGACTGGAGCGCGGCCCCGGGGTGCGATGGAGCGGGGCGCCGCGCGGGGCGGCGCCCGAGGGCGGCGTAGCGGCGGAGGGCGCCTGCGGCGCGCCGTGCGGCGGTGCGCCCGGAGCGGGGCCAGGCGCCGCGTCCGGTGCGGCGCCGGACCCCTCGGCGGGGCCGGGGTCGGGCCTGGCCCCGGGGCCACGCGGTGGAGGGCCCGGCCGGGCTCGTGGGGGTCCCGCAGGCGGGGCCGGGGCCCGGGCTGTCTCCTATACACATCTCCG
>NZ_VKJP01000641.1 GCF_007280575.1 Streptomyces benahoarensis
TTGTAGGTGAACCCGGGACCACCGAGATCCACACCTATTAAGTCGTCGGCAGCGTCAGATCTGTATAAGAGACTGCCTCAAGGGACCCCGCGTCCTGGCACCCTTCCCCGTCCACGCCCTGCCCGGCTGGCTGCGGGAGTTCGTCCTCGCGGTCGCGGAGGAGACTCAGACGCCCGTTGACCTCGCGGGATGCCTGTCCCTGTCGGTCCTGGCGACAGCGGCCGGCGGCCGGTCCGTCGTCCACGTCCGGGGCAACTGGCGCGAGCCCACCAACCTCTACGTCGCCGTCGCCCTGCCCCCGGCGAACCGGAAGTCCGCCGTGTTCGCGCTGCTGTCGGACCCCCTCTTCGACGCCGAGAAGCGCCTCAAGGAGGCCGCGACCCCGGCGATCGTGGAAGCGCAGATGACCGCGCGCCTGGCCAAGGACACCGCCGACGCCGCCGTTGCGAAGGCCGCGAAGGCGTCGCCCGACGAGCGGGAGGCGCTGATGGAGACCGCCGTGGCGCTGGGGCAGACGGCGGAGTCGGTGACGGTGCCGGTCGTGCCGCAGCTCCTCGCGGACGACGCGACGGCCGAGACGGTCACCAGCCGCCTGGCCGAGCAGGGCGACCGGATCTCCGTCATGTCGGCGGAGGGCGAGATCTTCGACATCATGGCCGGCCGCTACTCCAGCGGCGCCCCCAACCTCGGCGTCTTCCTCAAAGGCCACGCGGGCGACCGGCTGAAGGTCGACCGGCAGACCCGCCAGGAGTACATCGAGCGCCCGGCCGTCACCATGGGCATCTGCGTGCAGCCGCACGTCCTGGACGCCATCGGCCGCGTCGAAGCCGCCCGCGGCAAGGGCCTGCTCGCCCGCTTCCTGTACTCCCTGCCGGAATCCCTGGTCGGCTACCGCAAGTCCGAACCCGACCCCATCCCCGACGAGACCAAGGACGTCTACACCCGCACCGTCATCGACCTCACCCTGGCCATGGCCGAGTGGACCGACCCCGCCGCCCTCCAGCTCGACCCCGACGCCTACGCCGTCCTTAAGGAGTTCAAGGACCGCACCGAGCCCAAACTCCGCAAGCGCGGCGGCGAGCTCGGCCATATCGAGGACTGGGCCGGGAAGGTCGTGGGCGCCGCCGCCCGCATCGCCGGTCTCCTCCACGTCGCGGAACACCTCGACAACGCTCCCGGCATTCCCGTCTCCGAGGAGACGATGCGCGGGGCCGTCGAGCTGGGCGAGTACTTCACCAGCCACGGCCTGGCCGCCTTCGACACCATGGGCGCCGACCCCACCGCCGACCGCGCCACCAGCGTTCTCGAAACCCTCCGTGCCCAGGGTTGGGGCGAGTTCAGCAAGCGGGACCTGATGCTCAAGGTCAGCCGCTCGGAGTTCCCCACCGCCGATGCCCTCGACCCCGCCCTCGGGCTCCTCGAAGACCACGGATACCTCCGCGCCCAGCCCGTCCAGCGCACCGGAGGCCGCGGCCGGCCGCCGTCGCCCCGCTACCTCACCCGTCCCTTATACACATCTGACGCTGCCGACGACCTAATAGGT
>NZ_VKJP01000642.1 GCF_007280575.1 Streptomyces benahoarensis
GATGTGTATAAGAGACAGGTCCGGGGGCGGTCACTTGGAGGTGGGCTCCAGGATCTCGCGGCCGCCCAGGTACGGGCGGAGCATCGCCGGGACGCGCACGGAGCCGTCGGCCTGCTGGTGGTTCTCGAAGATCGCGACGATGGTGCGGGGGACGGCGCAGAGCGTGCCGTTGAGCGTCGCGAGCGGCTGGACCTTCGGCTTGCCGTCGACGGTTTCGCGCATCCGGACGGAGAGCCGACGGGCCTGGAACTCGTTGCAGTTCGAGGCGGAGGTCAGCTCGCGGTACTTGCCCTGGGTGGGGATCCACGCCTCGCAGTCGAACTTGCGCGAGGCGGAGGCGCCGAGGTCACCGGTGGCGACGTCGATGACCTGGAACGGCAGCTCCAGGCCGGTCAGCCACTGCTTCTCCCAGTCGAGGAGGCGCCGGTGCTCGTTCTCTGCGTCGTCCGGTGTGACGTACGAGAACATCTCGACCTTGTCGAACTGGTGGACGCGGAAGATGCCGCGGGTGTCCTTGCCGTAGGTGCCGGCCTCGCGGCGGAAGCAGGGCGAGAAGCCTGCGTAGCGCAGCGGGAGCTGGCTCGCTTCGAGGATCTCGTCCATGTGGTACGCGGC
The DNA here is from genome assembly GCF_007280575.1 of Streptomyces benahoarensis. GTDB lineage: Bacteria > Actinomycetota > Actinomycetes > Streptomycetales > Streptomycetaceae > Streptomyces > Streptomyces benahoarensis. Next base: position 616 of record NZ_VKJP01000642.1, read on the forward strand.
GAGGGGGACCTCGGAGGTGCCGACCAGGTAGTAGTCGTCCTTCTCCAGGTGGTAGACGTTCTCGGCGGCCTGGCCGAGGAAGCCGGTGCCCTCCATGGCGCGGGGGCGGACCAGCGCGGGGGTGAGCATCGGGGTGAATCCGGCGGCGGTGGCCTGGGCGATGGCCGCGTTGACCAGGGCCAGTTCCAGCAGGGCGCCGATGCCGGTGAGGTAGTAGAAGCGCGAGCCGGAGACCTTGGCGCCGCGTTCGACGTCGATGGCGCCGAGGAGTTCGCCGATCTCCAGGTGGTCCTTGGGCTCGAAGCCCTCGGTGGCGAAGTCGCGGATGGTGCCGTGGGTCTCCAGGACGGTGAAGTCCTCCTCGCCGCCGACGGGGACGTCGGGGTGGACGAGGTTGCCGAGCTGGCGGAGGAGGGTCTGGGCCTCTTCCTTGGCTTCGTCCTGGGCGGCGTCGGCGGCCTTGACGGCGGCGGAGAGTTCGCCGGCCTTCTTCAGCAGGACGGCCTTCTCGTCGCCGGTGGCCTTGGGGATCAGCTTGCCGAGCGCCTTCTGTTCGGCGCGCAGTTCGTCGAAGCGGACGCTGGACGACCTGCGCCGCTCGTCGGCGGAGAGAAGCGCGTCGACGAGTGCGACGTCCTCTCCACGGGCGCGCTGGGAGGCGCGCACACGGTCGGGGTCCTCACGGAGCAGGCGAAGGTCAATCACCCTCCCAGGCTACCGGGGCGGGCGGCGGGGCTCGACGCGATATTCCCGCGCATGTCGCAATGTCTGCTTTGGGCTGTTTATTCCGCGAGGGTGGATGGCCGTACGGAGCCTTCGGGCGGGGTGGTGAGGCGGGAATGGTGGAGGGAATTCGGTGGCATTCCCGCCAGGGAGGGCGGGGTGTCGTTTATGTCGCGGGTGGCGGTTTCCCGGGG
>NZ_VKJP01000643.1 GCF_007280575.1 Streptomyces benahoarensis
TGATTCATGAGCGTCTCGTGGGCTCGGAGATGTGTATAAGAGCCAGCGGCTACGGCGTGGTCGGCGGGCGGATCGCCGCCGACCGCCGCAAGGAGGCCCACGACGCCTACGACGCCCACCGCGCGCGCCGCGACGCGCTGCGCCGCACGGTGCGCGACCTCGGCGGCACCCCCGCGGCGGCGGCCGCGGCGTACGAGCTGCCGTTCCCCGTGCCGGACGCCGCCGCCGCGGTCCGGCTCGCCGCCGAGCTGGAGGACCGGCTCGCCGCCGTCTACGCGGGGCTGGTGCGTGCGGGGGACGCGGAGCGCCGCGCGGACGCGGCCGCCGCGCTCCGTGAGGCGGCGGTGCGTGCGGTGCGGTGGCGCGGCAGCGGCGTAGCCTTCCCTGGGCTCGCGGAACGGGCGGCGAACGGCGCCCCGTCCCCGTCCGTGAGCGTCTCGGCGAACGCGCTCTGACGACCGGCCGCGGGCCCTGACGGGCCGGGCGACCCTTGATCCTGGAAAGGGACGGCAAGGCATGGCAACGGCACCCGTCGAACCACCGCGGCGGTTGGTGACCTCCCTCGGCAGCGACCCGGCCGCCCCCGTGCGCGCCTGGCTGGCCGCGCTGCCGTCGGCGGTCCACGAGCGGCTCGACGCGTGGGGGCTGACGCTGGAGCGGGTGGACGCGCCCGGGGGCCGCAGCAGCCTGGTCGCGCTCGTCCGGCAGCAGGACGGGACCCCGGCGACGCTCAAGTTCCCCGTCCCGGGCCGCTTGCACGCGCGGGAGGCCGCGGTACTGCGGCTGTGGGACGGCTGGGGCGCGGTCCGGCTGCTGCAGGCGGACGAGGCGAGCGGTGCGCTGCTGCTGGAACGTCTCCAGGGCTCGGTCTCACTGCGGTCGCTGCCGGAGGCGCGGGCGCTGCTGGAGGCTGCAGGAACGGTACGCCGCCTGTGGGTGGCACCCGCTGCGGACCACGGGTTCGAAACGCTGTCGGACCGCACGGAGGAGGCGGTGGAGGCGCTGCGCACGGCGGGTGCCCTGACGCCGACGGCCGCTCCCCTGGTGGAGCAGGCGGCGGAGCTGCGCCGTGCGCTGCCGTCCTCCGCCACCGAGGAGTACGTGCTGCACGGCGCGTTCCGTCAGGGCAAGGTCCTCGCCGGGGAGCGGGCGCCGTGGCTGGCGGTGGGCCCCGTCCCGGTGGTCGGCGAGCGGGCCTATGACCTCGCGGCGCTGGCCACGGACCGCTTCGAGGACCTGGCGGCCGGCTCGGGCGCCGCGGCCGCGACCCGTCGCCGGGTGGCGAAACTCGCCGAGTCCCTGGAGGTCGACCGCGACCGGCTGCGCGACTGGACGCGCTACCGCGCGGTGGCCGCCGGAGTCCGCGAAACCGCATCGGGCGACCGCCGTCACGGCGAACTCCTCCTGGAATTCGCCACCTGGCTCTGAGCGGTCACGTTCTCGGTCGCCTGGGCCATGGCGGCAGCGGTGTGCCGGGGCTGGCATGGCGGGGTGAGGGGG
>NZ_VKJP01000644.1 GCF_007280575.1 Streptomyces benahoarensis
TATCTTGATTCATGAGCGTCTCGTGGGCTCGGAGATGTGTATGAGAGACAGGGCTGCGGCTGCTGAGGGCTGGTCATCGGGCCTCCTCGTGGTGCGGCGCGGTCATGTCGGCGGGAGCAGCCGGCGGCATCGGGGCCGCGGGCGGCTGCGGGGCGTACGGGTTCGGCTGCGCGCCGGGCACCGGACCCTGCGGCACCGGACCTCCCTGGGCGGGCGGCGGGTACCCCTGACCCGGGGCGGCCTGCGGCGCGTACGGGCCCTGGGGGGCGGACGGGTTCGGCTGCGCGCCGGGCATCGCGCCCTGGGGCGCCGGGCCGCCCTGGGCGGGCGGGAAGCCGTGCGGGGCGCCGAGCTGCTGCGGGTGCCCGGCGGGCGCCTGCTGGAGTCCGGCGCGCGCGTCGGAGGTCGAGCGGTAGTCCACCGCGCCCTGGGTCAGGCGCATGTACGCCTCCTCCAGGGACGCCTGATGCGGCGACAGCTCCCAGAGCCGGACGCCCGCCTCGTGGGCGAGATCGCTGATGCGGGGGAGCGGCAGTCCCGTCACCCGCAGCGCGCCGTCCTGCTCGGGCTCGATCCGGGCACCGGCCTCACCGAGCGCCGCGGCCAGCTTCTCGCGCTGCTCCGGCTCGGTGCCGGGCGTACGGACCCGGGCGAAGTCGGCGGAGTTGGCCGAGATGAAGTCCTTGACCGGCATGTCCGCCATCAGCTGGCCCCGGCCGATCACGATCAGATGCTCAGCGGTCAGCGCCATCTCGCTCATCAGGTGCGACGAGACGAAGACGGTACGGCCCTCCGCCGCCAGCTGCTTCATCAGGTTGCGCACCCACAGGATGCCCTCCGGGTCGAGGCCGTTGACCGGCTCGTCGAAGAGGAGCACCTGCGGGTCGCCCAGCAGCGCGGCGGCGATGCCCAGCCGCTGCCCCATGCCGAGGGAGAAGCCCTTGGAGCGGCGCCCCGCGACGTCCTGGAGACCGACCACGCCGAGCACCTCGTCGACCCGGCGGGCCGGAATGCCCGACAGCTGCGCCAGCGACAGCAGATGCGCCCGCGCGCTGCGCCCTCCGTGCACCGCCTTGGCGTCCAGCAGCGCGCCCACCTGCCGTGGGGCGTTGGGGAGCTGGCGGAACGGACGGCCGCCGATGGTGGCGTGGCCCGACGTCGGGGCGTCCAGGCCCAGGATCATGCGCATCGTCGTGGACTTGCCGGAACCGTTCGGCCCCAGGAAACCCGTGACGGTGCCCGGCCGCACCTGGAACGACAGGTTGTGCACGGCCGTCTTGGCGCCGTAGCGCTTCGTCAGGCCGACTGCCTCGATCATTCTCCGCCCCTCGCGAGATGGTCGGGGCAGAGGCGCCCTCGTGCCCCCGTGAGGATTAGGAGGCTATCTGTCCCTTGACGGTTCTCGCCAAAACGGGGCGCGGTCGGCCGCACCCACGGCTCGCGCCCCGTTTTGGCGAGAACCGTCAAGGGACAGAT
>NZ_VKJP01000645.1 GCF_007280575.1 Streptomyces benahoarensis
GACAGCACCCGGTTTCCCCCTCCGGGAGTGCGCTGTGCCGCCGTACCTGTGGCATCCGCGGGCCGGGTTCCCCTACGGCATCCCGTAAGGGAACCGGCCCTCGGCGGGATCACCCGTACGGAGCGGACCCCCGGGTCGAGGCCCATGAGGTCCGGGGCCTGCCGAGGCTCGTGGGCCGTGAGGTCCGTGGGCCCCGTGCAGCCCGGGGGGCAAGACGTCCGGGCGGGCGGCACCTGGGGAGGGGCCGACCGTTCCGGGCACCCGGCGCCAGCGCGCGCCGGGCACGATCGGGGGATCGTGGCGGCCGGTTTCGATGACGTAATCAGGGGAGCCATCGAAACCGGCCGTACCCGTAGGGGGCCCGTACGAGACCCGTACGGGCCCCCTACGGGTACGGGGCGCCGATCCGGGCCCGGGGGGCGATGCGGGTGCAACGGTTGCGGTGACGACCGAGAAGGGGTCGCAGCGGAGTGTCCCGCTCCCCCAAGGGGGCTTCAACTCGCGTGTTTTTTGGGCAACTTCCCGTGATTTGGTCGAACATCTGGCTGACAAGAGGCTACCTTCGTCTCGTCAGGCACGGTTCACACAAGGGAACGTTTCCCTACGGATCCCGCACACTTTGGAGCTGACATGAACCGCATCACGCGCACCCTGATCACGGCCGCCCTCGGCGCCACCGCCCTCGGCATCGCGGCCTCCCCCGCCCTGGCCGACAGCCACATCCCGGCGCCGCCCACCACACGGGACAGCCACATACCGTTCGTCCCGGGGGACAGTCACATTCCGTTCGCGCCCGGTGCCGTCACCGCGAGCGACAGCCACATCCCGGTCGCGCCCGGCACCGTCACCACGGCCGACAGCCACATCCCCCTCGCCCCGTAGAACCACACCCTTACGGCAACCACCCGGCGGCCGGCCCCGCACCCGTAAGGGTCCCGCGGGCGCCGGCCGCGGCCGTTCCCGGCACAGTCGACTCCCGGCCCGAATCTGGACCTGACGGACCATCAGTTCTACTCTTGGCGCCCCGCACCGCTCCCTCGTGGCCAGGAGGCGCCGTGTTCGAGTCCGGCCGTGTGCACACACTCTGGGAACTTGTCGAGTACCGCGCGGGAGCCTCCCCCGGGGCGCCGATGTTCTTCGACGCCGAGGGGCGGCGGATCACCTTCGTACAGGCGCGGAACGCGGCCCTGCGGGTGGCCGCCGGGCTGTGGGGGCAGGGCGTCCGGGCCGGTACCCGGGTGGCCTGGCAGCTGCCGACGCGGATCGGCACGGTGCTCGCCTCCCTCGCGCTGGCCCGGCTCGGGGCGGTGCAGATACCGGTGCTCCATCTGCTGCGGGAACGCGAACTCGGTTTCATCCTTGCCGAATCGGCGGCCGAGTTCGTTCTCGTCCCCGGGGTGTGGCGGGGCGTCGACTTCACGGCGATGGCGCGGGGGGTGGCCGGGCCAGGCGTGCGGGTGCTGACGGTCGGGCCGCGGGGCGACGCGGACCGGGACCGGGGG
>NZ_VKJP01000646.1 GCF_007280575.1 Streptomyces benahoarensis
CCCGAAGATCTACACCTATTAAGTCGTCGGCAGCGTCAGATTGTATAAGAGAGAGGAGACCGGCCCGGTCTTCCTCGACGAGGGCTCCGGGACCCCCGCCGCGGGCGGCGGTTCCCCGCTCTCCTGGGACGATCCGGCCCGGCTGCACGGCAGCGGTCCTGCGCCCGCCTCCGCCTGGCAGGCCGACGCCACCCAGCAGGGCGGCACCGGCGCCGCCGGGCCCGTCTCGTGGGGCGCATCCGACGCGTCGTCCGGTACGCCCTCCGTTACGGGGGAGACCCGGGGCGCCATCCCGTCGCCGCGTGAGCGGGGCGACGCCGACGCGGAGTCCGGCGCCGCGGCGTCCGGGCAGCGGGGCGAGGAGCCGGAGCCGCCGTCGCGTCGCGACGGCACGGTCGCCATCCGCGCGGTCCGGCCGCCCGCCCGCGACCAGGGCACCACCACGATCCGCGCGGTCCGCCCGGGCGACGGCCCGGCGCCCAAGGACGGCGGCACGATGGCGATCCGCCTGCCCCGGCGTCCCGGCCCGGCCGCGGGTCAGGGCGGTGCCGCCGGTTCCGCTCCGGCCGCAGGTCAGGGCGGACCGGGTGGTCCGGCCGCCCCGGCGCCGAGCGGGCCGCAGTCGATGCCCGGTGCGGGCGCGAGCGGACCGGCGTACCCGCCGCATCCGCAGCACCCGCACCCCCGGCAGGCGCCGTTCAACCCGCCGCAGGCGCCGGCCGCGCCCGGCCCGGTGCCGCCGCAGGCCGTCCCGCAGCCCGGACCGGCCGCCGGGGGCGGTTTCCCGTTCCCGGGCGGCGCGGGTCCGGCGGGTGGATCGGCCGGTGACGACGGCGTCATCCCGTGGAAGCCGCCGACCGCCGACCCGTTCGCCACGGAGCAGGCGCACCCGGCGGCGCTCGGCCGTCGGCTCGCCGCCCGGCTGATCGACCTGGCCCTCCTCGCCGTGCTGACGGTCCTCGTCGCGCTGCCGCTGTGGGGCGGCGCCATGGACCACGTCGACGCGAAGATCACGGCGGCCAAGGAGTCCGGCCGTGAGGTGACGGTCTATCTGCTCGACGGCGGGACCGCTCCACTGTTCCTCGCGATGCTGGCGGCGGTGGTGCTCGGCGGCGGGCTGATCGAGCTGCTGCCGACCCTCAAGTGGGGCCGCAGCCTCGGCAAGAAGCTGTGCGGTGTGCGGGTCGTGGACATCGAGAGCCATGACACCCCCGAGCTGATGTCCCTGATCAAGCGCTGGCTGGTCTTCGGCGTCCTCGGCTTCCTGGTCGTCGGCGTCCTCGACGCGGCCTGGTGCCTCTTCGACAAGCCGTGGCGCCAGTGCTGGCACGACAAGGTGGCGCGGACGTTCGTGGCGGCGGACTGAGGGGCTGACCTGGGGCTGACCTGGGGCGGGCCCCTCGGCCTCGGCGCCTTCCGGCACGGCCGCGGGCCCCGGCTTCGGCGCCTTCGGCCCGGTCCCGGCACCCCGGCCCTTCGGCTCCCGCC
>NZ_VKJP01000647.1 GCF_007280575.1 Streptomyces benahoarensis
GGGGTATCGGGGGGAGGTTCGGCTTTCCGGCACAGTCCGCCTCGGTGCTCACCCGCGCCCCCCTCGCGCCACACACCCGTCCCCGTACCGCAATCGGGGCAAGGTGGTTCTTATCCCTGTAAAACGCCGCTGACCCGCTGGTTACGGCATCCGGACACTCTACGGTCTCCGGTGGTCCGGCCCGAACCCCCGCGGCCGGTGCGGCGGGTTCCCTGCCCCTACCCAGTGGTAGCGGTGTCTGGCAGGCTGCCGCCATGTCCCAGGACCCCGCCGTCGCGTATGGCGACAAAGCCCGTTACGACCGTGCGACCGCCGGACTGGACGCGCCGCTGGCCGTCGTCGATCTGACCGCCTTCGACGCGAACGCCGACGATCTGGTGCGCCGTGCGCAGGGCAAGCCGGTCCGGGTCGCGAGCAAGTCGGTGCGCTGCCGGGCGCTGCTGGAGCGGGTGCTGGCCCGGGAGGGCTTCGCGGGGATCATGAGTTTCACGCTCGACGAGTCGCTGTGGCTGGCGCGTTCGGGCTTCGGCGACGTACTGCTGGCGTACCCGACGGCGGACCGTGCCGCGCTCACCGAGCTGACGAAGGACGCGCGGGCGGCCGCCGCGGTGACGGTGATGGTCGACGACCCGGCGCATCTGGACCTGATCGACGCCTGCCGTCCCACCGGTCACGGGGCGGAGATACGCGTCTGCCTGGAGCTGGACACCTCGTACCGCGTCGGCGGCGGCGCGCTGCGGGTCGGCGCCCGCCGGTCGCCGCTGCGCCGCCCGTCCCAACTGGCCGCGCTGGCCGGGGAGGTGGTGCGCCGCCCCGGCTTCCGGCTGGCCGGGCTGATGGCGTACGAGGGGCATGTGGCGGGTGTGGGCGACGAGGTCGCGGGGCGGCCGGTGTTCTCGCGGACGGTGCGGATGGTGCAGGCCGCGGCGCGCAAGGAGTTGGCGGGGCGGCGCTGGGAGGCCGTACGGGCGGTGCGGGCGGTGGCGCCGCGGCTGGAGTTCGTGAACGGCGGTGGCACCGGGAGTGTGCAGCACACGGCGGCGGAGGCGGCGATCACCGAGATCGCGGCCGGTTCGGGGCTGTTCATGCCGCGGCTGTTCGACAACTTCCGGGCGTTCCGGGGGCGTCCGGCAGCGCTGTTCGCGCAGCCGGTGGTGCGGCGCCCCGGGCCCGGGGTGGTGACGGTGCTGGGCGGCGGCTATCCGGCGTCGGGGGTGGCGGGCACCGACCGGCTGCCGGAGCCGTACCTTCCGGCCGGGCTGCGCTACGACCCGCAGGAGGGCCCGGGCGAGGTGCAGACGCCGCTGCTGGGGGCGGCCGCCGACCGGCTGGAGATCGGCGACAAGGTGTGGTTCCGCCACGCCAAGGCCGGTGAGCTGTGCGAACGGTTCGACGCGCTGCGGCTGGTGGACGGCGACCGGGTGGTGGCCACGGTGCCGACGTATCGGGGCGAGGGGCGGACGTTCCTGTAGGGGCG
>NZ_VKJP01000648.1 GCF_007280575.1 Streptomyces benahoarensis
GTATAAGAGACAGGGGATGGGATGGGGGCGCCCGGTTCGGGGAGTGCGCCCCCGGGCGACGGCCGGGGAATTACGATGGTCCTCGTACCATGAAGGCCGGTGGGCACCGGCCCGCCGTTCACCGTCGCCGAACGTCAGGAGCCGCCATGCCGACCGAGACGCCGTCCGCAGGCACCGCGACCGGCGCGCGTGCACTGGAGCATCCGCGCTGCGAGGACATCCGTCTCGCCGAGGTGCTGCACGCCCTCGCCGACCCGATGCGGCTCCGCATCGTCTGCCGTCTCGCGGCCGCGCACACCGATCTGAACTGCGCGGACATCGAACTGCCGGTGAGCCGGTCCACCTGCACCCACCACTTCCGCGTCCTGCGCGAGAACGGTGTCATCCGGCAGAGCTACCGGGGCACGGCGAAGATGAACGCCCTGCGTACGGAGGATCTGGACGCGCTGTTCCCCGGCCTGATCGACGGCGTCCTGCGCGCGGCCGACCTCCAGGCGGAACGGCTCGGCGCGCACTGACCGGGCGGGAGCGCCGTACGCGGAGGGCGCCCGGATGCCGGGCCTCCGAGCAGGTGAGCCGTGTTCCGCCGGTGAAGTGAGCTGCGCTATCGGTGTAGTCCCAGTGCGATGAGCGTGCCGCGCGGCTGGGCCGGGCGGGGTGGGCGCTAGGTTTCCCCCGTGTCGGAAAGCGACTTTTATACCGTTAGTGAACGATATGAAGCCCAGGACGTGAGGGGTGACTGGCCCGCCTGGGAACTGCGCGGACACGGCTCGGCCGCGCCGTCCCGCGAGGGCGCGGACGGCCTCCCGGACGGGGACGGCCCCCTGGAGACGGCCGATGCCGCGCCGTCCCGGCTGGATCTGCTGGAGCCCTGGGTGAGCGCCCGGCTGACGTTCCCCGACGGCGCCCGGATCGACGTGCTGGTCACCGTCGAGGACGACGGCATCACCGTGGAGGACCTGCGGGCCGACCCGCCGTTGCCGCTCAGCGGGCTCGCCACCCTCGCCCACTGGATCGAGGGCCCGCTCGACGACGCCTGCCGCATCGCCACCGGCCGCACCCGGAGGCCCCGTCCCGTACCGGCCCCCGCCGCCGATCCGTCGGCCGCGGGCGGGCCGTACGACGGCGGCGCGCGGGGGAGCGGCGGCATGTCCCCCGCGGAGGGTGAGCCGTCGGCCGGCGGCGCCGTGCCATCCATCGGGCCCGGCGCGGGCCCCTCGGCGGACCGAGCGCCGGATCCGGCTGCGGAACCAGCGGCAGCACAAGCGACGGATCGAGTGGCGGAGTCGGCTACGGGTCCGGCGGCGGCTCCGACAGTGGAGCAGGCGACACCTCCAGTGGCAGAACGAGCCGCCGAACCGACCGCCGCCACTGGATCACCGGCCGCCCCCGCCGAGGCCCGGACTGCCGCCACTGGATCACCGGCCGCCCCCGCCGAGGCCCGGATCGCCGACCCCGATGCCGCCCC
>NZ_VKJP01000649.1 GCF_007280575.1 Streptomyces benahoarensis
TCCTGACTGCGTGGTGACGGGCCCGTTCCGGGCATCCTGATCGTGCGGCGCGGGCCGGTTCGGCGCCTCCTGGCCGTGTGGCGAAGTCGACACCGGGGGCGTAGGGGCGTCCGGTCCGCGAGGGTCCCGGCCAAGCGGGGCGGGCCGGTCCGGGCCGTCCTGACTGCGTGGTGACGGGCCCGTTCCGGGCATCCTGATCGTGCGGCGCGGGCCGGTTCGGCGCCTCCTGGCCGTGTGGCGAAGTGCCCGGCCCGGCGTGCGTTCCGGCCGTGTGGCGCGGGCGTGGCCTGGCGCCTTCCGCTCCTGTAGCGCGGGGCCCCGGACCGGCGTTCCGGCCGCGCCCCGCGCCCATCCCGGCCACGTCAGGGCCGGTTCCCCGCCACGCCAGGGCCAGTCATCGCCGGTACGCCGGAACCAGGCACCGACGGGCTTGCCCAGTGGCATGCCGGGGGCGTACGCCCTGCCCCGCGCGCCCCGGCTCAGGCCCGCTCCAGCTCCTCGTGCCACCAGCGGTCGCGGCCCGGGGTCCAGCCCACGGGGCGGGCGCAGCGGCTGACGACGAGGACGGGCGCTATGGGCTCCGTCGCGTCACGGCGCGTGGCGTGGTGCAGGGCCCGGTCCAGGACCGGCTTCACGGGGCGGACGGCCCCGTCCCAGAACGCCGCGTCCGCGGTGACCAGGACCCGCGCGCCCGACTCCCGTACGCGGGCGGCGAGTTGCGGGGCGGTGAGCTGCACCGGGAGCGTGGCCCGGACGGCGTCCAGTTGTCCGCAGGCGAGCGTGACGATCACCGACTCCGGGATCAGCGGCAGATGGACGGCGACCCGGTCGCCCGCGCCGACGCCGAGGCGGCGCAGCACGGTCGCGGCGCGCTCCGCCCGGTCGAGGAGCATGCCGTGGGTCAGCTCCTCCAGCCGCCCCGGCTCGCCGGACCAGGTCAGCGCGGCCCGTGAACCGCCCGGCCGACGGGAGGCCCGCGGCTCGCTGGGGCCATCTGCATGCTCTGAGGTCACACGGCGCAACATGCGGACCAGTGTGAAGATCACCGATCAACGATCGCTGAACGTCCGTTGTACGCCCCCGCCACCGGCGCGGCGCGGGCAGACACGGCCTTTGCCCGGCTCCCGTTCGCCCGTAGGCGCACCCGGTGCGGCGCGGGCCGATACGCTACCGAAGGGCATCGCGCCCGGCGAACACCGTGACCGACCGCGTCGGTCATCTCGCCCGCGCCGTACCGAACCGGGTTCGAACCGGCCTTTCCGGGACCGGATTCCGGCGTCCCGCTCCGCTCCGTACGGCCCGGCACCACGCCTGTCCTCGGGCCTTCGGGAGTGCCGCGTCGGTCGCCCGGTGGAACCTCTCAGGTCCCGCGACCGCCGACGCCCTGCACGGCTCCGGCCCGCCCCCCTTTCTGCCCCTCGCTCCGGGCACCCAATCCTCTCCCCCGCGACGGATGTCGCCCCACACC
>NZ_VKJP01000064.1 GCF_007280575.1 Streptomyces benahoarensis
GTCACGGCCTCGGGGCTGATGCCGAGAGCGGTCCGCCACGTCTCGAACGCGCCGAAGTCATCGTGGATCCGGAGCGTCAACTCGCGGGGAAAGACCGGGGTGACGTCCACCTCCACGGCGGGCAGCGCGGGGTGATCCGCGGCCAGCAGGCGCAGTGCCGCCAGCGGTACAGAGAGGTCGGCCAGGGTCGGGTTCACGCCGCCACCTCCGTCGTGCCGTAGCCGGTGGTGCGACGGGCCGCGCGCAGCGTGACCGCCGTGGTGCGAGGCGCGGTGCCGGGCAGCGCGGTCAGGTACGGGCGGGCGTCGAGGAGGTCGGCGACGGCGCGCAGGGCCCGGTCGTACAGGCCGGGGCCGTCGGCGGCGATGTCGCGGGCGGCGTCGAGGCGGGCGGCACGCTCGGCGGCGCTCTCGCCGTCCTCTCCGAGCCAGAGGGCGATCGGGGTGCCGAGCGCCAGCTCGATCAAGTCGGTGTCGGTACGGGCCTCGTAGGGGCCGATGTAGCTCTTCATGGTGGTCTCCGGGTGGAGTGCCGACGGAGGCTGCCCCAGGTAGGGCAGCCTCCGTCGGAAGGGTGAGCGGTTACTTGCCTTGCAGGGCTTCGGCGGCGGCGCGGGCGGCCTCAGCGGCGCGGGCGGCTTCCTCGGCTGCGGCGATGTGCTGGCGGGCGGCCTCGTCGGCGGCCTGCTGCTCGGCGATGTCGCTCATCGGGCACCGCCCTGGCGCCGGGCGTCGGCCGCCTGGGCACGGCGCAGGGCCTCATCGGCCTGATCGCTCGACGCCGGCGGGGCGGAGAAGGGTGCGAAGATGTGGAACAACACAGGGGTACCTCTCAGTCAGGTGGTCCTGTGGCGGGCTCCGGAGCTGCAACTCCGGAGCCCGCGCTCTTTGTTGTGGCCCGCCGAGTGGCGAGCCGAGTGCCCTGGCCGGGAGTCGAACCCGGCCTGCGACCGTCAGGGCGATAGGGCGGTCAGTGCTGCTCGGGCCAGTCGCCGTAGTGCTTCAGGCCGAAGCGGCTCTCCCATTCCTCCTGGTAGCCGAGGGCGACGTTGGCGTCGAGCTGGCAGCCGGTGGAGCGGTAGGTGTCCATGGCGTCGCCGAGCTCTTCGAGCGTCATCTCGGGCGAGGTCTTGTTCGCCCAGCTCTTGCCGGTCAGGTCGATCTTCATCAGCGGGGTCCTCTCGTCTGGTTGGCGGCGTGGGGTGTCAGCGCTGGACGACGGGCTTGTCCAGGTCGCGGTGGGTGAGAACGACGGTGTGTCCGGCCTGGAGGAGCTGGTCGGCCAGGGCGCGGGCGAAGGTCGGGGCGCGGTGGCGGCCGCCGGCGCATCCGTCGGCGACGGTCACGACGCCGGTGCTGGGCCCGGAGGCGAACGCGTCCACCGCCGCAGCGGTGGACGCCACCAGCTCGGCGACGCCGGGGGTGTTCAGGACCGCGGTGCGGACCTGCTCGTCCTCGGCGGTCATGTACCGCAGCTCCGGGCTGACGTGCGGGTCACGGAAGTGATGCCGCAGGTCGAGGACGATGTGCGCGGCGGGCGGTTCGGCGTGGAGGTAGCCGAACGACACGATATTTACGGTGCTCACGAAGTGCTCCTTGAGGTCGGAGGGATGTTCCGGCTCCCCTCAGCCCCGCCCGTACAGCGCCGAAGCGCCGGACGGGCGGGGGAGGCAACCGGCCGCGGATAGCCCGCGGGGCTCCGGTGAACGCGCGGCGCCGCCTCTCCGGACGTTGTCCTGAGGCGGCGCCGGGCGGGGACGCGGTGGGCGTGGCTGCGGCGCTGGTCCTGCGTCGGCAGCGCCTAGATATGTCGACCCATGAGGGCCTCCTTTCTGTTGGCCCGGATCGCTCCGGGCAGCCTCCCGACCCGTGCCAGGGACGGAGGCGTCCTCCCGCGCCCAGCGGACTGGGCCGGAGGCGGTCCCATCGACCACCCGTGTGCAGGTGGCTGGGACGGCACTCTGTTGAGTTCTCAAGCAATGACCGCTCACTTTCGCCCCGTTTCACGGGGGCGTCCGGACGGCACAGATGGTGCGTTTATGCAGGTCAAGCGATGTGACCTCGGGAGCCGTAGCGGCTCGCGCTGTCGAGATACATGTAATACCTGTATCTCTCATGCTGTCAAGGGACCCCCCTTGCGGGTGGTCTCTCACGGCGTGGATACAGATTGCGGCCGGGCCGCCAGACGGACGACTTCGCTGATGGACGACTCATGTGCGACTGGCGCTAGGGTCAAGTCGTCCCAGGGCGTCCCTCAGGACGTCCCGACGTGGAGGGGGAACCACGTATGGCGAACGAACGCCTCAGAGGCGCAATCACCGAGCGCAACCTGACCATCGAGGAGGTCGCAAGGCTCATCGGCGTGGCCGATAAGACCGTGGAGCGCTGGATCAACGAGCCGAAGCGAAAGCCGTATAGGCGCTTCCAGCTGGCCCTCGCATCGCTCCTCCGGTACGAGGTGTCCTACCTCTGGCCGGATGAGCGCACGATGGCGGAGGTGACCTCATCCAGTAGCGCCGAGCTGGTCAAGCTCTACCCGCACCGGGGGGCCGTCCCGCCCGATCTGTGGCCTCAGCTCTACGCGAGCTCCCGGCGCCATTTCGATGTACTGGTCTACTCGGGCTTCTGGCTGACAGAAGATCGAGCATTCCTCCGCCTAGTCAAGGAAAAATCAGCGGATGGCGTGCCTATACGATTCATGCTTGGCGATCCCGAGAGCGCCGAGGTGGCAACTCGGGGCACGGATGAGGGGATTGGCGATTCCATGGCCAGTAAAATCCGCAACGCCTTGCTTAATTATCGCGGCCTTTTCGGTCTACCCGGCGTTGAATTTCGCCTCCACGGTACGACCCTGTATAACTCGATCTATCGAGCTGACGCCGAGTTGCTGGCCAATGGCCACGTCTATGGCGTCGGGGCCTACCTTGCACCCGTACTGCACCTTCAGCGCGTGCCAGGGGGCGAGTTGTTCGATACCTACGCTGAGAGCGTTGAGCGGGTATGGGAGAGCGCCCGTCTGATCACCTCGCCCACTGACTGCGCGGAGGTTCGCACATGAGCCGCAAGGACTACTTCAACGACGATGCCGCGCCGAAGGCCAACTCAGTCGTCCCCTCGGTTACAGCAGTCGTGCGTAACACGGACGGCCTGCTGCTGCTCATCCACAAGACCGACAACGACCTTTGGGCGCTTCCCGGAGGCGGTCATGATATCGGTGAATCGATCGCCGAGACTGTCGCGAGAGAGGTTATGGAGGAGACCGGAATTTCGGTCTCAGTGGACGGCATCAGCGGGCTTTACACAGACCCGCGACACGTCATGGCGTACGACGATGGTGAAGTCCGGCAGCAATTCTCCATTTGCTTCCGCGCTCATCCCGTGGGCGGATCGATACGCACCAGCGACGAATCAAAAGAGGTCCGCTGGGTATCCCCAACGGACCTCGACGAACTCGACATCCACCCCTCGATGCGACTGCGCATTGCCCATGGCCTGGACTTGTCGCGGACGGCGCCCTACATCGGCTGATCCGAACTCACAGTGGACATGCGGGTGTCGACTCGGTCCGCGGCGGCGTAAATCTCCGGTGCCGCCCGCTGGATGAACCGTCCCACGATCGTGTCCGGCCCGTACCGCGCCACGATTTCGTTCAAGCGGGCAGCCGGGGTGGTGGATGCGCCATCCGGAGTGGTGGTCATGTCGCAGAAGATGAGGGCATCCACCAGCTCCGGCCGCTCCATCTCGAACTCGCTCTCCAGCTGCTCGCGCAACCCGCGCTCCTCAGCCTCCAGTAGCGCACATGAATGGTGCGCCACCAGCCGTACGACGCGCTCATCGAACGACTCCTGGTCTCGGAGGAAGCGCGCTCCGTCCAGCGGGTGGAACCCTGTCGTGGCGATGGACGGTGAGTACCCAACGTCGTGCAGGACTGCCGCGGCCTCCATGACGGCCGCGTCGGCGCCGAGGATGGGCCGCAGGGAAGCCGCGCGACGTGCGACTCCCTGCGAATGCGCCCACCGGCGGGGAAGAGGGGCAGCCAGCATCGATTCCGAGAGCGCGAAAGCCTGTTCTGCGAGTCCCATGAAGTCTCCAGCCTATGAATCGGGCGTATTGGGCGGGAGGGCGCGAATGGTTCGCCCCTTCCCGTGAACTGCTTGAAGGACTCCCTGCCCCTCCAACACGGAGAGCGCGGAGCGCAGGGCAGTCCGCGAGACGCTGAACTCCTCGCAGAGACGCGCCTCAGAGGGCAGCGGGTCCCCCACCGCGAGACCCTGCGCCGTGATGAAGTCGGTGATGCGTCCGAGGAGCGGCCGACGCTCCGCACCGGCGCCGGGCACACGGCCCACCCCCGGTACCGAGTGGATCAGCCCTTCCTGCTCCAGCTTTTCCAGAGCACGTCGAACGGTGGTACGCGCTACACCGTGGGTCCGCATCAGGGCAGCTTCGGAGGGGATGCCCTCCTCTTCGAATGCCCCGTTCGCGATCTTCTTCCGCAGAGCATCTGCGATCACCAGGTAAGTACCGCGCGGGCTCACCCCCGGCATCTGGTCCCCTCTCGTCTGTGTTGGTCCATTCTCCAACCCTTGCACGAGTGCGGGCGCTTCCCTGGGCGGCTTCAGTGCAGATCCAGTAGCCCGACGTCCGGTCTTTGCCCAGACAGGCGACATCTCCTCCCTGGCCACCCTGTGGGAAGCCGAGTCGCCACCAACGACTCTGGTCGGGGCGGCGAGAGCCTGCCCGGAGAGCTCCGGAATGACTGCCTCCGGTGAATACGCGGAGATGTTTCGCCACGGGCGCACGGACGGACACCGAAGCACCAGGTCAGCGCCTGCCTGGCGCAGATGCGGATGCGTCTCTTCTAAGCACTTGGCCGCAGGTTCGAGTCCTGCCGGGGGCGCCATCGCCTGTACGGTGCCCAGCCCTCCCTTGTGGAGGGCTTTTTTGCAGGTCAGAGGCGGTTTAACAGACGCGGCGTGACGGCTTTGGCAGGCCGGAACGACTCCCGGCGGCGAGGGCGCCAGTCCGGCCGACGCCGGTTTTGAACGGCTCTCGGCGGCTGGTTTCCCGAAAACTTCCCGAAGTTTTCCGACGGGTCCTTCACGGCTGCGGGCACGGCAGGCAGCCGCTGGGGCCCATCGATCCGCCCCTGGAGTTCGGTCAGCTGCCCGGTGATGCAGTGTGTGTAAGCGGCCAGGAGGACAGGAACACTGTTGCCCCCCAGGCGGCGACCTGGGCCCGCACGAGCTCTGACCCGATCCTGTGGACCGGCGCCGACACCTGCGCACTCGGCCCCTACCGAGCCGACCTGGTCGAGACGTACTGGCGCCGGGAACAGGACCCCACTCTCCTCGTCGGCTACGACCGTTAGGCACCAGAACCCCTCTGACTCAAGGTTCTCGCCCCGAACAAGGCCGGCATCCGTGCCTACGAGAAGGCGGGCTTCCGCGCTGCCGGCAACCTCCGTGAAGCCGGGTACTGGTTCGGGCAGACGTGCGACGAAGTCATCATGGACGCCGTCGCTGGAGAGTTCGAAGGCCCTTCGGTTGTTAAACCCCTACTGCCTAAGGGCTGTCCCGTAATCCCTGGCGGGCGCGCGACGACAGCTCCGGCACCTCGCCGCGTTGTCGGAACGTCCGGATACGCCCAGTATCCGGACGTCCCTCCGCCTTGCGATGCACCGCATCTGACGCCGCGCGCTGATCCACCAAGGATTACGGGACAGCCCTTAGCCGGCAAGGCGCTCCCGGCACATTGGCGGCTCGGCGCCGACGACCAGGCAGCATGCTCACGCCTGCCCCTCAGGGGCGATCTCGTCGACCAGCCCGCGAATCCGTCGCTCGATGTCATCGCGGATTGGCCGTACGGCCTCGACACCCTGCCCTGCGGGGTCGGGCAACTGCCAGTAGGTAACGCTTTCCGGGGAAGACGGGGCAGGTGTCGCCGCAGCCCATCGTGATGACGACGTCGGATGCCTGCACGGCCTCGATGGTGAGCACCTTGGGCACCTCGGCCGAGACGTCGATGCCCACCTCGGCCATTGCCGCAACGACGGCCGGATCTCACGGCCGGAGCAACGGCCCGGTGACCGGAAAGCCACTGCCGCCCCCAGGGGGCGTCCGCACGAACGGTTCCAGGCCGCTTGTTTGTGCTGGCCGTGAGTTTGCTCCGGCGTCAAGGCGTGATGTCCACGCACGGTCCGTGGCAGCAGCGGCCCCGAGTAAGCGTTGCGCCATTCGGGCGACATCTGGGTCATCCCCCTGTCCGGGGCCCGCCGGTGACGCCTTAAATAGCAAGAGTGAGTCCGAAGGTCGCCCATCCCTCTCGAAGACTCATGTTTTGCCGGTTGGCCGGTAGCGGTCAGCGGCATTGCCTGATGGGCGCTCCTTGGACGGCTGGTCAGTTGCCCCTCCCAGCTGTTGGCTGACTGCCGGTCAGTCTTTTGAGGAGCCCCGAACTAGATCCATACAGACCTAGATCGCGAGGGCTCAACATGGGCAAGGGTTTTCAGCCGAAAGGCATCAACTGCCGTAAGTCGTGGTGAGTGGACATCAACTCACACTGCCGACTCCGCTGAATACGACCGTACTGGAACTGGCGGATCCCCTCTCCACCTGGGCTCCACCGACCGCTAGCACGCCCAAGTGACCGACTCGGGCGACAACTCCGCCGTTTCAGGCGACCTCCGGTGCGGCGTCACCAGGAGCACGGGGCACGAGCGCCGACGGCTGAGTGCGCTCCGGCAGCTGTGGCGAGTGCGCACACCACACCCGGTCGAAGCCTTCATGTTCCTCCCGGCGCGCAGCACATGGCACAGCTCACCCGTGCCCAAGGCACCGGTCGCAAGCGGTGCAAGCCAGCCGATCTCCCACAGTCCCAGGGCGGCATCAGGGCTGCCCCGGAAGCCTTAGGAAAGGAAACGCACGATGGCAACAAATGTACCTCTGGGTACCGCCGCCACCTTCGGGGTGCTCGCCAACACGGCGATCACCAACACCGGCCCCACCGTGGTCGCCGGCGACCTCGGAGTGAGCCCCGCCGGTGCGGTGACCGGGTTCCCTCCCGGAACGGTCACCGGAACCATCCACGTGAACGACGCTGCCGCGGCGCAGGCCCAGGCCGACCTGCTGACCGGGTACGCCAACGCACTTCTCCAACCGGTCACGAACACTGTCCCGACGGAACTCGGCGGGACCACCCTGACCCCCGGCGTGTACAACTCCGCCTCCGGCACGTTCAGCCTCAACGGGACACTGACCCTGGACGGTCAGGGAAACCCCAACGCCGTCTTCATCTTCAAGATGAACACCACGCTCATCACGGGAGCCACCGGCAACGTCAACCTCATCAACCAGGCGCAGTCCGCCAACGTCTTCTGGCAGGTCGGCAGCTCCGCAACACTCGGCGCCGGCTCCACCATCAGGGGCAGCATCCTCGCCTTCACCTCGATCACCGCCACGACCGGGGCCATCGTGGACGGCCGGCTGCTGGCTCTCGGTGCCGCCGTCACGCTGGACTCGAACGCGATCACCGTGCCGGCCCTGTCCACCTGCCAGGTAGTGATCCAGCCGGTGGTCGGGCCGGTGGTCGTCGGGCAGCCGACCTCCGTGTCCGCTGTGGTGACCTGTAACGGTCTGCCGGTCTCGGGTGCCTCGGTCACCTTCACCGGTGGTGCGGTCCCGGTGACCGCCACCACCAACCTGGCGGGCGTCGCCACCGGATCGCTGACCTTCAACACGGCCGGGGCCGCCACCATCACTGCCACGGTCACCGCGGCCGGCACCGGCTGTGCATGCACCGGCGTCGTCTCCGCACCCCTCCCCATCACCGTCACTCCGCAGCCGTCCTGCCTGGTGGTGATCCAGCCAGTGGTCGGGCCGGTGGTGGTCGGCCAGCCGACTCCTGTGTCGGCTGTGGTGACCTGTAACGGTCTGCCGGTCGTCGGTGGGACGGTGACCTTCACCGGTGGTGCGGTCCCGGTGACCGTCACCACCAACGCGGCCGGTGTCGCCACCGGATCGCTGACCTTCAACACGGCCGGTACCGCCACGGTCACCGCCACGGTCACCGCGGCCGGCACCGGGTGCGCGTGCACCGGCGTCGCGTCCGCGCCCCTCACCATCCCCGTCACTCCGGCGACGGGCCCGCTGAGCGTGGCGCCCGCCTGCTGGCACGTCAACCTGCCCATCCCGATTCCGAACCTGTTCGCGGCGACGTTGACGGCCACCGTCACGCCGGCGCAAGCGGGAGTCACGGTCACCTTCTTCGTCTCGGGCCTGCCGGTGGGCACGGCGGTGACCAACGCCAACGGCATCGCCACCCTCAACGCCGGCCTGTCCCTGCTCCAGATCAGCGCCAGCAGCTACACGGCGACCGCCACCGTCGGCGACGTCCCGGTCCAGGCCACCGGCACCCTGAGGCCCTGCTTCCCGCCGGTGTGACCGGCCTGCGCCCGATCGACCGGGGCGGCGTGACGGGTCCTGTGGCAGTACTCGCGCACAGGTCTGGTCCGCGCAGTGCCGCCCCTGACCTGAGGGCCTTCCGGTAAGCGGCCTGCCCCTCAAGGGCTGTCCCCCGTCGTGGAAGGACGGGGGACAGCCCTACTCAAACTTACCGGTGAGCCATTCGGCACCACGCCCGTCGGCATGACAGAGCAGGCGCTGAAGCGGCACCTGCTCTGTTCCCCCCATTCCCTTGCCGCGCATCATGCAGGGAGCCCGACGGCTCTCGGACGCCGCTCGCCGCATGCACCACAGCCCTACCCGTTCGGCCAC
The DNA here is from genome assembly GCF_007280575.1 of Streptomyces benahoarensis. Lineage (GTDB taxonomy): Bacteria > Actinomycetota > Actinomycetes > Streptomycetales > Streptomycetaceae > Streptomyces > Streptomyces benahoarensis. The sequence continues at coordinate 8,771 of NZ_VKJP01000064.1, forward strand.
CGCCACAGCGCCCCTGGCCGCCCTGCGCGCCTACGGGCCGGCGCCTCCCCGCCTGGGCCCGGCAGCGGCACGCCGGCACGGTCCGCACCGCCCCCCCCGACTCGGCCGCGGCGCAGACAGTCAAGCGGCTGGTCGGGCGCTGGACGCCCGTGCTACTGATCGTGGTCGGCGGGGTGCAGATGGCGGTGGCGTTCGGCATCGCAGCAGCCAGCCGGTCGGTGCCCGCGCTGGTGGGGTGCGCTCTACTGCTCGGCGGTGGCTGGTCGTTCATGCACTCCACGATCCAGTCCTGGGCCACCGCTCTGTCTCCGGCGGCCCGCGCCACCGGCGTCACGATGTTCGGCCCGGCTCTCCACGCCGGTAGCGCCCTGGCCAGCGCCCTCGCTGCCGGGCCGGCGCAACACCAAGCCCACCGGGGCATGTTCCTGACGGCCGCGGTCCTCACCGTCCCGCTGACGGCAGCCGCCGCTGTCAGCCGCGCCCGTTACCGGAGCTGACCCGCCCCGCGTCGTTGCGACACCCAGGTGTCGCCACACATCCGGGGTGGCCGGAATCTTTCCGACCACCCCATAGCCGGCTGATCTGCAGATCTGACGGTGCCCGACTGCTACTGCTTCAGTCATCGATCGTCCACTTCAGCGCACTGGCCTGCTGCCAGGCAACGATCGCCTCCTCGAAGACCTTGTCCACATCGGCGAGACAGGTCCGGCGGTCTGCGGTCCACACCTGGGCGACGCGAAGGCGAGGCCGATGGCGGGCAGGGCGGGCCGGCATCGCGTACCGAGGCGACGCCTCCCATGGTGGTGCGGCGCGCCATCGGGCCGGTGACCGGCAGCGTTCCGACGGCGAAGGCGACGACGGCGAGCAGGGAGCCCGCGAGGAGGGCCAACGAGCCGGCAAAGGCGACGACGTCCTGCCAGCTGCCCAACGGCATGCCTGCCAGCACGATACGACTCCTCGCAGGGCGCTCGGTCAAGAGGCCCGTCCCGCGCGTGAAGAAACGTCAACCCACCCTGACCGAGCCGCAGTACTTCATCCTCGCCGCCCTTCTGGACGGGCCGTTGCACGGGTACGGCATCATCAAGGCCACCGAGCGCGCCACCGAGGGTCGGCTCACGCTCGCCGTCGGCACCCTGTACGGGGCGCTGGAGCGGATGGAGCGGTCAGGGCTGCTGGTCGCCGACCGCGAGGAGGTCGTGGACGGGCGCCCGCGCCGGTACTACCGCCTCACCCAGGACGGCACCGGCGTGCTGGAGCAAGAAGCGCTGCGGATGCAGCAGGCTGCGGCCGTCGTCACCGGGCGTCCGGGAGCCCTGGGGACGGCCCAGCCGTGAACCGCCTGCTGCTCTCCGCGTACCCCAAGACCTACCGCGACCGGTACGGAAGCGAGCTGCTGGCCTGCCTGGCCGAGGCACACCCCGACCGCACCTGGCCGCCGCCCCGCGAAGCCGTCGCGCTGCTGCGCGGCGGGGTGCAGGCGCACGCCCGGGCCGTCGTTGACGACACGGCTCGGCCGTGGTGGCTGGACGGCATGCATCTGGCAGCCCTCTGCCTCGCCGCCCTGGCCCTGGTGCCTTACCTCCAGGACATAGGGGACTGGACGCTGCACATCGATCCCGGCGGCCGTGCCATCAGCTTCCACCACGTCGGCTGGTACCCCTGGGCGCAGGGGCCCAACACGGCGCCGCGCATGCTGCCCTACGGGCTGCTCCCGCTGATCTGCGTGGTCGCGTTGCTGCGGGGCAATCCGTGGATCGCGCTCCCGGCCTCGGCGGTGATGGTCTACTGCGGTGCCACGCTGGGCAGTTCGGCGTTCTTCGGCGACGAGGGCGTGGTGGGCACGGGCTATTACGGGCTGGCCGCCCCGATCCTGGTCAGCGACCTGGTCCTGTCAACAGCGCTGTGCGTCGCCTGCGCGGTGCTGGCGACGTGTCGGCCCAGCCGGCTGCGCCGCCGCTCCTACGGGTGGCTCGTCCCGATCACGGGCGCCATGTTCCTGGCCGGGGGCCTGCACCTCACCTCGTCCGATCCATGGTTCCAGCGGGGCCAGTTCGCGCTGGAAGCCGCCGCGCTGCTGGCGGCGTGGTGGGCGACGGGCAGCACCGGCGACTACCGGTGGACGATCCCCGTTGCCGCGTTCACACTCGTCCGCGCCCACGCGGTGCTGAGCGAGGCGATACCGCTGGACATCCACCACCTTTCGAGCGCGGGCATCGTCCTCGTCCTGACCGCCGCGGCTCCGGTACTGGCGCTCACCGCGCGGGACAGGCGCAGCAACAGCCGCCTCGGATAGCGGCGGCCGCCGTCACATGGGCGCCGCGACGAACGGGATACCGCGCGAGCGGCCAATTCACCGATCCAGGAACGAGAGACCATGCGCCCACAGAACATTCCCGCAGGTGGCTCCCGGGAGGACACCGGGGCCGGGGAGAAGAAGACCACCGCCTCCGGGGCGGCGAGGCTCCTCACTTCTCTGACGCGCCCGATACCGGCCGTGGTGTTTCTCGTCGCGTTCGCGGCGGTCTACCTGCTCGCCGTGTGGACACCGATCGGGCAAAACGCCTCGCCGGGCCGGCACCGCTCCTTCAGCGGTGACGTGCCCAAACGGGCGGTGAGGCCGGGGCCGGGGCACGGAGGTCAGAGCCTCATCGCCCCGCCCCCACCAGGCGCCTTCTCAGCGCTCGGCCGCAGGTTCGCGTCTGCCGGAACGCCGACGTGGAGCCAGCCGGTCAGGCAGGTGTGCGGAGGCGACACGGCGAACGGATCGCTGCCCCTACGGGGCCGTGCTGCCCAGCCACAGCACGTCACGGGCCCGGGTCATCGCCACGAACAGCTGACTGCGCAGCAGCTCTTCCCGTTCGCGTGCCGATTCGGTCGCCTCTGTCACGCCGGCGTCGGCGCTCGGTGACCCGTTCGGCAGGGCCGCATCGTGCTGCGGCAGATATACCCGTTTGAACTCGAGCCCTTTGGCCCTGAGATAGGTGCCCAGTTTGACCGCGTCAACGGGATGGCCGTCGTAGTGCTCCAGCGGGCATACCGGGATCTCCGCACGGGCGAGAAGCCGCTGGTAGTGGCCGACGGCTCGCGTGGAAGGGCACAGTACGGCGGCGTCGGCACGCGCGCCGTCGGGCAGTGCGCGCAGGGCGTCCAGGAGCGCCTGGTCGTGTTCGGTCACGGTCGGCTTCGCGACTCGGACCACCTGACCGTCGTGGTAGGTGAGGTCCACATCCCGGATGCCGGGTGTGCGCAGGCCGTCGATGTCGTCGAAGGCGTCGTCGGCGACGACCGCGAGGGCCGCGTCGAGGATCTGTTTGCTGTTGCGGTAGTTGGTACGCAGCACCTGTCCGCGATCGCCGCGGATGTCGATACCGGCGTCGGAGAGCCGGAACCCGCCCGGGTAGACGGATTGCTGGCCGTCGCCGACCAGGAGCAGCCCGTTGGGGGCATCGCCGACCAGGGCATGCAACAGCCGCACCCCGACGAGGGTGAGGTCCTGGACCTCATCGACGATCACGGCCGCGTAGCGCGACCCGTCCGTGCACCGCGTCGCCTCCGCCAGGGCGAGGGAGAGGACGTCGTTGAAGTCGTGCACGCCGCGCTCGACGCGCAGGGACTCGTACGCCTCGTACAGCGCCCATACCGCCTGGCGGTGCGGTTGCCGCAGGATCGTCCTGCGGCGGCGCCGGGGCACGGTCGCGTACGCCTCGAAGTCGGTGAGGCCCCGGCCCTTGATGACGTGGTCGATCTCCTCGCGCCAGTAGCGCGACGCCGGATCGATCTCCGCCAGCCTGCTGTCGCGACCGACGTGCTTCCAGGCGAGGCTGAAGGCGGTCTCGGCCTTTTCCCCGTGCAGCCGGACCTGCACCCCGCGCTGCTGCAGGAACTCCTGCGCCCACGAGTGCAGGCTGCGGAAATCCACCCGGTCCGCGACGGCCGGGGACATGGTCCGGAAGAAGGTGCTCTGCACCCGGGGCAGGTTGTTGGCGAACGTGACGTAGAGGATCCGGCCGCTGGTGCGCCTGGCGAGGTGGGCTGCGCGATGGAGGCCGACGACCGTCTTGCCCGTGCCCGCGGGACCGCTGATACGTGCCGGGCCCGACCAGTTGCGGCGTACCAGAGCGACCTGATCGGGGTGGAGAAATGTCATCCACTGCTCGATCGGAGCCTGCAACGCCTCCTCCAGCACCGCCTCCCGCAGACCGTTGAGGTCGAACAGCCCGTCGGCTTCGGGCTGTTGAGGAAGTGCGGTGGGAGGTAACGACGCCTGCCCGACCGCCGATCCCTCGTAATCGGGGAAGACCCGCTCCAGATGGTCGGCGATCGCGCGGACGGATTCCCTCCGCAGCCTGCAGCGCTCGGACAGGAGCGCCGGGCCGACCTCATGCTCGCCCAGAAGCCGGATCCTGCCGAGCGTGGCGTCGACCCGCCGGCCCGCGAAGACCATGAGCGGCTGGACCGCCACCGGAGACAGCCCGAGCGACGCGACCGCACCCTCGGCGGCCTTCGTCACCGCCAGGAGCTTGGCCGCGTGCTCATCGCGCGGCTCGCCACCGGCGTGGAGCCTGCCTCCCGAGACCTCCGGAGCGGACCGCCAGTTCTTGACGTCGAGCACGAAGACACCGCCGGGCCCCACCAGCAGCATGTCCACGTTGGCGGTACGCGTCCCCGGCCACCGCCGGTCCACGAGCAGCCGCCATCCGCGCTCCGTGAGCACCAACAGCTGAGCGGCAACGAGACGTTCGCCCTCACTCGCCGCTTCCCACTGACGCGCCTGCCGACGGGCCGCCTGCCACTGCTCACGCAACAGCCGCTCCTGCCGCCGCGCCTCCTGCGCCCGCCGCGACGCCGACCCGCCTGCCCCCATACCCAGCCTCCTCCTACGCGGGTGGCGATCATAGGACGGTCAGCGACCGGGCGGCAGGTACATCGTCCGACAACCGGGGGACACCGGTGCCCGGAGTTCAGCCGCCACCCGCACGGGACGGGCTCCTGCCGCCCAGGCGGCGGCCGGGCGGACGCCCGCGGGTGGAGGCCGACGCCAACTCCCTCCGGAGGAGGCGGCGACGCCCCCTGCCTCTCCGGCTGCCGGCACCCGGAACGCACGCGTCCGCAGCTATCACTCCGCCACACCCCACAGGGTGGCGGGCGATGAGATCATGGCCACTTGCGCCGTCCCGGCCGCCCGTTGTCGATCACGGCGGACGGGCCCGGCCGGACGGCGCGAGCCGGTACCCCCTGCGGGCGGGACGTCAGTGGCAGTCGAAGCAACGGAGGGGGACCCGTGGGCGAAGGGGCCGGGGCGTGGATACGGGTACCCGTGGGCGCCGAGGCGGGCCGGTGGGACACCCGGGGGTCGGTGCGGCGGGTGTTGCTCGTGGTGCACAACGTGACCTCCGCGACCCGGCTGCTCGATGTCCTGCCGCTGCTCCGCGACTGGCGCGTCCAGCTGCTGGCCACCTGCACCGGTTCGTCCCCCTTCCAGGCCGGGGTGCCGGAGCTGCTGGCCGAGGTCGGGGTGCCCGTACTGCCGTGGGCGCAGGCCCTGCGGACGCGGGTGGACCTCGCCGTCTCCGCCAGCTTCGGCGGCCAACTCCATGAGATTTGCGGCAGGTTGGCCGTTTTGTCGCACGGTGTTGGGTACAATAAAACGCTGGCGACGCCGGACGCCGGACGCCGGACGCCGGACGCCGGACGCCGGACGCCGGACGCCGGACGCCGGACGCCGGACGCCGGACGCCGGACGCCGGACGCCGGACGCCGGACGCCGGACGCCGGACGCCGGACGCCGGACGCCGGACGCCGGACGCCGGACCCGGTATTCGGGATGTCGGATGCGTGGCTGCTCGTCGACGGGGAGCCGATCGCGGACGCCATGGTGCTCTCGCATCCCGAACAGCTCGCGCGGCTGCGGGCCGCGTGCCCGTCCGCCGCGCACACCGCCGTCCTCGCCGGAGACCCCTGCTTCGACCGGATGCTGGACGCCCGCCCCTACCGCGACCGCTTCCGCCGGGCCCTCGGGCTCCGGGCCGGGCAACGGCTCGTCGTCCTCAACTCGACCTGGAACCCGGCCTCGCTCTTCGGTGACGGCGGCGACGACCTGCTGCCTTCCCTCCTCCCCCGGTTGACCGGCGAACTCCCCGCCGACGACTACCGCCTCACCGCCGTCCTCCACCCCAACATCTGGCACGGCCACGGCCCGGGCCAGGTACGGGCCTGGCTGGAGCGTGCGCGCCGCGGTGGCCTGGCGCTCCTCGATCCGCTGGCCGACTGGCGGCAGGCCCTCCTCGCCGCCGACCTCGTCATCGGCGACCACGGCTCGGTCACCTACTACGCCGCCGCGCTCGGCACCCCCGTCCTCCTCGGAGCCGCACCGCTCGACGGCCTCGACCCCGCCTCGCCCGTCGCGGAATTCGTCCGCACCGCGCCCCGACTCGACCCGCTCCGGCCCCTGCGCCCGCAGCTGGAATCCGCGATCAGCGACCACCGCCCGCACCGCGGACCGGCCGAACTCACCACCTCCGTCCCCGGAAAATCCGCCGCCCTCCTGCGCACCCTCTTCTACGACCTCATCGGCCTCCCCGAGCCCGACGCCCCCGCCCTCCTCGACCCGCTGCCGCTGCCCGACCACACGCCCCCGCGGCACACCACCTCCCTCCGCGTCCTGACCCGCCTCCTCGACCCGCACGAAGTGGAGCTGCGCCGCTACGCGGAGCCGACGTACGAACCGGAGGAGCCCGAGGAGCTGCCAGAGGGCCCGGCGGGCACCTCCTGTGGTGGGCGTCCGGGCGACGGCGAACCCGTCCGGGCGCACACGGCGGCACACGAGGACACCGCGGACCGGGAGGCGGTGGCGGCGGCGGACGTGATCTTCCGCCACAGCCCGGCCGACGATCCGCGTCTGGGCCCGCCCGCGGCGTGGTGCGCCGAGGTGCTGGCCCGCCGCCCGCAGTGCGCCCTCGCCGTCTACGTCAGCGCTCCCGGCACCTGCACCGTCCGCACCCGTACCGGCGTCACGCTCACCCTCACCGCCGACGCCTCGGCGGCCGACCCCGCCGCACACGCCTCGGCGCTGTTCGCCTGCCTGTCCGCGGGCACGGCGCCGCGGAGCCTGATCGCGAACGGGCTGACGGTACGGACCGCCCGCGCCCGCCACCGGGTGACGGTCGCCCCGGCCGACCCTGCGGAGGACGGCACCGGGACCGCCTGGTGACCGCGGCGGAGCGGCCGCCCGACCCGTACCGCCGCCCCTACTCCGCGTCCCGCTCGACGGCCTCGCGCAGCTCCCGCAGGCGTATCAGATGGAACTCCGCACCGCCCTCGTCCAGCAGCCCGGCGGCCTCCTCGAAGTGGGCCAGCGCCTCCCGCGGGTGCCCGGCCTCGTTGCGTGTCTCCGCGAGGTCGGTGAGGGTGCGGGCGGTGTTGTACGCGTCCTCGACGCGGAAGAACTCCAGGGCCTGCTCCAGCCATCGCGTGGCTTCGTCGCAGCGGCCCAGGCCTCGCAGCGCCCGGCCCCGGTGGCGGCGCAGAAGAGCGCGGGCGCGGGGGACGCTGCCGCTGCCCTCGCCGCCCTCCGGGAGGGTGACGAGGACGGCGTCGGCCTCCTCGAAGAGGTCCAGCGCCTCGGCGTACCGCCACTGCCGCAGCCTCAGCAGGCCCAGGGTCTCCACCGCGGTGGCCTGCCCGAGGCGGTGACCGGCCAGCTGCGACGCCCGGGCGGCCTGCCGCAGCTCCTCCTCGGCCTCGGCGAAGTGCTCGGCGCCCAGCTCCGTCAGGGCCAGTGCGAGCTGGGTGTGCATCCGGGCCCGCACCCGGACCTGCGCACCGGACACCTCGGCCGCCGCGGACGTGTCGCCCTCGGGCGCCAGGGCGCCCGCAGCGCGGACGCCCGCCCGCAGCGCCGGCAGGACCTCCTCGTGACGCCCGGCCTTGAGCTGCACCGCCCACAGGGCCTCGCACAGCTGCCAGACGCTGTGGTGATCGCCGTACTCCTCCCCCGCCAGCACGGCCGCCACCAGCGTCGGGAGTTCGCGGTCCAGGGCCGCCAGCGCCGCCCGGTCGTCGGCGTACGGGCCCTGCGGCAGCAGGTCGTAGAGCGGGCCGAGGTGCCAGCGTTGCGGCAGGGCGGCACGGTCGGCGGGCACCGCCAGGCGCAGCGCCCACGTCACCACGCGGGCGACGGCGGCGGAACAGCCCGCGGGCCGGTCCTCCTGTGCGGCGAGCGCTTCCGCGTGCTGCCGGACGAGAGGGCGCTGGTGGTGGCGCACGCCGTCCCGCGTCTCCAGGAGCCCGCGCGCGACCAGCTCGCCCAGGAGGCGTTCGGCCTCGGTCTCGGTGATCTCCGCGGTGACCGCCGCCTGTGCGGGGCCGATGGCGGGCCAGGGGCGCAGCGCCAGCAGCCGGTGGAGCCGGGCGGCGTCCGCGGGGAGCGCGCGGTAGGCGTCGTCGGCGGCGGCGCGCACCGGATCGGGGTCGGCCGCGGCGGGCTCCCGGACCGGCGGAGTGGCCCCGTCCGCGCCGTCCGGCGCGGGGTCCTGCGGCAGGCCCAGGGAGGTGGCGGCGGTCCGCAGGGCGTAGGGGGAGCCGCCGCACCGGTCGAGGACATCCTGGAGCACGGCCTCGTCGTCGCCGCGCCACCGCAGTCCGGTGAGGTTGCCGAGGAGGGTCCGCGCGTCCTTGGCGGAGAGCGGCCCGACCGGGACGGGCACGGCGTCGAGTCCGGTCAGGGGGCGGCGCGCGACAACGATGGTGAAGACGCCGGGGGCGCTGGTCAGCAGGGGGCCGACCTGCGCGGCGGACCGGGCGTGGTCGAGGACGACGAGCAGCCTGCGGTCCGCGACGAGGGTGCGGTAGAGGTCGATGCGGTCCTCGGCCGCGGGCGGTACGTCCGCGTCGGCGACGCCCAGTTTGCGCAGGAAGTGGCGGAGCACCGCGGGGGCGTCGAGACCTCCGGCGGCGCCGCCGCGCAGGTCGAGGTAGAGCTGGCCGTCCGCGAAGCGGTGCGCGTTGCGGCTTCCCCAGTGGACGGGCACGGCGCTGGTGCCGATGCCGCCGGGCCCGTACACGACGGCGACGCGGGGCAGGCCGTCGGCCTTGCGTCCGGCTTCCTTGTCGAGCTGTTTGAGGGGCTGGCGGCGGTCGGTGAAGAAGCGTGCGGTGGTGGGGAGCTGGCGCGGGACGGCCGTCGCGCTCGCGCGGGCGGGGGCGGTGCGGAAGAGGACGCCGAGGGCGCGGGCGTACTCGGGGTCGCGCGCGGCGCCGTCGGCCAGCACCGCGGCCAACTCACCGCGCGCGTCGGCGCCGACCGGCGCGGGCACCTCGCGTCCCGCCATCCGGCGGGCGAGCGCACCGAGCGATTCCCAGCCACGTTTGCCCGCTTCTGTCGCCATGGACATCGCCATGGTGGACAGCAGGGACGAAACCGCCCCCATCGACGTGGGATCCAGCATGCCGTCACTCCCCCTGTAGGCCGCCCCGTACCGCTGCCGGGCAGCCGTGCCGATCCGTTCTCCGCCCGCGGTCAACCGTAGTGGTGGAACCGCCGGACGCCGTGCTCCTCCCGCACATCCTGCCGGGAGGGACGCGGACCGGGAACTCCCTCCGGCCGAGACCTCATCCCAGGCGTCGCACCGCTCACACCTATACCGGCTGACACATCGTCCACTTCCTTCCCCTGCACGCACTTTGACGCTGTATCGAATAGACGAACGACGCGTTGACGGCATTCCCCACGCCCATAAATGTTTACTTTTGGCTTGTTTGCATATGACTCTGATCACGTGGAGTCCGTATCCGGATTGCGAACGATCACTCTCGGGCAGATCGTGGGAGCCCGGACTGTCTGGTTCCGGCCCACCCCCCAACCGGGGCGCCGGATGCTACCGGCGCACCGGACTGTCTGCCCATCGGAGTTGAAACATGGACAACAACCTCGTCATCGACGCGGCGGTCCCCGGCCAGTCCGGGTTCGACGAGAAGCAAGTCCCCCTCTACTACACCCGCAAGACCACCGACATCCTGCACAAATACGGGCCTGGACCGCGTGTCCACTTTCATATGGGGATATTTGACGAAGGAGCGCGGCCCAACACCACGGTCGCGCAGCGAGTCCTCCGGCGCCGCATCGTCGAATCGCAGGAGGCCGTACTCGACCACGCCGCCGAACTCTGGGACGTACCGCGCAACCCGCCCGGCCATCTCCTCGACATCGGCTGCGGTGTCGGCGGCGGTTCGATCTACTGGGCGCAGAAGTACGGCGCCCAGGTCACCGGCATCACCGTCACCGGCGAACACATACCGGTCATCGCCGACCTCGCCCGTCAGGCCGACGTCGCCGACCGGATCACGCCGGTCCTCGGCGACATCCACGACCTGACCGACGAAAACCGCTACGACGGCGCCGTGGCCATCGAGAGCTCCGGCTACATGGACCGCGAGCGGCTGTTCTCCGTCGTGGCCAAGGCCCTCAAGCCCGGCGGCTGGTTCGGCATCCAGGAACACTTCCTGTGCCGCCCGGAGTGGACCGATTTCATCGACGCCTATTACAAGACCCGCCTGGGCACCCTCACCGAGTACATCAACGCCGCCCGCGCGGCCGGTCTGGAGCTGGAGCAGGACGAGGACATCACCGACCGCGTCGCGGAGTTCTGGATGCAGTCGATGGCCTGGAGCACCGCGGAGGTGGAGGCGATGGACCGTACGGGCGTACCCTCGCCCATCGCCCGCGACCGGCTGCTGGAGTCGGAGCGCACCCACGGCAAGCTGTTCCGCATCTGGCGCGACCACGCGGTCGAGACCCGGCTGCTGCTCTTCCGCCTGGGAGGCAACTGACATGAGTGTCACCTCCGACCTCCGCACCACCCCGGGCGGCGACCGGTCCCGCCCGTCCCCCATCGGCTGGCAACTCCCGCCGTTCTACTGCCCGATCACGCTCACCGGTGGCATCCACCCGCGCCACGCGGAACTGGAACAGCGCGCCCTGGACTGGCTCGACGACTACGGCCTCTACCCCGATGCCACCGAACGCGCCTGGGGACTGGCCACCCACAGCGCGAAGTTCAGCTGCCGGATCATTCCGTGCGGCCAGCCGGAACCCCTGTTCATGTTCGTGCTGTGGAACTACTGGGCCTACACGATCGACGACTGGCTCGACTCCGGCAGCGACGCCACCGCCACCGCCAAGATCGTCGACACCAGTGTCCGGCTGATCCGCGCCCTGGAGTACCCGGGATCGTCGATGGCGAGGCCCGGTCCGGTGGCCGACGCCCTGCACGATCTGGTGACCCGGACCCGGGACATGCTCAGCCCCTGGCAATTGCGACGGTTCATCGACGCCATGCGGGACTGGCTGTTCGCCTCTGCCTGGCAGATGACCAACGTCGAACGCCGCATCATGCCGACCCTCAACGACTTTGCCGGCATGACCGTTTCGATCAACGGCACACGATTCTCGCTCACCTGGTGCGAGGTCGCGAACGGCATCGACCTGCCGCCCGCCGTTCTCTGCTCACCTGCGGTGCAGGCCGTCACCGACGCCGCGGGCTTCATCGTCTCCACAGACAACGACCTGTTCTCCTACGCCAAGGAAGACCACCTGGAGCTGCCCGAACAGAACCTCATCAATGTCATCGCCCATGAACGGGGCTGCACCCCGAAGGAGGCACTGGCCGAGGCCGTCGGTCTGCGCGACCGGACGATGACGCTGTTCATCCGGCTCAGCGAACAGCTCGCCGCCCAGGGCGACCCGGAACTGCGACGCTATCTGGTGGCGCTCGGCCACTACATCGCCGGCTGCATCGCCTGGCAGAACAGCGCCCCGCGCTTCGCCAGTCCCCGCAACCGCAACCCGTTGCCCGTACCGGGCTCGTCGTTCGGCATCACCTACCGGGACACGCCCAGCGACCCCTCGACGGACGCACCGGCACTCCCGGCGATCGCCTGGTGGTGGGACCAGCTGACGTCCCCCGACGCTCCCTGAGCGTGGTGTCCCGCCCCCACCGGGACACCCCACCAACCGCGGGAACGGCGGCACGTACGCACCGCCGCTCCCCTTCAACTCCCCGGCCCGCGACGCATTCCATACGTCCGCGGCCCCAGGACCGTACAACTCAGTGGCCGCTGAACCAGCGCCCCCACCAGGTGCTGGCGCGGCGCTTCGCCGCCGCCGCGGGCATCGCGACTGGCGGCAGCGGTCCGGCCGCCTCGGGCAGTGGCTCCGAACGATGCGGCGTGGGCAGCTCGGAGCTGGCCTGCGTCGGCATGCTCGGCTTCGGCGTGAACGTCACCGGGAGCTCGACCAAATGACGCGACATCAGCGATGAGCGGTACGGGAGCTCGGGATCGGCCACCGCCAGCTGCAGATCGGGCAGCCGGGCGAGCAGGGTGTCGATGCCGGTGTCGGCGATGGCCCGGCCCACATCCTGACCGGGGCATTCGTGCGGGCCGCCGCTGAAAGCGAGGTGGGAGCGGTTGCCGTGCACCGGCTCCGTGAGGTCGGGGCGGATCTCCGGATCGACGTTGCCCGCCGCCAGGCCCAGGATCAGCATGTCGCCCTCCTTGATGCGCTGACCGCCCAGCTCCGTGTCGCCGGTGGCCCACCGTCCGAGGATGGTGGTGAACGGCGGCTCATCCCAGAGCACCTGCTCCAGCGCGTCCGGCAGGGTCATGTGACCGCCCGAGAGGCTGGCGCGGAACCGGCGGTCGGTGAGGACCATCCGCACCGTGTTGGCGATGAGGTTGGCGGTCGTCTCGAACGCGGCGATCAGCACGACACGCAGATGCTGTGCGGCTTCGTCGTCGGTGAGGGCGGAGCGGTGCTCCAGCAGCCAGGTGGTGAAGTCGTGGCCGGGGGTAGCGCGTTTGCGCTCCACGAGCTGCAGCAGCGTCTGCATGACGAACTCGTTGCTGGCGACGGCGGTTTCGGTGCCCTTGATCATGTCGCGGGCAGCCTCGACCAGCCGAGGGCCGTACGACTCGGACATGCCCAGCAGCTGCGTCATGACCAGCATCGGCAGATGTTCGGCGAACCGGCTGACCAGATCGGCCTGACCGGCACCGGCGAACTCGTCGATCAGCTGGTTGGCGAAGCGGGTGACGTAGCGGCGGATGCCGCGCCGGTCGAAGCGGTTGATGGAGTCGGTGACCGCGGCCCGCAGCCGCTCGTGGTCGGCGCCGTCGGCGAAGTTGCACACCGGCTGCCAGGCGGTGAGCGGGGTGAGCGGATGCTCCGGGCCGACGCGGCCCTCCCGCATGTCCCGCCAGCGGCGCGAGTCACGCGAGAAGCGGGACGGGGTGCGGGCCACGTCCAGGTTCTCGCGGTGTCCCAGCACCAACCACGCCGGGAGGTCGCCGTGCAGCAGCACCGGCGCGACCTGGCCGTGTTCGGCGCGCAGCTTCTCGTACAGCCCCATCGGGTCGGCCTCGGCCTCCGGGCCGTACAGCCGACGCAGCCCCTCCGGGCCGACGCCGTGGGCCGGGCAGCCCGGGGGCGGAGTGGGGGAAGTGCTCACAGTGGCTCCTTGGCTCCTCGTCGGCTCACGCCACGGCGAGGGAATGCAGATACCGCATCAACGTCATCAGTACGTCGCGGCTTGACGGGCGCAGCCGGGCGTCGCAATCGACTATCGGCACGTTGGCCGGCAGGTCGAGGGCGGCGCGGACCTCCTCGACCGGGTGCGGCGGTGCGTCCGGGAAGGAGTTGACGGCGACGACGAAGGGGACGCCGCGCTCCTCCAGCCGCCCGATGACGTCGAAGCTGACCTCCAGCCGACGGGTGTCGATCAGCACGACGGCGCCGAGGGCACCGTCGAACAGTCCGTTCCACAGGAACCAGAAGCGCTGCTGTCCGGGGGTTCCGAAGAGATAGAGGACGAGTTCGTCGTTGAGACTGATCCGGCCGAAGTCCATGGCCACGGTGGTGGAGGTCTTGCGTTCCACACCGATGGTGTCGTCGACGCCGACACCTGCCTGGGTCATCGTCTCCTCGGTCGTCAGCGGACGGATCTCGCTGACGGAACCGACGAGCGTGGTCTTGCCGACGCCGAACCCGCCGACGATCACGACCTTGACCGCTGCCGCCGCGGTATCCGGCAGTTCGTCCTCGGTCCGTGGGCCCTCGGCAGGGTGCTCGACAAGCGTCTCAGAGCTTTTGAAGTCCATGGATCACCGCCTCAATAAGGGCACGGTCGGGAAGTTGAGCGGGGGGTACGGGTGCCCGTGCGACGACGCGGCTGTCCGTCAGCAGGTCACCGAGCAGGACGGTGAGCACGCTGACCGGCAGGCGCAGGTAGGCGGAGAGCTCCGCCACGGACAGTGGGGAGTGGCACAGCCGCATGATCGTGGCGTGCTCGGGCTGCATGCCCGGTTTGGGGGCGTTCTTGGACACGATCAGCGTGACCAGGTCGAGGGAGGCCGACTTTCCGGAGGATCCGCTGCGCCCGCCGGTGATCACATAAAGCCTCTCCGGGTTCTCGTCCTCCCAGCCCTCGTCCGCATCGCTCACTCCGGAGCCCCTCTTCCCCCTCGGCGGGGACGCCGCATGTCCTCAACACGTTCGACGACCTCGCTCATACGACCTGTCCGTTGTGGCGCGGTGGGCTGCTCAGGTGCTCGCCGATGCGGGCCACGAGGTCCCGCATCCGCGCACCGATCAAGCCGGCGTCCACGTCTTCATCGGCCAGCACCGCGAGGTAGGCCCCGGCGCCTGCTGCCATCAGGTAGAAGAACCCACCATCCAGTTCGATCACGACCATACGCATCCGGCCGTCGCTGCGGGGGAACTCCGAGGAAACCGCACCGGCCAGGCTCTGCAGCCCCGCGCAGGCGGCCGCCAGCCGGTCCGCGGTGTCGGTGTCGGTGCCGTGCTGGGCCATCCGCAGGCCGTCCGACGACAGCACGATGACGTGACGGGTCTGCGGCACGCTCTCCGCGAGGTCCTTGAGCATCCAGTCCAAGTTGGGCCGGTGCTGAATCATGGCTGCTCACTCTTTTCCGACGACTCGTCACTCTCACGGGCTGCACCGGCCTCACCGGAGGCACCGGTGGGCGCGGGTGTCTGGCTCTCGCCGGACAGGCCGCTCTGGAACGCCGCCAGCCACATACCGGGCTGCACCTGTCTCTTATACACCTCTGACGCTGCCGAAGACT
>NZ_VKJP01000650.1 GCF_007280575.1 Streptomyces benahoarensis
TTAAGTCGTCGGCAGCGTCAGATGTGTATAAAGAGACAGGTGTGGGCGGCGGCCGCCGCGTCGCGGGTGCCGCTCGTCTCGCGAGCCGCCTGTGCTTCGCGCTCCTCGCGTTCGCTCCGGAGACAGCGGCGCAGCGGTTCGGGGTCGAGGCCCTCGTTGATGCCGCGGTGCAACAGTTGCGCGAAGACGTAGTCGGGGTCGATGCCCAGGGCGCGGCTGAGAGCGACGCGGGCGGAAGGCTGGTCGTCGGTGGACCAGGCGACCCATCCGGCGAGGGTCAGTGGGGCGACGGAGTGTTCGATGTAGGCGCCCGCGCAGCGGCGGGCGAGGGCGCGCCAGACACGGAGGGCGGCTGCGGCGGAGGGGCCTTCCATCCATTCGGCGGCCCGGTCGCGGGTGAGGCGGTCCTGGAGTCCGAGGATGAGTTCGGCGGCTTCGGCGTCGGTGAGGAGGGCGTCGTCGCAGGCGTCGCGGGCCCTGTTGCTTCCGGCAGGGGTGTCCAGCCGGAAGCGGTGGATCATGGCGGCTGCCCGATCGAGGGTGTCCTGGCGGACGACGTGGGCGCCCTTGGCGTGGAGCATCCGGGGCAGGAAGCGACTGACCGCGGTGTCGAGGGCCTTGACCTGCTCGGCGGCGCGGGGGCCGGTGCGCGGGGTGAGGCGCGCCTCCATCTCCTTGAGGGAGCCGCGTACCTGCATGCCCGCGTACGCGGCGGCCGCCGCCATGACCGAGGTTCCGGGCATGACCATGGGTTTGCCGTCGGCGGGACAGCAACGGTAGTCGGGGCAGCAGTACGACCAGTAGCGGTTGTTGGAGAGGCAGAGCGCTTCGAGGACGGGGACGTCGAGGGCGCCGCAGGCGGTGCGCAGGCGCTGGGCGAGGGGCCGTAGGCGCTGTGTGACGTCCTGGCCGCGTTCGCCGTTCGTCGGCTCCTGGCAGAGGAAGACGAGCATGCCGGTGGGTCGGTCGCCCCGGTCGTCGGCGGCGGTGATGAGGCAGGAGGCGAGCTGGTCGGCGACATCGGGCCACTGTTCCGGGTCGGTGGGGATGCCGAGCCTGACCCGGGCGCCGAAGCGTCCGCGGGGGCCGTGGAGTCCCACCAGGACGACGCTGTCGTCGGGGTAGAAGCCCATCAAGTACGGCAGGGCGTCGGCGAGGTCGGCGGCGTCGCGCAGGGTGACCTGCTGCTCGGTTTCGGGTCCCGGGTGGGTGGTGTGGTTTCCGTCGGATGGTGCGGCGTCGGGTGCGGGGACGGCTGCCGGGCCGGGATCGTCCGGTGTGGGGGCGTCCGGAGCGGGGCCGGTCGGGAGGAAGAGGTTCGCAGGCAGAGAGAGATCGGTGGGAGCGGGGTCGCTGGGCCGGGGTGCCCCGGGCCGTTCGACGGCGGGGTGTCGTGGTCCTGTGG
>NZ_VKJP01000651.1 GCF_007280575.1 Streptomyces benahoarensis
CCCTCAACGCCCGCGCCCGCCCCGGGCCGATCCGCGACCTTGCGCACCCCACGCCACAGCCGCCCCGTACCGCCCGAATCCGGCCACACCCCGTACCGTCCCTCGCGGCGCGCGCCGTGGCGCGGGCTCGGCCGACGCGCCCGCGCGCGTACTCCTCTAGGCTCGCGCCGACACCCGTCCACACGCACCGGATCGACCAGGAGACACCGCCGCCATGGCCAAGAAGCGCCGCCCCCAGCCCCAGGCCGCCGCACGTTCCACCCAGGACGGGCCGGTGCCGGTCGTCGGTGCCCGGGAGCCCTGCCCGTGCGGTTCCGGCCGCCGCTACAAGGCATGTCACGGCCGGAGCGCGGCGCAGGCCGTCACCGAGCTGGTGCGGCGGCCCTTCGAGGGGCTGCCCGGCGAGTGCGACTGGGTCGCGCTGCGCGAGCTGGTGCCCGCCGCGACCGCCCCGCTGACGCTCAAGGACGGGCTGCCCGAGGGCGTGCCGTCGGTGACGCTGGCGACGGTGCTGCCGATGGCGTGGCCCGCGCTGCGCCGGGACGACGGTTCGGTCCTGATCGGGCTGCAGAACGACACCTCCTCGGGCGACCTCAGCCGCGACCTCGCGGACACCCTGCGGCGCGCGCTGGCCGCCGAGCCGGGCACCCCGGTGACCGCCGGTCGGCCCGCCGCGGACGGCCCGCGCCTCCAGGACCTGCTGGACACCGAGGCGCCCTTCGAGCCGGAGGTGCACACCGGCTTCGAGTTCTGGGTGGAGAACGCGGAGCAGGCGACCGGCGAGGTCGCCGCGTCCCTGGAGCGGGCGAACGCCGCCGCCCTGCCCACCGCCCGGATCGCCGGTCTGGAGGGTGCCTACTGGTGCGAGGCGCCCGGCAAGAACCACCTGCGCTGGGTCACCGCGCACCCCGAGGAGCGGCTGCTGGACGCGCTCGCCCGGCTGCACGCCGCCGGGGAGTCGTCGCTCGGCGAGGACACCCGGCTGGTCGGCTCGTTCCGCGCCCACGGGCTCGTCGTCCCGGTGTGGGACCTGCCGTCGTCGATGAGCGCCGAGGACGTCACGGCGCCGGCGGTCGCGTTCGGTGAGCGGCTGACGAAGGCGCTCGCCGACGAGACGCCGCTGACCTCGGAGGAGCGCCGGGCGCGCGGCGGCCTCACCAACCGTCAGGTCACGCTGAGCTGACAGTGACCACCCCGGACGCCTCTGACGTGACTCCTGTCACAACCCCCTCTCCTTCCGGGTAAAGAGGCGTCCGGAATCCCGCGATCGAATTTGCGAACCGCCGATCTCTTGTTACGGTTCTAGGAGCCCGGTCGCTGGTGCATCCCCCGTCGCCAGCGACCGGGCGCTTCCATGTCTGCGGCCGGGTGTTCCGTCCCCGCCGCCCCGCGCCTCCCGCCCGCCGTGATCGGC
>NZ_VKJP01000652.1 GCF_007280575.1 Streptomyces benahoarensis
GGGTGGCTGGGGAGGGGGCGACGGAGAGCCGCGTCGCATCCGGCGGGGCCCGGATCGGGCGATGCGTCAGGGCCGGAGGGGCGCACCATGAGGGGCGGCCCGGTCGGCGTTTCGGGGGTGCCCCGCACGTGGCATGCGGCCCGGCCCGCGCCTCGGGCCAGCGGGGTGCCTCGTGCCCACACGTCCGGACCGGCCGACGGCCCGGGCCCGGAGGGGTGCCCCGCACCCGACGTTCAGCCCCGGTCGGTACCGCAGGTGTCCGGTTTCCCGGCCCGAGGGAGCCGTCCCGTCGAGGAAGCGCCCTGGACCGGGGCAGGCAGGGGCGGGCCGCCGCGCCATCCGACGGCCCGCCCCGAGGGGCCGGATCAGGCGTCAGCTGTCCGGCCGGAAGAGGCGGCAGACGTCTGACCGGACCGGATGCGCAACGCGCGGGCGAGATCGTCGAGTTGGTCGGTGAGCCGGCGCCGCAGGGCAGGCGTCGGGGCGTCCGTGGCGAGGCAGGCGTGCCCGAGGCGGAGCGTTTCCTCGTCGACGAAGGAGGCCGGGAAGGCGTACCGGCCGGCGGCCTCGGCGAGGGCGGGGCCGCGGTGGGTGGCGAGGGTGACCGCGTCGGTGAAGAAGCGGGCGACGTAGGGGCGGAGGAGGTCGTGCTGTTCGGGGGCCCAGAAGCCGGTGGCGAGGGCGGTGAAGAGGTAGTTGGAGGGGGCCGCGTCGGCATCGGTGGTGAACAGGGACTGCCAGGCGGCCTCCTTGGCGGCCGGGTCGGGCAGGGCGGCGCGGCAGCGGGCGGCGCCCTCGCTGCCGGTGGCGCTGGGGTCGCGGGACTGTTCGGCGTCGATGCGGTCGGGGGTGAGGGCGCCGAGGGTGGCGAGGCGGGCGAGGATGCGCCAGCGCAGTTCGGGGTCGAGGGCGGGGCCACCGGGGACGCTGCCGTCGTCGAGCCAGTCCTGGATGCCCTCGGGAGAGGTGGCGTTGTCGACGAAGGCGCGGACGGCGGTCAGGCGCAGGCTCGCGGCGGCGGAGTCGGTGGCGCCTTCGGTGTGGCGCAGGATGTCACGGCTCAGGGCGGTGAGCGTGCCCAGGGCGGCGTGGCGCTCCGTGGCGGGGAGGAAGTGGTCGGCGACGGGCATGCGGGCGAACCGCAGCACACCGGCGACGAGCGCCGGGTCCGGTTCGACGGGCAGATGTCGGCGGGCCGCGTCGAGGTAGGCGGCGGGCGCCAGGTCGCCGTCGCGGACCATGTCGCGGGCGGCGTTCCACAGCACGGCCCGGGTGAGCGCGCCGCCGTCGGCGGCGGGGATGCCGGACAGGGCGCGGGCGGCGGTGTCCCAGGAGTCCGGATCGAGTCGGACCTTGGTGTAGCTGAGGTCGCCGTCGTTGAGGACGACGAGTTCGGGTTTCTCTTATACACA
>NZ_VKJP01000653.1 GCF_007280575.1 Streptomyces benahoarensis
GGGTGGGGCTGTATGTACGGGGTGGCCTGCGGGGGCACGGAGGGCTGAGGTGATGCGAGGGACGAGGCAGGTGATTGCGGGGACAGGGGTCGCTGCGAGACGTGGGGCGGCTGCGTCATGTGCCCCGACTGTGGGGCGTGGGGCGGCTGCGTCATCTGCCCTGACTGTGAGACGTGGGGCGGCTGCGTCATTTGTCCCGACTGTGTCGCCCGGTACTGCTGCGGCGCCTGGCCCTGATGTGTTGTCTGGATCTGCTGCGGGAGTAGGGGCTGCTGGTGGAGTGGGTGCGGGTGGTGGTTCTGGTGCAGGAGCTGGCCCTGGGGTTGCTGCGGCGGCTGCGGGTGAGCGGTCGTGGATCCGGCGGGGCGGACGACGCCATGGGCGACGTACGGTTCGCCGCCGCGGGCGGTCCGGTCGGACGGGCGGCGGCCGGGTTCGCGGGAGACCGCGCGGTTCATCACCTCGGCGGCGATCCGGGCGGTGGCCGCGAGGGTGCGCGCGCCCAGCAGTTCCGTACGGATCGCGCCGCCCGCGGCCAGGTGGCGGTCGTAGGGCAGCGGCAGCACCGCCGCGCCGCCCGCGCCGAGGTGGGTGGCGGCCGTACGGGCGTCGACGCCGGTGTCGGGTGCCAGATGGGTGAGGACCACGACCGTGGTCGGCAGCAGGCCCGGGTGCAGACCGCCCACCCAGTCCAGTACGGAGCGGGTGGCCGCGACGCCCTCGGGGGTGGCCGGGGTGACCAGTACACGTGCCTGCGTGGTGACCAGCGCGGTGCGGGCCACCTCGGCGGGCAGGGTCTCGCAGTCGACGACGGTGGCGGCGAAGTGGCGCCGCAGCGAGGTCATGACGACGCGGTACGCGTCGAGGTCCAGCCGGGTGCCGATCGCGCCCTGGCTGCCCGGCAGCAGCCAGCCGCCGCCCGCGAACGGCAGCAGATAACCGGTCAGGTCGGTGATCAGCATCGACGGGTCGACGATCTCCGCCAGATCGCTGCCCGACCAGCGCACCTCGCGCGCGCCCAGCCGGTGCGGCAGCGTGCCGAGCGCCGGATCGGCCTCGACGGCGAGGACCGGGTCGGGCCGGTAGTGGGCGTAGGTCAACGCGAGCAGCGCCGCGACGGTGGACTTGCCCGCGCCGCCACGGATGCTGGAGACCGCGATCTGCCGCCCGGTGACGACCGGCTGCTGGATGGCGTACGCCGCCTTCGTGACCGTCGCCGTCTCGATGGCCGGCGACGAGGCGAACACCCTCCGCAACGCCCGCCCGGCCCGCCGCCCCAACGGGTCACCCCGCCGCGGTTTGGGCTGCCCGTCGGCGAGTTCGGGCGGCAACAGCGGTACGGACACGGGCGTACGCGCGGGAAGCCCGGGCCGCCCGTACCGCCCGGGGACGGGGGCGGGGGCGAGGG
>NZ_VKJP01000654.1 GCF_007280575.1 Streptomyces benahoarensis
GGGGCGGCCTCCCTGGGGAGGGCGAACCCGGAGGCATCCTTGGAGGCGACAGCCCCGGGGGCGGCCTCCCCGGGAGACGCAGGCACGAACGCGGTCTCCCCAGGGACGGCAGGCCCGGCGGCCTCCCCAGCGGACTCGGGCGCGGAGACACCGCCCCCGGTGGGCACCGGTTTCACCCCGACCCACTGGGTCACCGGCATGGCCTGCCGCCACCCCGTGAAGCCGCCGACAGGCGTCGCATGGGCGACGGCGAGACGTACCAGGTCACCGCCGTGGCGCCGGTACCACTCCGTCAACAGGGCCTCGGACTCCAGGGTCACCGTGTTGGCGACGAGGCGGCCGCCCGGGGGCAGCGCCGCCCAGCAGGCGTCGAGCAGGCCGGGGGTGGTGAGGCCGCCGCCGATGAAGACCGCGTCGGGGACCGGGAGTCCGGCCAGCGCGTCGGGGGCGGCGCCCCGCACCACCCGCAGCGCCGGTACGCCGAGGGTGTCCGCGTTCCGCGCGATGCGGGCGGCGCGGACGGCGTTCCGTTCGACGGTGACGGCGCGGCAGGCGGGGTGGGCACGCAGCCACTCGATCGCGAGGGAACCGGAGCCACCGCCGACGTCCCAGAGGAGTTCGCCGGGTTCCGGGGCGAGCGCGGCGAGGGTCGCGGCCCGTACGTGGCGCTTGGTGAGCTGGCCGTCGTGGTCGTACGCGTCGTCGGGCAGCCCGGGGACGACCGGCAGCCGTAGCGCGCCCGGTTCGCGGACGCACTCCACGGCGACGACGTTCAGCGGGTCGCCGGGCGGGCGCGCCCAGGTGGCGGCGGTGCCGTCGGCCTGCGCCTCGGCGGGGCCGCCCAACTGCTCCAGGACGCGCATCCGGGACGGGCCGAAGCCGCGCTCCCGCAGCGCCTCGGCGATCCGCGCGGGCGTGTCCGCGCCGGACGACAGGACCAGCACCCGGCGCCCGTCGTGCAGCGCCCGCGCCAGGCCCGCGACCGGCCGCCCGACCAGCGAGACGACCTCGGTGTCGGCCACCGGCCAGCCGAGCCGGGCGCAGGCGTACGCGACGGACGAGGGGTGCGGCAGGACCCGCAGCCGGGGGCGGGGCGCCGCCGGGTCGTCCGGGAAGGCGGCCAGCACCTCGGTGAGCGTCCGGCCGATGCCGTGGAACATCGGGTCGCCGCTGGCCAGCACGGTCAGGCCGCGTCCGGCATGGGCGGCGATCAGGCCCGGGACGGCGGGGCGCAGCGGCGACGGCCAGGTGAGCCGTTCACCGGCGCACTCCGGGGGCAGCAGGTCGAGCTGGCGGGCGCCGCCGAGCAGCACGCCCGCGGAGCGCAGCGCGTCCCGGGAGGCGGGCGTCAGCCCGTCCCAGCCGTCAGCGCCGATCCCGACGACGGTGAGCACGGGCGGGACGGGTG
>NZ_VKJP01000655.1 GCF_007280575.1 Streptomyces benahoarensis
ACCGTTTTCATGGTGTTGCAGGCGGGGGTTGCGGCGTTGCTTTCCCGTATGGGGGCCGGCACCGACATCCCGATCGGTACGGCGGTGGCGGGGCGCAGCGACGAGGCGCTGGAGGACCTCGTCGGGTATTTCGTGAACACGTTGGTGCTGCGTACGGACACGTCGGGTGACCCGGGTTTCCGCGAGCTGCTGGAGCGGGTGCGGGAGACGGACCTCGGGGCGTTCGCCCACCAGGATGTACCCTTCGAGCGCCTCGTCGAGGTGCTCAACCCGGCCAGGACGCTCTCGCACCACCCCCTGTTCCAGGTGATGCTGACCGTGCAGGGCCACCAGGCGGGCACCGCCGAAATGCCGGGCCTGCGAGCCGAGCCGGTGGCGGCGGAGACCTCGGCCGCCAAGTTCGACCTGGCTTTCAGCCTGCGCGAACACCACGATGAGACGGGCGCCCCGGACGGCATCACCGGCGGCGTCGTGTATGCCACCGACCTCTTCGACCGCGACACGGTCGAGGCACTGGTCAGGCATCTGGCGCGGTTGCTGGAGTCGGCGGCGGCCGACCCCGAGTGCCCGGTCGGGCTGCTGGAGGTGCTGTCCGAAGGGGAACGCAGCCGGTTGCTGGAAGAGTGGAACGACACGCGGCGCGACACTGCGGTGGGGACCTTGCCGCAGTTGTTCGAGGCCCAGGTGAGCCGTACGCCCGATGCGGTGGCAGTGGAGTACGGCTCCACGACGGTGTCGTACGCGGAGGTGAACGCGCGAGCAAACCGGCTGGCGCGGTACCTGGTGGGTTCGGGCGTCGGGCCCGAACGCCTGGTGGCGGTGGCGCTGCCCCGCTCGGTCGAGTGGCTGGTCACGGTGTTGGCGGTGGTCAAGGCGGGCGGTGCGTATCTGCCGGTGGATCCGGAGTATCCGGCTGAGCGGATTGCGTACATGCTGGAGGACGCTCGTCCTGTGTGTGTGGTGTCCGACTCGGTGACGGCTGATGCGTTGCCTGGTGTGGCGGGTCTGGTTCTGCTGGATGATTCGGGTGTCGCGTCCGGTATTGCTGCTGCGGACGGCGGTGATCTCACGGACGGGGAGCGGAGCGCTCCGTTGCAGTGGGGCTCTCCGGCGTACGTGATCTACACCTCCGGCTCCACGGGACGACCCAAGGGCGTGATCGTCACCCACGCGGGCATCGCGAGCCTCGCCACCGGCCAGATCGAGCGCTTCGATGTGCGCTCCGACAGCCGGGTGCTGCAGTTCGCCTCCCTGAGCTTCGACGCGGTGATCTCCGAACTCTGCATGGCGTTGTTGTCGGGGGCGCGGTTGGTGTTGGCGTCGTCGGATGAGTTGTTGCCGGGTGCGTCGTTGGTGGAGGTGTTGGCGCGGCATGGGGTGACGCATGTGACGTTGCCGCCTGCGGCGT
>NZ_VKJP01000656.1 GCF_007280575.1 Streptomyces benahoarensis
ACATGTAGTCTTTTTTGATTCATGAGCGTCTCGTGGGCTCGGAGATGTGTATAAGGGACAGCCACCGGACACTTCCGGCATCGCGCCCCGCCCCTCTCGCCTGCCCACTGTTGTGATGAAGTCAACCTCATCCACCGGCCCCCTTGCGCCCGAACCCCGTGGAGTAGGGGGTCAGCCCGCGGGCGCCGCGCCGTCAGCAGTGCCGGTACACATAACCGTGCTCCCCTTCGGGCCGTACGTCGCGATCGCGCAGGGTGAGGGAGAGGCGGTCGCCCCAGTGGCGGCAGCCGGTGGTGAAGTCCTGGGTGCGGTACTCGATGTCGAGGACCCGGCCGTCGTAGGCGGTCAGATAGCGGTCGCACTCCCGGTAGCGGGCGCACTCCTCGGTCACCGCGAAGTCGAAGCCGATCCGGTCCCGCTCGCCGAGCAGACCGGCGGTGTTCTTCTGCGCGAAGGCCAGGCCCCGGGCGTGGGCCCGCCGCGCCAGCAGCCGGGCGAACGCCGCCGCGTCGTCCGCGTCGAGCCGCCCGCCGGAGCGTTCGTACGAGTCGAGGTTGTCGGCCTCCACGGCGTCGAAGCCCGCAGTGGCGCAGCCGTCGATCCAGCGCCCCACGACCTCGGCGGCGGCCGCGCGCCGGGCGGACGTGGACACGTCCAGCAGCGGTTCGTCCCAGTCCTCGTCGATCACCAACGGGCCGTCGTCACCGTCCTCGTGCAGCAGCAGTTCGGGGTGGTGGTGCCGCCACCAGCCGACCGCCGCACCGGGCTGCGTCTGGAACGCGTTGACGTAGCAGACGCTGTAGCGGCCCTCCGCCGGTTGCGCGGTGCGGTCGCGGGAGACCACCCGTACGTCGTCCCGCGGCGGGTACGCGCCGCCCAACTGGTAGTCGAAGACGGCGTCGGCGGGCGGCAGCCGCACCGTGCCGGGAGCGGCGGACGTGGCCGTGGGCCGTGCGCCGGACGGGCCGTCGGCGGTGGGGGAGCAGCCGCAGAGAACGGTCATCGAGCACGCCAGGGCGAGGAGCAACGCGGAGCGACGGGACGGGCGGCGCACGACGGCATCAGCTTTCGGTCGGTTCGCCCCGGGGGACCGGCCCGGGAAGCGGGCCGGGAGCGCGCGCGGTCCGTGCGCTCGGAGGGGACATCCGGAAGCGTACGCACCGGGGCGCGTTCGCCTGGCGTGCGCCCCCTGGCCGCCGCGTACGCCCTGGGGGCGGCCCGAGGCCGGCGGGGCCTGGACGGGCGCCGGGCGGGGCGCCGGTCACCGCCCGGCCGCGTGACGCATCGGCCCGGCCGTCAACCGGCCGCCCCGCGCCACGCCCGGCCCCGTGCCTCACCTCCGCTCACCCTCCGCCCTGTCTCTTATAC
>NZ_VKJP01000657.1 GCF_007280575.1 Streptomyces benahoarensis
TTAGTCAAGCCGTCTGAACCTCGTCGGCCGCCTTCTCGCGGGGGTTGTACTCCCTCTCATAGAGTCGGCCGTCCCGGAGCATGGCCCACAGGACGGAGACCCGCTGGCGGGCGACAGCGATGACAGCCTTCTTGTGGCGGCCCTTGTCGTGCGTGTAGCTCTGGTACTTGCGTAGGTACATCTCCTTCTCCCACGTTCCCGCGGTCAGGCACGCGGACTGGCTCGACATGAAGAATGCCCGTTGAAGAGGGCGGCTGTACTGGGTAGGGCGCCGGCGGTTGCCCGTGTTCGATCCGGAGTCCCTGGAAACAGGAGCCATTCCTGATGCGACAGCAAGCCGTCCAGCACTCGGGAACCTGGAAATATCGCCGATCGCTGCGAGAAGTTCAGCCGCAAGGAGTTCGCCGAAGCCGGGCATAGAAAGGACAATGGGCGCCTGGGGGTGCTGAGAGAGTAGCTCCTTGATCTTGCTTTCCAGTTCCTTCAGGCGGGCGTTCATCTGCGTGATCTTCTGTGCGAGTTCGGCTACCAGCTCGGCCGCCAAGACTTCTCCGCAGGCCGCCGAGTCCTGGTTCTTGGCGGCGGCCACGGCCTTCTCTGCGATGGTTGCCGCCTTCCTCACACCGCGCTTGACGAGCCAGGCCGTGAGCCTGCTCTCACCCATCCGCCGGATGGCTGCGGATGTCTGGTATCCAGAAAGCAGGACCAACGGACCGTCGGATCGGGCGAACTCGAACGACCACTCCAGCTCCGGGAAGATGCTGGTGAGCAAAGCCCTCAAGCGGTTGATGGTCCTGGTGCGTTCGGCCGAGAGGCCGTTGCGGTGGGCCAGGATCAACGTGAGTTCCTGGGTGACCCTGGAAGGCGCTGGCACAGGGACTGTCTGCCGCCGGAGACAGCGGGCGAACTCCGCAATGATGTAGGAGTCCTTCAAGTCAGACTTGCCCTGGCCGCTGAAGCTCACCTTGAACGCAGCGAACTTCGAACCGGTGACGTACCGAGGATTCTGGCCATGGTTGGCCAAGGTCCCCAGCAGCAAGGCTGCTGGCCCGTCAACGAGGTCGAGAGCCCAGGTCACTTGGTCCGCCGCATCCAGGACCTCACCGAGTGCGGCCAGGATGTCGGATTCGGAATTGATCACCTTGCGGTTCCATAGCGGGTCGCCGTCGGCGTCGACCACGGTGATCCAGTGATGCCCTTTTCCTACATCGATCCCAGCCCATACCTGTGGCGGCTGTTGTGTCATCTCGCTTCTCCAGGTCGAACGTGAACAGGAGTGCCAGGTCACCCTTGAAGCAAGTCCGTACGAGCGATCAGATCGCAGCTCTTAATCAGTTATGGAGGGTGACGGGAAGGTTGGCCGACGGAGTCGTTCGGAGCCCCTTGATGGGCAGGCTA
>NZ_VKJP01000658.1 GCF_007280575.1 Streptomyces benahoarensis
CCACCCCGTACGGGCCCCTCACCCCTCTCCCGTACGGGAACCACGCGGCGCCCCCGCTAAACCCCCACATCCCTCCGCTGCACGTCATCCAGGGACTCGCGCCGCACCAGAAGCCGGGCCTCGCCGTCACGGACCGCGACCACCGGCGGCCGTCCCACCAGGTTGTACCCCGAGGCCATCGACAGCTGGTACGCACCGGCGACGGGCACGGCCAGCAGGTCGCCCGGGCGGATGTCGCCGGGCAGCGGGACGTCCGCGGCGAGGACGTCGCCCGCCTCGCAGTGCCGTCCGACGACGGTGGTGGGGCGCACGGCGGCGTCCGGGCGGCGGCCGACGAGGCGCGGGGCGTAGCGGACGCCGTACAGGGCCGGGCGCGGGTTGTCGCTCATGCCGCCGTCGACGGCGACGAAGGCCCGGCCGCCGGTGTCCTTGACGGCGAGGACCCGGTAGAGCGCGACGCCCGCGGGTCCGGCGACGGCGCGGCCCGGTTCGATGAGCAGGCGGGGCACGGTCAGCCCGGCGACCGCGCAGCTCTCGACGAGTTCGGCGCGCAGTCGCCGGGCCAGCGTGGTGAGGTCGAGGGCCGGGTCGCCGGGGCGGTAGGCGATGCCGTGGCCGCCGCCCATGTCCAGCTCCGGCAGGGTCACGCCGTGCGTGTCGCGGACCCGGGCCATCAGGCCGACGACGCGGCGCAGCGCCGCGAGGTACGGCCGGACGGCGGTGATCTGGGAGCCGATGTGGCAGTGCAGGCCGGTCAGTTCGAGCTGCGGCTGGCCGAGGATGCGGGCGAGGGCGTGCTGGGCGGAGCCGTCGGTGAGGGAGAGGCCGAACTTCTGGCCGTCGGTACCGGTCCGGATCTTCTCGTGGCCGCCCGCGGAGATACCGGGCACGACCCGCACCATCACCTTCTGACGGCCTTTGGGCCCGACGAGGGCGGCGAGGCGGGCGATCTCGGACGGGCTGTCGATGACGATCCGGCCGACGCCCAGCCGCAGCGCGCTGTCGAGGTCGCGCGGCGATTTGGCGTTGCCGTGCAGCACGATGCGGCGCGGGTCGAAGCCCGCGGCGACGGCGAGTTCCAGCTCACCGGCCGAGCAGACGTCCAGGCCGAGCCCTTCCTCGTCGGCCCAGCGGACCATGGCGCGGCAGAGGAACGCCTTGGCGGCGTAGTGGACGTCGGCGTCGGGGAACGCGTCGCGGTAGGTGCGGCAGCGGGCCCGTACCTCCGCTTCGTCGAGGACGTAGACGGGGGTGTCGAAGCGGCGGGCCGTCTCGGTGAGCGGGACGCCGCCGACGGCGAGGTCACCGTCGGGCAGGCCTGTCTCTTATACTCATCTCCGAGCCCACGAGACGCTCAT
>NZ_VKJP01000659.1 GCF_007280575.1 Streptomyces benahoarensis
GTGCATCGGAGACAGGGGCCGCGGGGCGCAGATCGCGGGGTTCGACGGTGGCGGCGCGGGCGGCGAGGGCGGCGCGCAGCCGGTCCTCGACGGGCCGCTCGGGGCCGTCGGAAGAGGGGCGGGCGGTCCGGTGGTGGTCGCCGGTGCTCATGACCGCTCCTTCAGGATTTTCTCCAGCGCGTCCAGGGCGCGGCTGGCGAGGGACTTCACCGCGCCCCGGCTGATGCCGAGGGTGCGGGCGATCTCCGCCTCGGACAGGTTGCCCCAGTACCGCAGGACGAGGACCTCGCGGCGGCGGGCGGTGAGCTTGCCGAGTGCGGCCAGGACCTCGCGGTGCTCCTCGTCGAGGACGATCCGTTCCTCGGCGGACGGGGCGTCGGCCTCGTGCGGCGGGGTGTAGTTGCGGGCGCTGCGGCGCCGCCGCAGGACCGAGCGGGCGGCGTTGACGACGGCGGTGCGCAGATAGGCGAGGGCGTTGTCGACCTCGTCGAGGCGTTCGCCGTGGCGGCGGCAGAGCGCGGTGAACGCGTCCTGGACGACGTCCTCGGCGCTGGCCCGGTCGTCGACCAGCAGCACCGCGAGGCGCACCATCGCCAGCCGGTGCGCGTGGTACAGCTCGCCGATCGACGGCCGCTCCGGCATCCCCGTCCCGTACGCGGACGGGGTGGCGGAGGCCGGGGCGCCCGCGGGGGCGGCCGGGCCGGCGGACCGGGTGGCGGACGCGGGCCGGGCGGCGCGGGTCGCCGTACGGGCGGCGCGGCGCAGCCACTGCCACCGGGAATGCCGCGGCCCCGGCAGGGCGAACCCTGCCGGGGCGAGCGGGAGTACGAGGGTTTCCATCGGTTCCTGGTGCCGGGGAGGGAGCGTCAGGCCCGGTTGCGGCGGACCGCGTACAGGGTGCCACCACCGGCGACGAGCAGGGCGGCGGCACCCGCGCCCATGAGGAGGGTGGTGGTCTCGGAGGCACCGGTGTGGGCGAGTTCGTCCTTGCCGGATGCGTCCCTGCCGGTGGCGGGCGCGGGGGTCGAGTCGGCGCCGCGTCCCGCGTCACCGGGGCGGCTCACGCTCGGGACGGGGCGCGGCTCGGCGGACGAGCGGTGACCGGGGGGCTGGGTGGGCTCCACGGACGGCCGCTGCGTCGCGTCGCGGCCGGTCGAGGGCGACGCCTCGCCGCGGCCGGGCATCGTGGGCACGGCGGTGGGCCGGTGGTCGCTCGGCGCGGTGACGCTGGGCTCGGGGCGGGCGGTCCGCGCGGAGTCGGTGTCGTCGGCGTACGCGGAACCGGCCGTGGACAGGGCGGTGAGCGCGCAGGCGGCCAGCAGCCCGGCGGTGGCGGCGCCGCGTATCCGGCGGCGCGTGGCGGCGGGGGACTGCGTGGGGGCGGTGCGGAAG
>NZ_VKJP01000065.1 GCF_007280575.1 Streptomyces benahoarensis
ACCCCACGCCGGCCCCTCCCCAGGGGATGACAGGCCGCTACGCGCGTAGATATGCTCCCCTCGTGACCATGCCCACCACAGTTCCCGCATACGGCAAGGAAGCCGCGGGGCGGCTGGCGTCGATGGCGGACGTGACCGCCGACGACGGCGCGCTGCGCCGCTTCCTGCACGGCCTCCCCGGCGTCGACAAGGTCGGCCTCGAAGCCCGTGCCACCGCCCTCGGTACCCGTTCGATCAAGACGACGGCGAAGGCGTACGCCATCGACCTCGCCGTCTCGATGATCGACCTGACGACGCTCGAAGGAGCCGACACCCCCGGCAAGGTGCGGGCGCTGTGCGCCAAGGGCATCCACCCGGACCCCACCGACCGCACCGTCCCCAAGGTCGCCGCGATCTGCGTCTACCCGGACATGGTCGCCACCGCCAAGGAGGCGCTGGCCGGCTCCGGCATCCATGTCGCGTCCGTCGCGACCGCCTTCCCGGCGGGCCGCGCCGCGCTGCCGGTCAAGCTGGCCGACGTCCGGGACGCGGTCGCCGCCGGTGCCGACGAGATCGACATGGTCATCGACCGGGGCGCGTTCCTCGCCGGCCGGTACCGTTCGGTCTTCGAGGAGATCAAGGCCGTCAAGGAGGCGTGCGCCCGGCCCGAAGGCGGCGCCGCCCACCTCAAGGTGATCTTCGAAACCGGTGAGCTCCAGACGTACGACAACGTCCGCCGGGTCTCCTGGCTCGCGATGCTCGCGGGCGCCGACTTCATCAAGACGTCGACCGGCAAGGTCGCCGTCAACGCCACGCCGCCGGTCACCCTCCTGATGCTGGAGGCGGTCCGCGACTTCCACGCGGCCACCGGCGTCCAGATCGGTGTGAAGCCGGCCGGTGGCATCCGGACGACCAAGGACGCGCTGAAGTACCTGGTCATGGTCAACGAGACGCTGGGCGGCCCCTGGCTGACCCCCGACTGGTTCCGGTTCGGCGCCTCCAGCCTGCTCAACGACCTGCTGATGCAGCGCCAGAAGCTCAGCACCGGCCGCTACTCCGGCCCCGACTACGTTACGGTGGACTGACCCATGGCATTCGAGTACGCGCCAGCCCCGGAGTCGCGCGCAGTCGTTGAGATCGCACCGACCTACGGACTGTTCATCGACGGCGAGTTCGTCGACAGCTCGGATGGGAATCGCAACAAGACCGTCTCGCCCGCCACCGAAGAAGTACTGGCCGAGTACGCCCAGGCGAACGCCGCCGACGTCGACCGCGCCGTCGCCGCCGCCCGTAAGGCGTTCGTGACGTGGTCCGCGCTGCCCGGCGCCGAGCGGGCGAAGTACCTCTTCCGGATCGCCCGGATCATCCAGGAGCGCTCGCGGGAGCTGGCCGTCCTGGAGACGTTGGACAACGGCAAGCCGATCCGCGAGTCCCGCGACGCGGACCTGCCGCAGGTCGCCGCCCATTTCTTCTACTACGCCGGATGGGCCGACAAGCTGGAGCACGCGGGCTACGGCCCGAACCCGCGCCCGCTGGGCGTCGCCGGGCAGGTCATCCCCTGGAACTTCCCGCTGCTGATGCTGGCGTGGAAGGTCGCCCCGGCGCTGGCCACCGGCAACACCGTCGTGCTGAAGCCCGCCGAGACGACGCCGCTGTCGGCGCTGTTCTTCGCGGACATCTGCCGTCAGGCGGGGCTGCCGAAGGGCGTCGTCAACATCCTGACGGGCGACGGGTCGACGGGCGCCGCGCTGGTCGCGCACCCGGACGTGAACAAGGTCGCCTTCACCGGCTCCACCGAGGTCGGCAAGGCCATCGCGCGGACGGTCGCCGGGACCGACAAGAAGGTGACGCTGGAGCTGGGCGGCAAGGCGGCGAACATCGTCTTCGACGACGCCCCGCTCGACCAGGCCGTCGAGGGCGTCGTCAACGGCATCTTCTTCAACCAGGGCCATGTCTGCTGCGCCGGTTCGCGGCTGCTGGTCCAGGAGTCCGTCGCGGACGAGCTGCTGACCGCGCTCAAGCGCCGGATGCGGACGCTGCGCGTGGGCGACCCGCTCGACAAGAACACCGACATCGGCGCGATCAACTCCGCCGAGCAGCTGGCCCGGATCACCGCGCTCGCCGACGCGGGCGAGGCCGAGGGCGCCGAGCGCTGGTCCCCGGAGTGCGCACTCCCCACGTCCGGCTACTGGTTCGCGCCGACGCTCTTCACCGGCGTCACCCAGGCGCACCGCATCGCCCGTGAGGAGATCTTCGGCCCGGTGCTGTCGGTGCTGACGTTCCGTACGCCGGAGGAGGCCGTCGCCAAGGCCAACAACACGCCGTACGGACTCTCCGCCGGGATCTGGACGGAGAAGGGTTCGCGGATGCTGTGGATGGCGAACAAGCTGCGCGCCGGGGTCGTCTGGTCCAACACCTTCAACAAGTTCGACCCGACGTCGCCGTTCGGCGGCTACAAGGAGTCGGGCCACGGCCGCGAGGGCGGCCGCCACGGTCTGGCGGCGTACCTGACCCCGTCGACCCCGAAGGGCGAGCACCATGGCTGACCGACTCTCCGTCTTCAAGACCTACAAGCTGTACGTCGGGGGGAAGTTCCCCCGTTCCGAGAGCGGGCGGGTGTACGAGGTGACCGACTCCGAGGGCAACTGGCTGGCGAACGCGCCGCTGGCGTCCCGCAAGGACGCGCGGGACGCGGTCGTCGCGGCCCGTAAGGCGTTCGGCGGCTGGTCGGGCGCGACGGCGTACAACCGCGGGCAGATCCTCTACCGCGTCGCGGAGATGCTGGAGGGCCGCCGGGCGCAGTTCACGGCGGAGGTCGCAGCGGCCGAGGGGCTGCCGGAGACGCAGGCCGCCGCGCAGGTGGACGCGGCCGTGGACCGCTGGGTCTGGTACGCGGGCTGGTCCGACAAGGTCGCCCAGATCGCCGGTTCCGCCAACCCGGTCGCGGGCCCGTACTTCAACCTGTCGTCGCCCGAGCCGACCGGTGTGGTCGCGGTGCTGGCGCCGCAGGAGCCGTCGTTCCTGGGGCTGGTGTCGGTGATCGCGCCCGCGATCGTCACCGGCAACACCGTGGTCGCGGTGGCGTCGGAGCGCGCCCCGCTGCCCGCGCTGTCGCTGGCCGAGGTGCTGGCCACGTCCGACCTGCCAGGCGGTGTGGTCAACCTGCTCTCCGGCCGTACGGCGGAGCTGGGCGCGCCGCTCGCCGCCCATCAGGACGTCAACGCCATCGATCTGGCGGGCGCGGACGCGGAGCTGGCGGCGGAGCTGGAGGCCGCGGCGGCGGACAACCTCAAGCGGGTGCGCCGCCCGGCCCCGGTGGACTGGTCCGCCGATCCCGGCACCGGCCGCCTCCTCTCCTTCCTGGAGACGAAGACGGTGTGGCACCCGATGGGCGTCTGAGACCCCTGCACGGCGATACGGGCCCCGATCCTCCACGGATCGGGGCCCGTACGGCGTTCCGGGGCCGGGCGCCCTACGGCAGGAGGCGGGTGACCGCGCCGATCAGCGGCAGGTCCTTGAGCGCGCCGCCCTTGGTGACCGGGTCGGTCGCCAGCTGGGTGCCGATGGGCTTGAAGTCGGCGATCTGGGTGCCGACGGCGTTGGCGAGCGGGTCGACGGAGGTGTTGGCCAGCGGGTCGAGCTGGAGGTTCTTGACCGGGCCGGTGGCCCCGGCCACGGAGTGGAGCAGCGCGCCGGAGAGCGCGGACGCGGTGGCGCCGGTGTCGGTGGATGTCACCGGGGCCGCGCTCGCCGCGCCGCCGCCCGCCACGAGCGCGGCTCCGGCGGCGGAGACCGCGAGCGAGGCCCGCAGGAACGTACGGGGGAGCCGGTTGGGGTTGGGACGTGCGTGTGAGGCCATGCGCTGCCACCTGCCTGTGGGGCGGAAGGCGCCCGGTGGGAAACCTTCCACGGGAGAGGGAACCTTGGGTAATCGTTTGACCGCACAGCGTAGTTGATGGGATGCCGGTCGATCCACTTCGTGGCGGGGCGGCGGCGCACCGTCGCGGCCCGGCCCGGGGCCTGCCTGCGGCACACCGTCACGGCCCGCCCCAGAGGGGACCCGCGGCGTCCGGCGTCCCGGTCCGGGGCCCGCCCGCCGCGGCACGTCCCGGACCAGGCACGACGTCGCGGTCCCGCCCCAGGGGGTGGCCCGGCGGGCCTCATGCCGGACAATGGGCTCCCGTGAGCTTTCCGTCCGCCGCCCGGCGCCCCGCCCGCGTTCTGCTGCTGACCGGTCCCTCCGGATCGGGCAAGTCCTCCCTCGCCGCCCGTACGGGCCTGCCGGTGCTCCGGCTTGACGACTTCTACAAGGAGGGCACCGACCCGACGCTGCCGCAGCTGCCCGACGGCGGCGGCGCGGACTGGGATTCGCCGCTCTCCTGGGACGCGGACGCCGCGCTCGCCGCCGTCACCGCGCTCTGCCACGAGGGCCGCGCGGCGGTCCCGGTGTACGACATCGGGGCGAGCGCCCGCACCGGCGTCGCGGACGTCACGCTGGACGGCGCCGCGCTCTTCGTCGCGGAGGGCATCTTCGCCGCCGAGGTGATCGACCGCTGCCGGGCCGCCGGGCTGCTCGCCGACGCCCTCTGCCTGCGCGGACGGCCCACCACGACGTTCCGCCGACGGCTGCTGCGGGACGTGCGCGAGAGCCGTAAGCCGGTGCCGTATCTGATACGCCGCGGGCTGCGGCTGCTGCGGACCGAACGCTCCGTGGTGGCACGCCAGTCGGCGCTCGGCGCCCATCCGTGCGCCCGCCCCGAGGCGCTGGCCCGGATAGCGGCGGCGCGGTCGGCGGGCCCGGACGGGCGCCCCGGGGAGACGGAATCCCCCGAAGGGGCGGGGATCTCCCGTACGGCGGCGGGCCGGAAGTGACACACGTAGGCTCCCCCTGAGCCCGGCGGCCGGATCCGGCGCCGGAACGCGAACGGCGTCTCAGGAGGACGTTCATGCCGAAGGCCAGGGAACACACCTACCGCACCCGCGTCGTCTGGACCGGCGACCAGGGCACGGGCACCAGCGGCTACCGCGACTACGACCGCGACCACGAGGTGAGTTCGGTGGGCCCGCCGCCGCTCTTCGGCACCGCCGACCCGGCGTTCCTGGGCTCCGCCGACGCCTGGAACCCGGAACAGCTGCTGCTCGCCTCCCTGTCCCAGTGCCACATGCTGACCTACCTCTCGCTGTGCTCCGTGAACGGCGTGACGGTCAACGGGTACGAGGACATCTCCGGCGCCACGATGGCGGAGGACGGCAGCGGGGGCGGCGCGTTCACGGAGGCGGTGCTGCACCCGAGGGTGCGGGTGGTGTCGGAGACCATGCGCGAGCGGGCGCTCGAACTGCACGACGAGGCGCACCGCAAGTGCTTCATCGCCAACTCCGTGGCGTTCCCGGTCCGGTTCGAGCCGACGGTCGAGGTGCAGGAAGAGGCCCTGCGGTAGGGGCCCTGCGGTAGGGGCCCTGCGGTAGGGGGCTTCACCCAGGGGGCGTCGCTGCGGAGCGGCCCGGCCCCTCCCTTGCGTACACACGACGAAGCGGGTTCGGACAGCCCCCCGGCTGTCCGAACCCGCTTCGTCTTCCCCCGTCTTCCCCCGTTTTCCCCTTGTTCGCGGACGCATCCCGGGTACGTCCGGCCGTCGCGGAGTGCTCCGCTCGGGCCGGTTCCCCCGTATCCCCCGTGTCCGGGACGTGTCCGCAGCCCCTTCATCCCCTCGGGCTTCTCCCCATCCTTCAGGCCACCAGCTCGCCGAAGGACTCCTCCTCGTCACGGCCGAAGCTGAGGACCTCGTCCTCGCGCAGCCGGCGCAGCGAGCGCCAGATGCTGGACTTGACCGTGCCGACACTGATGTTGAGGATGTCCGCGATCTCCGGATCGGTGCGGCCCTCGTAGTAGCGCAGGACCAGCATCGTGCGCTGCGTCTCGGGGAGGCGGGCCAGCGCCTGCCAGAGCACCGCGCGCAGTTCGGTGCCGCGCATCGCGTCCACGTCGCCCGCCGTCTCCGGCAGTTCCTCGGTGGGGTATTCGTTCAGCTTGCGGCGGCGCCACGCGCTGATGTGCAGGTTCGTCATGGTGCGCCGCAGGTAGCCGCCGAGCGCCGCCTTGTCGCTGATCCGGTCCCAGGCCCGGTAGGTCGAGAACAGCGCGCTCTGCAGCAGGTCCTCGGCCTCGTAGCGGTCGCCGGTCAGGTGGTAGGCGGTGGCGTAGAGCGCGGCGCGGCGCTCCTGTACGTACGCGGTGAAGGCGGCGTCGGACTCGGCGGCGGACGCGGTGGGCGCCGGGGCCTCCGGCCGTCCGGCGGGCGCCGGGCCGTTCACCGTGGCGTCGACGGCGATCCGGTACGGCTGCCGCTGACGTCCGGTGCCGCGGAAGCACCCCCGCCCTCCCGCAGCACCGGACTTCTCGGCGGCCCGTGCGACGTCGTGGAGACGCGTGACCACCGCGCCGGTGCTCGTGGCGTGCTTGGTGTTCATCTCGCGCCCCCCGTCGGTAGAGCCTGGTTCGTCGGTCTGTTCCGGTCGGTGTCCCTCCCGGTGCCAAGAACCCTGCCAACGCAGTTTCATCGCGGTGTCCGTCGACTGTCACAGCCCTGTCACAGGGGCCGCGACATGCTCGATGTGCACGTCACAGCGGTGGGAGATGTGCCTTGGGGGGTCTTTTGCGCTCTTCGTGGAGCGGTTGGCGGCGCCCGGGAGACAGGTCGGAGTTCCGCGGCGCCGGCCGGTCGATGCGGCGGGGGGCCATGGGCCAGAATGGCGGACGTGCCATTCCTGTTGCTGATCGAGGACGACGACGCCATCCGCACGGCTCTCGAACTCTCGCTGTCGCGCCAAGGTCACCGTGTGGTGACCGCGGCGTCGGGCGAGGACGGCCTCCAGCTGCTGCGTGAGCAGCGGCCGGATCTGATCGTGCTGGATGTGATGCTGCCGGGCATCGACGGTTTCGAGGTGTGCCGGCGGATCAGGCGTACGGACCAACTGCCCATCATTCTCCTGACCGCGCGCAACGACGACATCGACGTCGTGGTGGGCCTGGAGTCCGGGGCGGACGACTATGTGGTCAAGCCCGTCCAGGGCCGGGTGCTGGACGCCCGGATCCGGGCCGTGCTGCGCCGCGGGGAGCGGGAGTCCAGCGATTCGGCGACGTTCGGTTCGCTGGTGATCGACCGCTCGGCGATGACGGTCACCAAGAACGGCGAGGACCTTCAGCTGACCCCGACGGAGCTGCGGCTGCTGCTGGAGCTGAGCCGCCGCCCCGGTCAGGCGCTCTCCCGCCAGCAGCTGCTGCGGCTGGTGTGGGAACACGACTACCTGGGCGATTCGCGGCTGGTGGACGCCTGTGTGCAGCGGCTGCGGGCCAAGGTCGAGGACGTCCCGTCGTCGCCGACGCTGATCCGTACGGTCCGCGGGGTCGGCTACCGGCTGGACACCCCGCAGTGACGGACGGCTTCCCCGGGGCGGCGGGCCGCGCCCGGCGGCTGCCGCGGTTCCGGCGCCGGGCGGCGGGGCTGCTGCGCTGGACGAGCCTGCGGATGCGGCTGGTGTTCGTCTTCGCGCTGGTCGCGCTGACGGCGGCGGTCTCCGCGTCCGGGATCGCGTACTGGCTCAACCGCAACACCGTGCTCGACCGTACCCAGAACGCGGTGCTCAAGGACTTCCGTACGGCGCTGGGCGAGCGGGCCGGTGCGCTGCCGGTGCAGCCGCGGTGCGGGGAACTCCAGGACGCGGCGCGGCAGATGGCGGCCGGGCCGCAGAACTACGCGGTGCTGCTGATCGGCACGGACTCCGAGGGCAAGGAGTGCGTGGCCGCGACGGACCGGAAGCTGCTGACGCCGAAGAGCGTCCCTCAGTCGCTGCGCACGGCGGTCGGTACCGCGCGTCCGGTGGACGACGCCAACCGCTTCTCGCACCACCTGTACTGGCAGCGCAAGGAAGTCGGGGACGTGCCGTATCTGATCGCCGGGGCGAAGGTGACCGGCGGCGGGCCGACCGGCTATCTGATGAAGTCGCTGGCGACGGAGCGGCAGGACCTCAACTCGCTGGCCTGGTCGCTGGGGATCGCGACGGCGCTGGCGCTGGTCGGCTCGGCGCTGCTGGCGCAGGCGGCCGCGACGATGGTGCTGCGGCCGGTGCAGCGGCTCGGGCACGCGGCGCGGCAGCTGGGCGAGGGGCGGCTGGAAACCCGGCTGCGGGTGACCGGCACCGATGAACTGGCCGACCTTTCGCGGACGTTCAACCGCACGGCGGAGCAGGTCGAGCAGCGGGTGGAGGAGCTGAGCGCGCGGGAGGCGGCGTCGCGGCGGTTCGTCGCGGACATGTCGCACGAGCTGCGCACGCCGCTGACGGCGATCACCGCGGTCTCGGAGGTCCTGGAGGAGGAGGCCGACTCCCTCGACCCGATGATCGAGCCCGCGGTGCGGCTGGTGGTCAGCGAGACCCGGCGGCTGAACGACCTGGTGGAGAACCTGATGGAGGTGACCCGCTTCGACGCGGGCACCGCCCGGCTGGTGCTGGACGGCGTCGACGTCGCGGACCAGGTGACGGCGTGCATCGACGCGCGGGCTTGGCTGGACGCCGTCGAGCTGGACGCCGACCGCGGCATCGTCGCCCGCCTCGACCCGCGCCGCCTCGACGTGATCCTCGCCAACCTCATCGGCAACGCCCTCAAGCACGGCGGCTCGCCGGTGCGGGTGTCGGTCCGTACGGAGGACGCGGCGGGGACGGAGCACCGGTGCGCGCCCGGCGCGGTCCGCGGGGGCAGCAGCGCGGCGATGTCCGACGGGGAGCCGGACGACGGGCCTGCGCCCGGCGGCGTCCTGCTGATCCGGGTGCGCGACCACGGTCCGGGCATCCCCGAAGAGGTCCTGCCGCACGTCTTCGACCGCTTCTACAAGGCGAGCGCGTCCCGGCCCCGCTCCGACGGCAGCGGTCTGGGCCTGTCGATCGCCCTGGAGAACGCGCACATCCACGGCGGCGAGATCACCGCGGCCAACCTTCCCGAGGGCGGCGCGGTCTTCACGCTGCGGCTGCCGATGGACGCCTCCCGGCTGGCCGGGGACGACCGCGCCGAGGGCGGCGGTGCGCCCCGG
Source organism: Streptomyces benahoarensis (assembly GCF_007280575.1). Classification (GTDB taxonomy): domain Bacteria; phylum Actinomycetota; class Actinomycetes; order Streptomycetales; family Streptomycetaceae; genus Streptomyces; species Streptomyces benahoarensis. The sequence continues at coordinate 9,063 of NZ_VKJP01000065.1, forward strand.
GCACCGGGCGCCGATGACGCCGGTGCCCGCAGCGGTACGGAGGACGGGCGGTGAGCCGGGACGGGCGGCTGCGGCGGCCGGGGGCCGGTGCGCTGACCGCCGTCGCGGCCCTGACGTTGGCCGGTTGCGGGGTGCGCGGCACGACCGTCCCGGTGGACGCCGGGGGCGCGCCGTCCCGGGTCAGCTGCGAGGTACGGGAGCGAGGCGCGGACGAGCAGGGTCCCGACCGGATACCGGCCAGGGTGTATCTGGTGTGCGGTGGGGCGCTGGTGCCCGTCGCCCGCGCGGTGCCGCGCACCGCGGACCGGCCTGCGGACACCGCGCAGCTGCGGGCGGCCCGGGTCCTCCTCGACGAGCTGCGCCGTCCGCCGTCGCCGCGCGAGGAGGAGGCCGGTTTCGCCTCCGCGGTGCCGGAGGACCTGACGATCGCCGGGGCACGGACGGGCGATCCGTCAGGGACCCTGCGGCTGAGCGTCCCGCCGGACGCCCTGCCGTCCTTCGCGCTGGCCCAGCTCGCCTGCACCTTCGGCGACTCCGCGCCGCTCGGTCACCCGCGGCGGGCGATCCTCGGCGGCCCGGACGATGCGGAGCCGCACCGCTACGCCTGCACGGCCGACGTCCGCGCCCACCCGGACGCGGGGCGGGACACGGTCGAGGAGACACCGATCGTGCCGTAGGGCGTGTCCGTGAAGTCCCGTCGTCCGCCCGGAGGGCGGGGCTCGCGCGCGAGGGTGTGTGCCGTCCTCGGGCAGGCCGTGGCGGCGCAGCCACTCGCGGGGCTCGCGCGCGAGGGTGTGTGCCGGGCGTCGCGAGCCAGGCGGGACTTCGCGGACACGCCCTGGGGGCGGCCGGATCGGGGGCGGGATTCCACCCGCCTTGCCCGCACTCGGGCGGATGCGGGCGGAACCACGGCCGCCGCTCCCGGCGTCCTGGGCTGTGTGCAGCATGGCCCCGGCGTTTTCGCCACCTTCCGTATGCGCGCCACCGGACGGATCCTCCTCGTGGTGCATCTGCTGATCGTCGGCCGTCTGATGCTGTGGCCCCGGGCGGTGCCCTGGGTCCCGGAGGCGAATGTCGAACCGCTGGCGACGATCGGCGCCGCGCTGGCCCGCGGCCCGTGGGCGGCGGTGTGCGACCTCGGCGCCCCGCTGCTGATGCTGGCCCCGCTGGGCGTGCTGCTGCCGCTGGCCGCCGGACGCCTGAACGTTTCCCCGGTGCTGTCCCTGCTGCGTACGGTGGGGGCGGGCGGGCTGCTGGCGCTGGTCCTGGAGGCGTTGCAGGCGTCGGTGCCGGGCCGGGTGCCGGACGTCGACGCGCTGCTGCTGAACATCCTGGGGGTGGCTTTGGCGCATCTCGCCGTCGTCCCCAGGGCCCGGGCGCGACTCCGCCGCCGGGCTGAGGATCTCAGGGGTCCGACCCCGAAAATCACCAGGGTCGGCCCCCTTCCGAAGGCTGATGTCCTCTCCGCGTCGCGTACCTACCTTTGAGGTGTCGGGGCAATCCGCTCCGCACCGTCGAGAAGGAGTAGCCCTCATGGCCGCCGCACTGGTCCGCCCCCGCAACAACCGCATGATCGCCGGAGTCTGCGCGGGCCTGGCCCGTCGCTTCGGTACGACGCCGACGACGATGCGCGTGCTCTTCGTCCTCTCCTGTCTGCTGCCCGGCCCGCAGTTCCTCGTCTACCTGGCGCTGTGGCTGCTGCTGCCCTCCGAGTCGGAGAGCGCCGCCTCCGCCTGGTGACCGGCGCCGTACGGGCCCGGACACGGCGGTGCCCCGGTCCGTACGGGGGGGGTCGGACCGGGGCACGGGCGTGCTGTGCCGGGATCAGCCGCCGAGGGGGAGGGCCTTGCCGAGGGCCTGGGTGGGCAGGCCGCCCAGGAGGTGGTTGCCCTTGGCCTTGGGGATGGCCTGGATGTCGCCGGTGGCCGAGTGGGCGGTCTTGGAGACGCCGGAGACGGTGGTGGCCGTCTGCTTCACGGGCAGCTTCTTGAGCACGCCGCCGAGCTGTCCGGCGTCGATCGCCGGGGCGGCGGACGCGGAGCCCGCGGCGGTGGCGGCGAAGGCCACGCCGAGGAGGGCGGTGCCGAGCGTCTTGATGGTTCCCTGCTTCATCGCAATTACGTCCTCATGAGGGGGAGTCGACCGGTAACGCAACGTAGTGAGCCGCCCGTACCGCCGCAAATATCCCCGGACACGGGAAAACGGCCGGTGTGCATCGCCCCGGCCGTTCCCGTCCGCTCCCCCGTACGCGGCTCACGCCGCCTCAGAAGCCGTTTGTCACACGGAAGTTGGGGCCACCTTCGGGAAGAGCCATTCCGCGCGCAGCTCCGCGTAGCCCGGCTTGATGACGTCGTTGATCATGGCGAGACGTTCATCGAAAGGAATGAATGCTGATTTCATCGCATTGACGGTGAACCACTGCATGTCGTCGAGGGTGTACCGGAACGTCCGCACCAGGTGCTCGAACTCCCGGGACATCGTCGTGCCGCTCATCAGCCGGTTGTCGGTGTTGACGGTGAGCCGGAACTGCAGCCGCCGCAGCAGCCCGATCGGGTGCTCCGCGTACGAGGGGGCGGCGCCGGTCTGGAGGTTGGAGCTGGGGCACATCTCCAGGGGGATGCGCTTGTCGCGGACGTACGAGGCGAGGCGGCCGAGGGTGATGGCGCCGTCGTCGCCGACCTGGATGTCGTCGATGATCCGCACGCCGTGGCCGAGCCGGTCGGCGCCGCACCACTGGAGCGCCTGCCAGATCGACGGCAGCCCGAACGCCTCGCCCGCGTGGATGGTGAAGTGGTTGTTCTCGCGCTTGAGGTACTCGAACGCGTCGAGGTGGCGGGTGGGCGGGTAGCCCGCCTCGGCGCCCGCGATGTCGAAGCCGACGACGCCCAGGTCGCGGTAGCGGTTGGCGAGTTCGGCGATCTCCAGGGCGCGGGCGGCGTGCCGCATCGCGGTGAGCAGTGCGCCGACGCGGATGCGGTGACCGGCCGCGCGGGCCCGCCGCTCGCCCTCGCGGAAGCCGTCGTTGACCGCCTCGACGACCTCTTCGAGGCTCAGCCCGCCCTCCAGATGCTGTTCGGGGGCGTAGCGGATCTCGGCGTAGACGACTCCGTCGGCGGCGAGGTCCTCGGCGCATTCGGCGGCGACCCGGGTCAGCGCCTCGCGGGTCTGCATGACGGCGCAGGTGTGCGCGAAGGTCTCCAGGTAGCGCTCCAGCGAACCGGAGTCGGCCGCCTCGCGGAACCAGATCCCGAGCTTCTCCGGGTCGGTCTCGGGCAGTCCGGCGTAGCCGCGGTCGCGGGCGAGGTCGACGATGGTGCCGGGGCGCAGTCCGCCGTCGAGGTGATCGTGGAGCAGCACCTTCGGTGCGCGCCGGATCTGGTCACTGGTCGGGAGGGTGCTGGTCTCGCTCGTCATTGCGGCACTGTAGCGCCTACGCGCGTAGAACTCACCGAACGATACGTAACGGTGACCCGTCCACGGGGTGGCCCGCTCCCCGCGATCTGCCATCGTTCTGGGCATGGCTCAGCAAGCACTGCCGGTGCGTGACGCCCGGCTGGGAAAACCGCTGGGAGTGTCCGGCGACGAGGGGGTACGCGCCACGCTGCGGCGAGGCGGCGCGGGCCGGTCCGGGCGTTCGGTGAGCGGGGTGGCGCTGTTACTGCCGGACGGCGCTCCGGACGGTACGGGACGCCCGTCGCCGCTGTCGGCGCTCGCGGTCCGGCCGCTCGCCGGCCGGCTGGTCCGCGCGGGGCGCGCCGAGGGGCTGACCGCCCATGTGGTGCGCTACCGCCGCCGGGGCTGGAACGGCGACGCGGCCGATCCGGCGCGGGACGCCGCCTGGGCGGTGGCCGAGGTCGTCCGGCGCTACGGCGACGTACCGGTCTGCCTGGTCGGCGCGGGCATGGGCGCGCGGGCGGCGCTGCACGCGGCGGGCCATCCGGCCGTCGGCGCGGTGCTGGGGCTCGCGCCGTGGTTCCCGGAACCGGGCGCGGACGGCGGCTCCCCGGAGGCGGCGGACGACGCCGGACCGGACGGCGCGGAGGCGCCCGGTGACGGCCCGGCCCGGCGGGCGGCCGATCCGGTCAAGCAACTCATCGGCCGCCATGTGCTGTTGGTCCACGGGACGAACGACGGGCGCACCGACCCGGAGCTGTCGTACCGCTATGCCGAGCGCGCCAAGAAGATCAACCGGGACACCTGCCGGTTCGAGGTGCACTCCGACGGTCACGCGCTGCTCCAGCACCGCTCCGAGGTCCATGCGCTGGCCGTCGACTTCCTGCTCGGCGCGCTCTTCGCCCACGACTTCGCCCGCCCGGTGCAGGACGCGATGGCCGCGCCGCCGCCGCTGGGCCTGCGGATGCCGCTGGCCGCCGGATTCGGGAAGTCGCTGCGGCGATAGCAACACCCCTTATTTACAGGGGAGTTGAGGGGATTTCACCGCAGCAGCAGCCCCCGGCGGCTCAGCAGGAACTTCTTGAAGGCGGCGACCGGCGGGGTGTCCTGGTGACCGTCGAGCCAGGCGACGCCGATCTCGCGGACCGCCCGGGGCGCGGTGACGGTCAGTTCGGCGACGCCGGGCCGGGGCACCGCGGGCGGCGGCAGCAGTGCCACGCCGAGCCCGGCGGCGACCAGTCCGCGCAGCGTCTCCGCCTCCTCGCCCTCGAACGCGATCCGGGGCGCGAACCCCGCCTCGGTGCAGAGCGCGTCGGTGATCCGGCGCAGCCCGTAGCCCGGTTCGAGGGTGACGAAGAGTTCGTTCGCCGCCTCGGCCAGCCGGATGCGCTTGCGGACGGCGAGGGGGTGGTCGTCCGGGACGACGAGCCGCAGCTTCTGCTCGTCGAGGCGGCGGGCGACGAGGTCCGGGTAGTCGGGCACCGGCGAGGTCAGACAGAGGTCGAGGTCGCCGGCGCGCAGCCGCTCGATCATCGCCTCGCCGTGGTTCTGGACGAGTTGGAAGCGGACCCGGGGGTGGTCGGCGCGGAAGGTGCGCAGCAGTCCGGGGACGGTCTCGGAGCCGAGGGTGTGGAGGAAGCCGAAGGCGACCTTCCCGGCGGCGGGGTCGGCGTCGGCGCGGACGGCTTCGGTGGCGCGGTCCAGGTCGGCGAGTGCCTTCTCCGCCTGGTCACGGAAGGCGCGGCCCGCCGGGGTGAGCGAGAGGGTCCGGCCGTGCCGAGCGAAGAGGGCGACGCCGAGATCGTCCTCCAGCCGCACCAGCGCCCGGCTCAGCGTCGGCTGCGGCATACCGAGTTCCTGCGCGGCGCGGGTGACGTGCTCGTACCGGGCGACCGCGGTGAACTGCGCGAGACGGGGCGCGAGGGCGAGCGCCCACGACCCGTCGCCGACATCGACACCGTCGGGCGCCCGTGTCCGTTCCGTCGCCATCGTCCGGCGTCCTTCCTCTTGCCCGTCCTGCATGTCTTTTCTGTTGCGAAGCGGTGACACAGCGCGCTGTGAGCTGCTGTCATACGTCACCACATCGATTATGACGTTTCTATGCATTGGACGCATAAAACACGGTCGGCCTATGTTCGGACCATGCCTCCCGCTGATACCGGGGCGTCCGTCACCACCCGTGCGGTCGCCTCTCCCCTGTCGTCCCCCGACTCCTCCCCCGTGGCCGCCGCCGTCGACCCCGACGCGGCCAAGCTGCACCCGGGCGGCCCCGGCTACCGCCGGATGAGCTTCGCCCTCTTCGCCGCGGGTCTCGCGACCTTCGCGCTGCTCTACTCGACGCAGGCGCTGCTGCCCGCGATCTCCGCGTCCCTGCACGTCTCGCCGGACCAGGCGAGCTGGACGGTCTCCGGCGCCACCTTCGGTCTTGCGGTCGCGGTGATCCCGCTCAGCGCGGTCTCCGAGCGCTTCGGCCGCCGCACGATGATGACCGCCTCGCTCATCGTCGCCGCGCTGCTCGCCCTGCTCGTGCCGTTCGCGCCGTCGCTGGGCTGGCTGATCGCGCTCCGCGTCGCGCAGGGCGTGGCGCTGGCGGGGCTGCCCGCGTCGGCGATGGCGTTCCTCGCGGAGGAGGTCCGCCCCCGGGCGCTGGTCGGCGCGATCGGCCTGTTCGTGGCGGGCAACAGCATCGGCGGCATGTCCGGCCGGATCGTGACCGGCTGGGTCGCGCAGGCGTGGGGCTGGCGGGCGGCGCTCGCCGCGGTCGGACTGATGGCCGTGGTGTGCGCGGTGGTCTTCCGGGTGCTGGTGCCCCGCGCCCGGCACTTCGCACCCCGCGCGGTCGGCCCGCGCGCCCTCGCCCGTACCCTCGGCAGCCACCTCGCCGACCCTCTGCTGCGGCGGCTGTACGGCATCGGCGCGCTGTTCATGACGGTCTTCGGCGCGGTCTACACGGTGATCGGCTACCGCCTGGTCTCCGAACCCTTCAACCTCCCGCAGGGCATCGTCGGTTCGATCTTCCTGGTGTACCTCGTCGGCACGGTGTCGTCCGCGGCGGCGGGCAAGCTGGTCGGCCGGACGGGGCGCCGTGGCGCGCTCTACCTCGCGGTCGGTACGACGACGACCGGGCTGCTGCTGACCCTCTCCGACGCGGTCACCGGGGTGCTGGCCGGGCTGATCCTGATCACCGCCGGGTTCTTCGCCGGGCACGCGGTCGCCTCGTCCTCGGTCAGCCGCGCCGCCAAGTCGGCCCGCGCCCAGGCGTCCGCGCTGTACCAGTGCACGTACTACGCGGGCAGCAGCATCGGCGGCGCGCTCGGCGCGGTGGCCTTCCACGCGGCGGGCTGGGACGGCACCGTCGTCCTCGGCCTGCTGGCGATGGTCGCCGCCGCCTCGATCACCCTCTACGCCACCCGCAAGGCGCTCACCGAGCAGCGGCTGCTGCGGCTCCGGAAGGCCGCGTAACCGCCCCCGAACCCGGAGGGCCCGCCCCACCACCTGTCCTGGTGGGGCGGGCCCTTCGTCGTGGGGCGGTCAGTCCGGCAGGAAGCTGGAGGTGTCGAGGGTGAGGCCGAACGGCTCCGGAAGGTCGAGCGGTTCCCCGAACTTGACCGTGCTCAGGGTGCGGTAAACCCCGTTCTTCGGTTCGCCGAAGAGCGTGAGGGTCGGCCCGGCGGGAGCCCATCTGTCGATGAGCAGGTAGAGCGGGGCCCCCGCCCGGGCATACCCCGCGGCCTTGCTGATCCGGTCGTGGGCCGCGTTCGACCGGGAGGTGATCTCCACGAGGAGTTCACACGCGGCGGCCGGCAGGCAGCCCCCCGAATCGCTCCTGACCAGTTGTTTCGGCGCGACGACGAGGTCCGGGATGTACAGCCCTTCCCGCGACGGTACGGCGACGCCGAGCGTCTGGTAGATCCCCCATTCCTTGGGCTTGTCCGCGTACAGGCTTTCGGCCAGTTCGTCTGCGATGGCATTGTGCATGCCGTCCGGCGGCGGTGACACGGTGACGATCCCCTCGATGATCTCCACCTTGCAGCCCTCCGGCGCGTCCGTCTGTTCCCAGATGCGGACGGTGTCGTCCCACTCGCGGCCAGGGTCCGGAGTGTGGTCGACGGTGAGTGCGCTCATGGCGGTCTCCTCTATCGGTACGTCACCCATCCCAGCATGCCCGGCGGGCGGGCGCCCCGTCCACGAATCACCGCCACCCATACGGGAAACCCCAGGTCAGCCGATACGTTCCCACACCACCGGCGTACCGGCGAACGTCGTGTCGGCCGGGCCGACGACGACCTGGTCGTCGAGGGCTTCGAGGGCGTAGGGCAGCTTCTCGGGGGTGTCGGTGTGGAGGGTCAGCAGCGGTTGTCCGGCGGCGACGAAGTCGCCCGGCTTGGCGTGGAGTTCGACCCCGGCACCGGCCTGCACCGGGTCCTCCTTGCGGGCCCGGCCCGCGCCCAGCCGCCAGGCGGCGAGACCGACGGCGTACGCGTCGAGGCCGGTGAGGATGCCGGTGGCGGAGGCGGTGACGGTGTGCTGCTCGTGGGCGACGGGCAGCGGCGCGTCGGGGTCGCCGCCCTGGGCGAGGATCATGCGGCGCCAGTGGTCCATGGCGGAGCCGTCGGCGAGCGCCTTGGCCGGGTCGGCGTCGGGCAGTCCGGCCGCGTCCAGCATCTCGCGGGCGAGCGCGAGGGTGAGGTCGACGACGTCGCGGGGGCCGCCCCCGGCCAGCACCTCGACGGATTCGCGGACCTCCAGGGCGTTGCCCGCGGTGAGGCCGAGCGGGGTGGCCATGTCGGTGAGCAGGGCCGTGGTGCGCACGCCGTGGTCGGTGCCCAGCTCGACCATGGTGGCGGCGAGTTCGCGGGCGTCGTCGAGGTTCTTCATGAACGCGCCGGAGCCGACCTTGACGTCCAGGACGAGGGAGCCGGTGCCCTCGGCGATCTTCTTGGACATGATCGAGGAGGCGATGAGCGGGATCGACTCGACGGTGCCGGTGACATCGCGCAGCGCGTAGAGCTTCTTGTCGGCGGGGGCCAGCCCGTCACCGGCGGCGCAGATGACGGAGCCGACGTCGCGCAGCACGTCCAGCATCTCGGGGTTGGTGAGCTGGGCGCGCCAGCCGGGGATGGCCTCCAGCTTGTCGAGGGTGCCGCCGGTGTGGCCGAGACCGCGCCCGGAGAGCTGCGGGACGGCGGCGCCGCAGGCGGCGACCAGCGGGGCGAGCGGCAGGGTGATCTTGTCGCCGACGCCACCGGTGGAGTGCTTGTCGGCGGTGGGACGGGTCAGCGAGGAGAAGTCCATCCGCTCACCGGAGTTGATCATCGCGGCCGTCCAGCGGGCGATCTCCGTGCGGTTCATGCCGTTGAGGAAGATCGCCATGGCCAGGGCCGACATCTGCTCATGGGCGACCTCGCCGCGGGTGTAGGCGCCGATGACCCAGTCGATCTGATCGGCGGTCAGCTCGCCGCGGTCGCGCTTGGCGCGGATGACGGAGATGACGTCCATGGAGGCTTCCTTTCGAACGGTTGCCCCCTGTTCTACACGCATAGAAAGGGAGGGGCGAGGCCGGGCCGCGCGCGGCGGTGCGGCGGACGGGGCGCGGCCGCGCGCGGCCCCGGGCGCGCCTGCGCGGCGGACCGCCCCCGAGGCGGCCCACCGCGTCAACCGCCCTCAGCCGCGCAGGTGTCCGGGCCCGAACGGGTCCGGGAGCAGTTCGACGAGCGGCCGGATTCCGGAGCCGGTGTCGACCAGCAGCTCAGGACCGCCGTGCTCGTGCAGCAGCTGACGGCAGCGCCCGCACGGCACCAGCACCTCGCCCGCCGCATCGACGCAGGTGAACGCCGTCAGACGGCCGCCGCCGGTGGCGAACAGCGCCGAGATCAGGCCGCATTCGGCGCACAGCGCAAGGCCGTACGAGGCGTTCTCGACGTTGCAGCCGGTGACCGTCCGCCCGTCGTCGACGAGCGCCGCGGCCCCTACGGGATACCCGGAGTACGGGGCGTAGGCCCGGGACATCGCGTCCCGGGCCCGCGCGCGCAGAGCGGTCCAGTCGACCGGCTCCTGTGAGGTCATGCGCCTTGTCCTCGACGGTAGGGCCGGCCCCCCGCCTTCGGCGGCCGCAGCCGCTGCGAGAAGAGCGCGAGCACCAGCAGGGTGGCGATGTACGGGCTGGCCTCGACCAGCTCCAGCGGCACCGTATCGGCGACCGCGTACCAGACCACCAGCGCCACGGCGACGACGGCGGCCACCGTCGCCTGGACGCGTTTGGCGGCGCGCAGCCGCAGCAGGGCGAGGACGGCGAGCAGCGCGGCGAGGCCGAGCAACAGGGCGTGGACGGTGGGCCCGCCGCTGCGCAGCTGCATCGCGTCCATGAAGCCGAACAGTCCGGCGCCCATCGCGACGCCGCCCGGCCGCCAGTTGCCGAAGATCATGGTGGCGAGGCCGATGTAGCCGCGGCCGCCGGTCTGGCCGTCCTGGTAGAAGTGCACGCCGATGGAGAGGAACGCGCCGCCGAGACCGGCGAGCGCACCGGAGACCAGCACCGCCGCGTACTTGTACGCGTAGACGTTGACGCCCAGCGACTCCGCCGACAGCGGCGCCTCACCGCACGACCGCAGCCGCAGACCGAACGACGAGCGCCACAGCAGGTAAAAGGTGGCGACGAAGAGGGCGACGGTGCCGAGGGTGAGCCAGGAGACGTTGGTGACGGCCGCGCCGAGGATCCCGGCGAGGTCGGAGACGAAGAACCAGTGGTGCGCCTCGACGGAGTTGAGCCAGTCCGACAGGCCGGGGACGGTGAACGTCGGCATGTCCGGCATGGGCGGGGACTGCTTGTCGTTGCCGCCCGCCGCCTGCGCCGCGCTGCCCTCGCCGCCGAACCAGAGGGTGGCGAGGTACTGCGTGGCGCCCAGGGCGAGGATGTTGATGGCGACACCGGAGACGATGTGGTCGACGCCGAAGGTGACCGTCGCGACCGCGTGGACGAGGCCGCCGAGCGCGCCGCCGACGATGCCCGCGGCGGCCGCGGCCCACGGCCCGTGCTGCCAGCCGATCCACCCGGCGGCGAACGAGCCGAGCATCATCATGCCTTCGAGGCCGATGTTGACCACCCCGGCCCGCTCCGACCAGAGGCCGCCCAGACCGGCCAGGCCGATCGGTACGGCGGCGGAGAGCGCGGCGCCGAACTGGCCGGTGGAGGTGAGGTCCGCGGTGCCGGTCAGGGCCCGCAGGCCGGAGACGGCGAGCAGGGCGACCGCGAGGATCAGCAGGATCCAGGGGTAGGTCAGCTTGCGCCGCCCGCCCTTCGCGGCGGCCGCGACGGGCTGCGCCGCGGGCTTGAGGTCCGCGCTCACGCCGACACCTCCGACTTGTCGTTGTTACCGGCGTCGTCGGCGCGGCTGCCCGCCGCGCGGGCCGCGGCCGCCAGTTCCTCGCCGACCTTGCGCTGCTGGAGCCGCAGGCCGTAGCGGCGCACCAGCTCGTACGCGATGACGACGCAGAGCACGATGACGCCCTGGATGACGCCGACGATCTCCTGGGCGTAGCCCTCGAACTCCAGGCGGGAGCCGGTGCGGTCGAGGAACGCCCAGAGCAGCGCGCCGAAGGCCATGCCGACCGGGTGGTTGCGGCCGAGCAGGGCGATGGCGATGCCGGTGAAGCCGATGCCCGCCGGGAAGTCGGTGCCGTACTGGAAGGACTCGCCGAGCAGGGTGGGCATGCCGACCAGACCGGCGGCGGCGCCGGACAGCAGCATCGAGATGACGACCATCCGCTTGACGCTGACGCCGCTGGCCTCGGCGGCCGGTTCGGAGGCGCCGACCGCCCGCAGGTCGAAGCCGAAGCGGGTGCGGGAGAGCAGGAACCAGTACAGGGCTCCGGCGATCACCGCGATCACCACGAAGCCGTAGACCGGCTTGGGGTGCGTCGGGAAGGAGAAGAAGTGGCTGGATTCCGGCAGGAACGTCGTGTGCAGGAGGTTGCCGTCCTTGACGGCGAGGCGGCCGTCCTGGAGGAAGTAGCCGATGACGGACGCCGCGATGGAGTTCAGCATGATCGTGGTGATCACCTCGCTGACCCCGCGGGTGGTCTTCAGCAGCCCGGCGATCCCGGACCAGATCGCGCCGACGAGCATCGCGACGACGATGAGCAGCACGATCTGAAGGGCGCCGGGCAGCACCAGCGAACCGCCGACCGCGGCGGCGGCGAACGCCGCGAGGCGGTACTGGCCGTCGACGCCGATGTTGAAGAGGTTCATCCGGAAGCCGATGGCGACCGCGAGCGCCGACAGGTAGTACGGGACCGCCTTGTTGACGATCCAGACCTGGCTGTCGCTGTAGTGGCCGTAATCGGCCATGATCCCGTACGCGCGGAACGGGTTCTCGCCGGACGCCAGGAAGACCAGCGAGCTGATGACTATCGCGGCGACGACGGCGAGCAGCGGCGCGGCGAGGGCGAGGACCACCTTGTCGCGGGTGGCGCTGCGCGCACCGCCCTGTGCGGGCAGCTTGGCGGCGGTCATGCCTGGTCACCGCCCGTCGGCTCGGTGTCGCCGGACGCGGGACGGCCGGTGTCGGCGTCCCCGTCCGCGGTGAGGTGGCCGCTGGCGGCACCGGTCATGGCGGAGCCCAACTCCTCCGGGGTGATCACGGCGGGATCCGCGTCCGCGACCAGCCGGCCCCGGTACATCACCCGCAGGGTGTCGGACAGGCCGATCAGCTCGTCCAGGTCGGCGGAGATCAGCAGCACGGCCAGGCCCTCGCGGCGGGCCGTGCGGATCTGCTCCCAGATCTGCGCCTGCGCGCCGACGTCGACCCCTCGGGTGGGGTGCGCGGCGATCAGAAGCTTGGGGCGGTGGCTCATCTCGCGGCCGACGATCAGCTTCTGCTGGTTGCCGCCGGAGAGCGAGGCCGCGGTGACCTCGATGCCGGGCGTGCGCACGTCGTACTCCTCGACGATCCGTGCGGTGTCCTTACGGGCACCGGCCGGGTCGAGGAGCTTGCCCTTGCTGTTGGGGCGTTCGGTGACGTGGCCGAGGATACGGTTCTCCCACAGCGGGGCCTCCAGCAGCAGGCCGTGGCGGTGGCGGTCCTCGGGGACGTAGCCGATGCCGCCCTCGCGGCGGCGGCGGGTGGAGGTGCCCGACAGGTCGGCGCCGTCGAGGGTGACGGTGCCGCGGTCGGGGGTGCGGGTCCCCATGATCGCCTCGACCAGTTCGGCCTGGCCGTTGCCCTCGACACCGGCGACGCCCAGCACTTCGCCCTTGTGGATGGTGAGGCCGATGCCGTCGAGGACGGTGCGGACCGCGCCGTCGGAGTCGGTGGCCGACAGGTGCAACCCGTCGACCTGGAGCATCGGCTCATCGGTGACGGTCGACTCGCGGGTCTCCGGCGACGGCAGTTCGCTGCCGACCATCAGCTCGGCGAGCTGCTGGGGCGTGGTGTCGTCCGGCGCGACGGAGGCGACGGTCGTCCCGCGGCGGATGACGGTGATGTCGTCGGCGACCGACAGCACCTCGCCCAGCTTGTGCGAGATGAAGAGGACGGTCAGGCCCTCGGACTTCAGCTCCCGCAGGTTGGCGAAGAGCGCGTCGACCTCCTGCGGGACGAGGACCGCGGTCGGCTCGTCGAGGATGAGGGTGCGGGCGCCGCGGTAGAGGACCTTGAGGATCTCCACGCGCTGCCGGTCGGCGACGCCGAGGTCCTCGACGAGGACGTCGGGCCGGATGCCGAGGCCGTACGCGTCGGAGATCTCCATGATCTTCGTGCGGGCGCGCCCGCCGATGCCGTGCAGTTTCTCGGCGCCCAGGACGGTGTTCTCCAGGACGGTGAGGTTGTCGGCGAGCATGAAGTGCTGGTGGACCATGCCGATGCCGCGGGCGATGGCGTCGCCCGGGGTGTTCAGCGCGGTCTCGGTGCCGTCCAGCGCGATGGTGCCCTCGTCCGGCTTCTGCATGCCGTAGAGGATCTTCATCAGGGTGGACTTCCCGGCGCCGTTCTCGCCGCAGAGGGCGTGGACGGTGCCGCGGCGGACGGTGAGGTGGATGTCGTGGTTGGCGACGACGCCCGGGAACCGTTTGGTGATTCCGCGGAGTTCTACGGCAGGGGCGTCCGGCCGGGCCGGGGCGCTGCTCGTGGGTGCTGCGTTGATGGCGCACTCCCCTCGGGGATGAAGGAGCGGAAGGGGCGGGTGTGACACGCGTGGGTCACGAAGGGGCACGGCTGAGCCCCCGGGGCCTTGACCGGGCCACCGGGGCGGTGCCGTCCCGGGCTACGGCGTCTCCTTGACCTTCACCTTGCCCTCGACGATCTTCTTCCGGGCCGCGTCGATCTGCGGCTGGATGTCCTTGATGAAACCGCCGGACGTGGCGAGCTTGACGCCGTTCTTCTTGAGGTCGTAGGCGTGGATGCCGGTCAGCGGTTTGCCGTCCTCGACGCTCTTGATCAGGTCGTACACGGCCACGTCGACGTTCTTCACCACCGACGTGAGGATGCAGTCCCGGTACTTCGCGAGGCCCGCCTGCTGGTACTGGTCCGAGTCGACGCCGATCGCCCAGGCGCCCTTGCGCTTGCTGATCGCCTCGATGGACCCGGCGCCGGACTGCCCGGCCGCGGAGTAGATCACGTCGATGCCGCTGTCGAGCATGCCCGCGGCCTTGGCCTTCGCCGCCGCCGGGTCGTTGAAGCCCTTGTCGTTGTTCGGGTAGAGGTACTGCGAGACGACCTCGGCCTTCGGGTCGGTGGCGCGCACCCCCTGCTCGAACCCGGCCTGGAACTTCTGGATCAGCGCGTTGTTGACGCCGCCGATGAAGCCGACCTTGTGGCTCTTGCTCTTCAGCGCCGCGGCGACGCCCGCCAGATACGAACCCTCGTGCTCGGCGAAGACCATCGCATCGACGTTCTTGCCGGTCGGCACCGCATCGACCACGCCGAACGTCGTCTCCGGAAAGTCCTCCGCGACGTTCTGCACCGACTGGCTGTACGCGAAGCCGACGCCGATGACGGGGTTGTACCCGGCCTCCGCGAACGACGTCAGCCGCTGCTCACGGTCGGCCTCGGTCTCGCCGTTCTTCGCCGTGAGCATCTTGACGTTGACGCCGAGATCCTTCCGGGCGTTCTCCGTGCCCCGCGCGGCCGCCTCGTTGAACGAGTGATCGTCCCGGCCACCGATGTCGAAGGCGAGCCCGACGCCCGCGTGCTTGGCACGGTTCGCCTCGGCGAAGCTCTGTCCGCACGCGGTGGCGGTGAGCGCGAGAACCACGGTGGCACTGGCCGCGGCGGCAATCCTGGTGACCCGACGCACGGGGCCTTCCCTTCGCTCCCGGAGCCCCCTGTGGCTCCGGCTTAGCGGGAGATTAACGCGCGTAGACATGGCGCAAAACCCTCCACGACGCTGCCGTTATCGATTCGTCGCGAAGGGGGTGGGGGCCTGGCG
>NZ_VKJP01000660.1 GCF_007280575.1 Streptomyces benahoarensis
CCACGGCCCCACGCCCCCGCTCCATGCGCCGCTTCGACCTCCGAGACACGGGACGACCGACATGACGAAGACCGCAAGCCCCCAGCGCGGCAGCGGCGGCGACGTCCGCCTGCGCCGGATCAGCAAGACGTACGGCTCCTTCACCGCCGTCCACCCGCTCGACCTCACCGTCCCCGCAGGCTCCTTCTTCGCGCTCCTCGGCGCGTCGGGCTGCGGCAAGACCACCACCCTGCGGATGATCGCCGGTCTGGAGGACCCCACCACCGGCACCGTCGAGCTCTCCGGCGCGGACGTCACCGCCCTGCCGCCCTACAAGCGCCACGTCAACACCGTCTTCCAGAACTACGCGCTCTTCCCCCACCTCGACATCTACGAGAACGTCGCGTTCGGCCTGCGCCGCCGCGGCATCAAGTCCGTGAAGAAGCAGGTCGAGGAGATGCTCGACCTCGTCCAGCTCGGCCCCATGGCGCGCCGCAAACCGCAGCAGCTCTCCGGCGGCCAGCAGCAGCGCGTCGCGGTCGCCCGCGCCCTGATCAACCACCCCCAGGTGCTGCTCCTCGACGAACCGCTCGGCGCCCTCGACCTCAAACTCCGCCGTCAGATGCAGCTCGAACTCAAACGCATCCAGACCGAGGTCGGCATCACGTTCGTGCACGTCACACACGACCAGGAAGAGGCCATGACGATGGCCGACACCGTCGCCGTGATGAACGGCGGCCGCGTCGAACAACTCGGCGCCCCCGCCGACCTCTACGAGAACCCCGCCACCACCTTCGTCGCCAACTTCCTGGGCACCTCCAACCTCATCGAAGCCGAGGTCACCGGCGCCGACGGCGACGATCTGCTGCTGCGCGCCGCCGGCCGCGCGCTCCGCGCTCCGGCCCGCCGCTGCCCCGGCACCGCCCGCACGGGGGACAAGCTGCTCGCCGGGGTCCGCCCCGAGAAAATGGCCCTGGCCCACCCCGACGACACCGTCCCCGAGGCCCACAACCGGCTGTCCGGCCGCATCAAGGACGCCGCGTTCATCGGCGTCTCCACGCAGTACCTCCTCGATGTCCCCGGCGTCGGCGAACTCGCCGTCTACGAGCAGAACATCGCCCGCGACGGCCGCCTCGTGCCCGGCGCCGACGTCGTCGCGCACTGGAGCGGCGCGCACACCTTCGGTCTCGACGCCGCCCAGGACATCAGCGCCGGGGCCGACGCCGACGAGGAGGCCGCGTGAGCACCGTCACCGAGGCCCCCGCGCCGGGCCTTGCGTGAAACGTGGATGAATACTCTGAGTCATTCTTCGGTCTCAGCAAGAGTGGGACCGCCGTGTCCACGGCGGTCCCAGACAGGTTAGCGGATGGCTGTCTCTTATACAAATCTGACGCTTCCGACGACTTAA
>NZ_VKJP01000661.1 GCF_007280575.1 Streptomyces benahoarensis
GCCGGTACGGGCCGGGGAGGGGCGTGGCCCCGGCCGTCTCGGCGCTGGCGTGCGGGCTGTTGGCCGCCGTGGTGGGCGCCCGTCCGGAGCTGGCGGTGCTGCTGGTCGTCACACCGTTCGCGGTGCTGCTGTCGGCGGTGGACGGGGCCGTGCACCGGCTGCCGGACGTGGTGACGCTGCCGCTGGCCGCCGCGACCGTCGCGCTCCTGGGGGCGGCCGCACTGCTGCCCGGACACGGCGGGAGCTGGGTGACGGCGGTGGCGGGAAGTCTGGCGCTCGCCGCGCTCTACGGCACGCTCTTCCTCGTCAATCCGGCGGGCATGGGGCTCGGTGACGTGAAGCTGGCGCTCTCCGTGGGCGCGCTCCTGGGGTGGTACGGCTGGCCCACCCTCTTCCTGGGGACCTTCGCCGCCTTCGGGGCGGGCGCGCTGTTCGGGGTGGCGCTGATGGTGCTACGGCGCGCGCACCGGCGGACGGCGATGGCGTTCGGCCCGTTCATGCTGGCGGGTGCGCTGGTCGGGGTGGTCGGGGCGGGTTAGGTCCGGTCGCTGAACTCCCGCCTTCCACAGGTCAGTTCGCGGTCCGCGCGTGCCACGTCGGGGCGAGTTCGTCGAGGAGGGCCCGGGTCTGGGGCGGCAGGCCGCGGGGCGGGGCGTGGTGGTCGAGCAGGCGCCGGACCACGGCTTCGAGGCGTTCGGTGTCACCCGTGGCGTGTGCGGTGCGAAGGAGTTCGTGCCAGAGGCGTTCGTCGCCGGGCGCGGCGGCGAGGGCCGCTTCGAGGGCCGTGGCGGCGGACTGCGGACGGTCGTGCGCGCGGTGGTGGGCGGCGAGGTCGAGGGCGGACTCGATGAGCAGGAAGCGCAGTTGGGCCTCGGCGATCTCATGGGCGAGCCAGGCGTAGCGGCCTTCGGGGCGGTCGGCCAGCAGCGGACCGCGGGCGAGGGCCAGCGCGTCGGTGAGGAAGCGCTCCCGTACCGCGGGGTCGTGGGCGCCGCGCCCCGTGGTGGCCTGGTGGTGCAGGTTCTGCAGGACGTCCCAGTCGGAGACGACGGAGGGCGCCAGGACGAGCCGCCCCGTGGCATCGGTGGTGAGGCGCGGGCCGCTGCCGGGGTCGCTGCCGAGCCAGGCCCGCAGGCGCGTGACCAGGGCGTCGTGGACGTCGGGGGTCACGCCCCGGGGCCACAGGGCCGCGGCCAGGACACGGGGATGGACGCCCTCGCGGTGCAGCAGGAGCAGGGCCAGCGCCTCGCGCAGCAGGGCGCCACGTTCGGCTACCGGGGCGTCGAGGCCGGTGATCTTGTACGGGCCGATGATGCGGGCGTAGACGGCGGGCGGGGTGGGGCCGGTGAGATCGACGGCGAGGGCCGGTGCCGTGGGGCCGGGGC
>NZ_VKJP01000662.1 GCF_007280575.1 Streptomyces benahoarensis
CGGGTGGCTGGGGTAGCCGCGCCACATCTCCGCGGCCACGACGCAGCCGAGGGTCTTCGGGAAGCGCTGGCAGATCACCCTGTGTGCGTGCTTCTCGACGTCGGCGCGCTGGATGGCCTGCCGGATCTGGAGCTGACGTTCCCCCTCCGCGGCCTCCAGGCGCACCCGGAGGCGGTAGGCGTCCTCCTGCTCAGCCGCTAGGGCGGTCAGCTTGGCCAAAGGGGTGTTGTTCATGAGTTCTCCCAGGTCAGGCAGCGAGGGCGGTGGCGTCTGCGCAGGGCAGGCAGACGCCGAACGAGGTGGGGATGGTGTAGCCGCGGTCGCGACGGCAGGCGGGGCAGGTGCGGCGGGCGGCCAACGCCTTTTCCAGGGCCGCCCGCCGGGCCGGGGTCATGGGCCGGACGGGCAGGGCGGCGTCGATGCGGTAGAGGTAGGCGGCCCGCGGCCCCGTGCGGGAGCGGCGGGAGTTCCACAGGATCTGAGCGGCGACGGGCTGACCGCCGGGTCGCAGCCCGCGGGCACGAAGCTGGCGACGCGTCGCCAGGTCGTCCGGGGCGAGGCGATACGGGTAGGTGGGGATGCCGTACCGCTCGCCGTCCGGATCCCAGAAGCGGGTCACCACCGGAGGTGGTAGTAGGCGGCCCGGCATGCGGTGGCGTGCTTGTTGGCCGTGCGCCGGGTCAAGGACAGGTAGTCCTGTTCGGGGCAGTCGGAGGTGTCGCCGCAGCCGTTGCAGTGCCAGCGGGACACCTTGTCGTAGGAGTTGGTGCCGGTGATGTCTACGGCGGCGCCGACCTGGTTGTAGAGGCGGATCAGCAGGCCGGTGGGCTCGGGGGTGTGCGGGGCGGTCGTCACGGAGCGCTCCTTCAGGCGTTGGTGAGTTCGGCCTGCTCGGCGGTGCGCGGCGGGCGCGCGGCAGCGCGCGGTTCGCGCGCGGCGAGCTGCGCGGCGCGCGCGGCACGGAAGTCCCGCAGCCAGTTGCGGGCGTTGCCGGCGTCGATACCGAAGCGGTCGGCGAGGTCGGCGGCGGTCGGCTCGGTGGTGCCGCCGGAGCGGGTCAAGATGTACGTGTAGCGCTCCCAGCCCTGCTGCTTGGCGGCCGAGCGCCACATCGGCTGGCCGTCTGCCGCGCCGCTGGGGGTTTCGGGGGTGAGGTCGGCGAGGTCGCCACGCAGCCGGTCCCGCAGCGTCTCCGCCTCCTGGATCTGGCCCGTGAGCTGGGCCAGAGCGTCCTTGTGGACGTCCGCCTCACCCTGAAGGGTGGCCAGGAGGACGCGCTGGTCGGCGACCTCCTGCCGCGCGTCGGCGAGCGCGTCTTCTTCTTCCTTCCGCGCGTCCTCAGCCTTCTGCCGCGCGCTTTCCGCGCGCTGCCGCGCGGCCTCGGC
>NZ_VKJP01000663.1 GCF_007280575.1 Streptomyces benahoarensis
TAGTACTGCAACGACACTCCGTGATGTTGTCTGCGTCTGTAGTGACTGGTGCGGGCGCGGGCCTGGCTTCTTCTTCGCCATAGGGACCAGGCGATTACGTGCTGGATCCCATAATGGATGGGAGAGGAGAGGCGGTTGAAGAGCCGTCGGGCTTCGTTCATGGTCACGGGTATGAGGGATTGGCCGATGGCGGTGTCCGGATCCCCTTTTTTGCCTCTGCCCGCAGGATGGCGAGGAAGGCAAGGGCGGCCATGGAGAGGGTTATGTGGCGGTACCACGCGGTGTAGCCGCGGACCTGGTAGTGGTCAAGTCCCGTCTCGTTCTTCGAGGTCTGGAAACATTCCTCGACCATCCACCGCGATCCCGCGATCCGCACCAGGTCCTCCAGGGAGGTCCCGGCGGGGCAGAAGCAGATGTAGTAGGCGATGTCCGTGGAATCGGTGAGGCTGCGTCGTGCCAGCAGCCAGTGATCCCAGCCCTGGCGCCTCCAGGGCCGGATCGCCGCCGCGGCCCAGTCGTAGATCCTCGGCCCATGAGCACCGTCGCCGCAGCTCAGAGGCTTCCACGCATCGTCGGGAAGCTGGCTGACCAGCTCGTGGGCGCGCGCCTGGCCAAAGAATTCCATGGTGATGACCATCTGCGATTTCGGGACCGCGAGGACATGAGGGATGTCGTGTTCTTCCAGCCACAGCCGGATTCGCCCCGTCTGGCCGTAGAGTTCGTCGGCGGTCACCCAGCCGAACGGGATCCCGGAGTCCAGGGCGCGTTTCAGCATGCGCAGGCCCAGGTCCGGTTTGTGGCGAACTCGACATCGTTCCCGACGCCAGCTGCCCGGCAGCGCTCACGGTCCGAAGTCCAGTCCTTCGGGAGATACAGCTCGCGGTCGATCAAGGCACGGCCCTGGTCAGAGCCGTAGGCCAGGAAGACCGCGACCTGGGAATTCTCGATCCGGCCGGCCGTCCCGGAATACTGCCGGGCCACGCCCGCCGACCGGACGCCCTTCTTCAGGAATCCCGTCTCGTCGAGAATGAGAACTCCCCGCTCGGGATCTCCGATATGTTCCACGACCGCGTCGCGGACATCGTCACGCAGCGCGTCGACGTCCCACAGGTAGTGGTTCAGCAGACGTTGCATCCCCTGGGGGCCATCGTCACCAGTGGCCTCGGCCAGGGTCCAGCCGTTCTTCCGTTCCGTCTCGCTGAGCAGTCCCCGCAGGTAGGACACCATCCGACGCCGGGACTCCACCCGCCCGAATCGGCCTGCGAACCGCGCCACGAAGTCTTCGAACGCGCCTGACCAACCGTCAGTTATCTCTTCCCGCACACGGCGATCAACGAGATCACGCGCACCACGTCACGGAGTGTCGTTGCAGTACTAGGG
>NZ_VKJP01000664.1 GCF_007280575.1 Streptomyces benahoarensis
TGGCGGGTGCGTCGCGGGCATGAGCGCGGTCACTCCGTGATCCGTACGTCGGCGGGCGGCATCGTCGGGAGCTGGAAGTCGACCTCGGTGACCTTGGCGGGCGGGGCGGGGAACTGCGCGAAAACCGGGCGGCTCTCGCCGGGCCGCAACCCGCTCAGGCCCGTGGTGCACAGGCATTCGCCGTCGGTGTCGCGCAGCACGAGGTACCGCTTCTTGCCCGCCTTGTCGACGAGGGTGGCGCCGGAGAGAGAGGAGCGGGAGCGGAGTTCGGATTCGTTGGAGCGCCAGTCGATGGCGTTGAAGACGCGGGTGCCGTGGTTGGCGACGGTGCCGTTGACGGTGACGAAGCCGCCGGAGTCGCGGACGACGGAGTGCAGGGTGACGGTGACGCCGTCCGGGCCCTTCATCTCGCCGATGGCCTTGTCGACGTCGGCGGCGGGGGCGGTGGGCTCGGCGGGTGCGGGACCGGCGTTGCGGGCCGGGGCCCGGTCGTCCGTCCGTCCTCCCCCGGCGTCGTCGCCACCGCAGCCGGCGACGACCAGCGCCAGGCCGACCGCGACGGCCGTGGCGGCCGCTCCTCGGGCGGCTTTCGTGGTGCGCCGCATGCTCATGGGTGCCAATCCTTCGGTCGTCAGCGGTTCGGTGGGCGGTCGGCGGCGCCCGGGACCGGCGGCGCGGTCATCGGGCGAGCCGTACGGCGAAGAGGTCGGTGGCCTCGGGCAGTCCGCGGCCGTCGTGAAGATCGCCGGGCTCCAGATGCCATGCCTTCCCGTCGCAGACGAGCCCGGGGAGGGGGGCGTCGTCCGTGCCGTGGGGGTCGTCTTTCCCCTTTCCCTCACCGGGGTCGCCGGTGCCGTGTCCGGGGGTGGAGGAGGGTACTCCCCCGCCGGGGGTGTGCGGTCCGGTCGTCGGGGGCGTGTCGCCGGTCGCGCCCGCGTGGCAGCGGGGTTCGACGACGGCGGTGGCGGTGGCCCGGGCGTGGGCGGACTCCGTACCGGGGACGACGGAGCGGCCGACGGCGGAGCGGGCGCGGACCTGGACGGCGAAGGAGGTGGGCCAGGAGTCGGGGGTGCAGGCGGTGAGGACCGCGTCGTTGCGTCCGGCGAACCAGCCGGCGTTGTCGCAGGCGGCGCGGGAGTCGGCGCCGCGGCCCTCCAGCAGATCGCGCCAGTCGGCGCCGGAGCGCAGCGCGTCGAAGAGGTTCTCGGTCAGCCGGTCGCGGTACTTCTGCCCGGCGGCGAGGGCGGCGGCGTCGGCGGCGGTCTGGGCGCCGCCCCGGCTCGCGGCCGCCTGGCCGACGGCGAAGAACGCGAGGGCGAGGAAGAGCAGCCCGGCGACCGCCACGATGTACACCGGGAACGCCTGTCC
>NZ_VKJP01000665.1 GCF_007280575.1 Streptomyces benahoarensis
GCCGGAGACCCCGGCGGCGGAGGCGCAGGAGCGGCGGCTCCGCAAGGATCTGGGGTTCTGGGGCCTGACCGCGATCGGCTTCTCCAACATCGTCGGCTCCGGTTGGCTCTTCGCCGCCCTCTACGCCGCACAGACCGCGGGACCGGCCTCCCTGCTCTCCTGGATCGGCGCCGGTCTGCTCTGCGCGCTGGTCGCCCTCGTCATGATCGAACTGGGCGCCTCCCGCCCCGAGGGCGGCGGCACCGTCCGCTGGCCGCTGCACGCCGGGGGCCCGCTCGTCGGCACGCTCGTCGGCTGGTCGGTACTGCTGTCGGTCGGCGGCACCGCGGCCGAGATCAGCGCGATCATGCAGTACGCCGCGCACTATCTGCCCGACCTCTACAACGGGCGGACGCTCTCCGCCTCCGGCGTGGCGCTCGCCGCCGGGCTCAGCGTGGTGCTGACCGCGCTGAACTGGTTCGCGGTGCGGATGTTCGCGCGGCTCAACAACCTGGTCTCGGTCTTCAAGATCGTGGTGCCGGTGGTCACGGTGGCCGCCCTCATCGCCTCCGGCTGGCACTCCGGCCGCCTCACCGACCACGGCGGCTTCGCCCCGTACGGCTACGCCGCCTGCCTGTCGGCCCTCGCCGGTGGCGGCATCGTCTACTCCGTCAACGGTTTCCAGGCGCCGCTGGACTTCTCCGGCGAGACCCGCAACCCGCGCCGCACGCTGCCCGCCGCGGTCCTCACCGGGATCGGCCTCGCGGTGCTGATGTACGTCGCGCTCCAGGTGGCGTTCCTGTTCACCGTCCCCGAGTCGCTGCTCGGCGGCGGCTGGCACGGCGTCTCCTTCGAATCGCCCTTCGGCCAGCTCGCCCTCATCCTCAATCTGCACTGGCTCTCCAGCCTGCTCTACGCCGACGCCGTCCTCTCACCCGGCGGCTCCGCGTACGTCGGCGTCGCCCTCGACGCCCGCCACACCTACGCGCTCGCCAAGAACGGCACCATCCCCCGCTACTTCATGAAGGTGGACGCCCGCTCCGGCGTGCCGCGCCGGGCCCTGGCCGTCAACCTCGCCGTGATCGTCCTCTTCCTCCTGCCGATCGGCGGCTGGCAGCAGATCGTGAGCGTGATGGGCGACATGTACCTGCTGATCTACGCGGCGTCCGCGGTGGCCGCCGCCGTCTTCCGCGCCGATCCCGGCACCGTCACCGCCGGATGGGTGCCGGGCCTGCGCTGGCTCGCGCCGCTGAGCTTTGTGGTGGCGAGCGAGTTCGTGTACTGGTCGGGCTGGGAGGCGCTGCGGCTGGCGCTGCCGATGGTCCTCGTCGGGCTGCTGCTCTTCCTCCTCATGCGGCGCCCCGGTGCGGTCCCCGCCCCCGGCGAAC
>NZ_VKJP01000666.1 GCF_007280575.1 Streptomyces benahoarensis
CCGAAAGACATCTCACGTGCCTAAGAAGTCAAGCCGCGACAGCCAAGTCCGCCGCTGAGGAGGTGAAAGCATGCTGCTCGTCGAAGAGCTGTCCGGTCTGCAGGCAGTGGTAGAGCTGGCCGATCATGCGGTTGAACAGGTGCCGCTGGGCTTGGGCATGCCAGTCTCCGCGCTCGCGCCGTCCGCGATAGTGAGCGTCGGCTCCGGAGGAAGCACGCAGGGCGGAGAAGGCCCAGAGGAACCCGGCGGTGATCAGCCGGTCGTTCTTGATGAAACGCCGTCCCACGTAGCGTTTCTTGCCCGAGGCGCGGGTGATGGGGGCCGAGCCCGCGTAGGCCTTCAGCGCGCGGGCGTCGGCGAAGCGTGTGCGGTCGTCTCCGATCTCGGCCAGCACGCGGGCGGCAAGCTGCACCCCCAGGCCGGGGAAGCTGAGCAGGATCTCAGCGTCCGGGTGCCGGTGAAAATGCTCCTCCACCGCCGTCCCGAGGTCTGTGGCAGCCAGGCAAGCCGCATCCAACTGCCGTATCAGAGCGAGCAGTTGGTGCCCCATGGCGTCCTCGACGGCCTGCGAATGGTGGGCATAGTTGCCGCGGAAGATCGTCCGCAGGCGGTCGGCCTCGGCGTCGATCCCGCGGGTGCGGCCCGCGCGCTTGAGCGCGGCCCGCAGCTGGGGCGTGGTCAGCTTCGAGGCCCTGGCCGGGGTCGGTGCCGCGGCAAGCACCGCGCGGGCCTCGGGGCGGGCCAGACCGAACTGCTTTCCCAGGAAGGCGTCCAGAGCGGCGGGGAAGTACTCGCGCAGCAGCGAGCGGACCTGGTTGACCAGCTGCTGACGCGCCCAGACGGCGTCCTGCTGGGCGCGAGCGAGCACGGCGATCGCCTGGGCGAGGTCGCTGTCGGTGTGCAGCCGGCGGTGCGCGTGCCGGTCGGTGCGCAGAATGTTCGCCAGGACCAGGGCGTCGCCGGGGTCGGACTTCTTGCGGGAGACGCTGTGCCGGTCCCGGTAGCGGGCGGCGGCAAGCGGGTTGATGGCGTAGATCGGCCGGGTTCCGTTGTTCAGTACGGCAACGAGCAGGCCGCGTCCGGTTTCGATGGCCACCGATATCGGCTCGTCGGCGGTGTCTCCGTGCTCGGCGAGCAGGTCCAGCAGCAGCTGGTAGCCGGACGCGTCATCGGTGATGCGCCGCTTGGCCAGCAGCTGTCCGGCGTCGTCGACCAGCGCCACGTCGTGGTGGTTCTCGGCCCAGTCGATCCCGCAGAACACGGTCATGCAGTTCTCCCATCTCTTGCTGTTCGCGCAGGTGGTGAGCCTGTGCGGGCCACGCGGCGACCTAATTCCAGGACTCTTCGGTCCGCCATCTCACTAGCC
>NZ_VKJP01000667.1 GCF_007280575.1 Streptomyces benahoarensis
GGGGTGGGCGGCGATGCGGTGTGGGGGCTGTGCGAGGGCAGCGGCCGGACTCCGTACCGCGCCGTCGTCGACCTCACCGGCCCGGCGTACCAGTGCAGTTGCCCGAGCCGAAAGGTTCCGTGCAAGCACGCGCTGGGGCTGTTGCTGCTCTGGTCGGGCGGGGGCGGCGCGGTCGCTGCCGGTGCGCCGCCACCCTGGGCGGACGACTGGCTGACGGGCCGCCGGGAGCGGGCCGGTCGCCGCGCGGCCGCACCGCCGGACGGCGACGCGTCCCCGCACGCCCCCGCCGACGCGGAGCCCGGGGCGCGACGCGCGGCGCGGCGGGCGGCCCGGATCGGAGCGGGCGCGACGGAGCTGGAGCAGCGCCTGGAGGACCTGCTGCACACGGGGCTCGCCGCCGCGGAGGGCGCCGGTTACGCCTCCTGGGACGAGACGGCCGCCCGCATGGTGGACGCCCAGGCGCCCGGACTCGCCTCCCGCGCACGGGAGTTGGGTGCGCTCCCTTCCTCGGGCGGCGACTGGCCGTCGCGACTCCTGGAGGAATGCGCCCTGCTGCACCTCCTCGACCAGGGCTTTCTCGGCATCGAGCGGCTGCCACCCCCACTCGCCGCGACGGTCCGCGCCCGGGTGGGCCTGACGACGGACGCCGCCGAGCTGCTAACCGGCCCCAAAGCGGCACCGGTGCGCGACCGCTGGCTGGTGCTTTCCCAACAGGACACCGACGAAGGCCGGTTGACCGCCCGGCGCATCCATCTACGGGGCGAGCGGACCGGCCGGACGGCGCTGCTTCTCTCCTACTCCGGCGGCGGCCGCCCCTTGGAGCCGACGCTGCCGCCCGGCCTGCTGCTCGACGCCGACCTCGCCTTCTACCCGGGGGCCCGGCCGCTGCGGGCCGCCCTGGGTGAGCGCCACGCGCCGCCTGCCCAGGGGCCGGTGCCCTCGGGATGCGGCATCGACGCGGCGCTGCGCGCATACGGCGAGGCGCTGCGCGACGATCCCTGGCTGGACTCCTGGCCGGTGGTGCTCGCGGACGTCGCACCGGTCCCCGGGGACGACGGCTCGGGCTGGCAACTGGCCGATGCGGACGGCGAATCCGCCCTCCCCCTGGACCCGCGCGGCCTGCCCCGACCGGGCCTGTGGCGACTGGCCGCGATATCCGGCGGCCGCCCCGTCACGGTCTTCGGCACCTGCGGCCACCGCGGCTTCCTCCCCCTGACCACCTGGGACCCGGAGCCGGTTTCCCTGTGAGCCGGAGCCCTACGGGCTGGGGCCTCGTACACGTACAGGAACTCACCCGAAGCGCCACCGGACGACCGACGCACCCCGTACGCCCAGCCACACGCCCCCCTCCCCGTC
>NZ_VKJP01000668.1 GCF_007280575.1 Streptomyces benahoarensis
TTTGTTTTTTTCAGGGAGGAGGCGTCCACCGACATCTACACCTATTAATTCGTCGGCAGCGTCAGAGGTGTATAAGAGACAGGGGGTGGCCGAGGGGGCGCTGTGCAGCCGGGCGGTGGGGTCGTGCCGCTGCATAGCCGCATCGTGGTCCATCGCCGGTTTCGACGGGGGATAGCGGCGCGCGGTGTGGCGCGCAAGACCCGTGGCGGCGAAGGCGGTTGAGCCTCGCCGCCGTTGTCGTTCCGGGGGTACGCAAGCGATACCCGGGGGGCTTGTGGAAAGTGGAACACGTTCTTAACATCACGGGTGTTACATCAGAAGTGTCACAGTGCGGGGGAAGGGCGAGGAGCGTGATGACGGAGTCAGGCAACGGCCCGCTCGGCGGGGTGCGCGTGGTGGAGCTGGCGGGCATCGGCCCCTGCCCCTTCGCCGCCATGACCCTCGCCGACCTCGGTGCCGACGTCGTACGCGTCGACCGCCCGGGCGGCGCCGCACTGGGCATCGACCCGGCGTACGACCTCACCAACCGCAACAAACGCTCGGTCGTGATCGATCTCAAAACACCCCAGGGTGCGGAGCGGGTGCTGGAGCTGGCCGAGCGCGCCGACATCCTCATCGAGGGGTACCGCCCCGGCGTCGCCGAGCGCCTGGGCGTCGGCCCGGACGCCTGCCTGGCACGCAACGAACGGCTCGTCTACGGCCGGATGACCGGCTGGGGCCAGCAGGGCCCGCTCGCCGACACCGCCGGACACGACATCTCCTACATCGCGATCACCGGCGCCCTGGGCATGATCGGCGCGCCCGACGCCCCGCCCACCGTCCCCGCCAACCTCCTCGGCGACTACGCGGGCGGCTCGCTCTACCTCGTCATCGGCCTCCTGGCCGCACTCCGGCACGCCGCCGCCGGTGGCAGCGGGCAGGTCGTCGACGCCGCCATCGTCGACGGCACCGCCCACCTCTCCTCGATGATCCACGGCATGCTCGCCGCCGGAGGCTGGCAGGACAGACGCGGCGCCAACCTCCTCGACGGCGGCGCGCCCTTCTACGGCACGTACGAGACGGCGGACGGCGGCCATATGGCGGTCGGCGCGCTGGAGCCGCAGTTCTACGCCGAGTTCATCCGCCTGCTCGGCATCGAGGGGCAGGTGCCCCAGCGCGACGACCTCGCTTCCTGGGGCGCGCTGCGCGACGCCATCGCCGCCCGCTTCCAGGAGCGCACCCGCGCCGAATGGACCGCCGTTTTCGAGGGCACCAACGCCTGCGTCGCCCCGGTGCTGTCGCTCCGCGAAGCCCCCGACCACCCGCATCTGGCCGCCCGCGGCACCTTCCTCGACCACGGGGGACTCACC
>NZ_VKJP01000669.1 GCF_007280575.1 Streptomyces benahoarensis
CTCCTGGGGTGGGGCCCGAGCGTTCGCGGGCCGGGGTTCGCGGGGCGGTAGCCGTGGACGGACCGGCGAGGCGTGTCCGGGGCGTCACTTCGTTCGCCCGGCGGACGGGAGCGGACGCCGGGGGCCGGCGAGGTGGAGAGGCTTCCCCTACGAGAACGAGTGCGGCGGGGCCGCGAATGCGCCTGGCGGATGCCGCGTACCGGGCCAGGGAACTACGCCGCTGGCGGCGGAGCCGGGCGTCGCGTCGCTGCCTACGAAGATCGGGGAGACGTCGCCCGGAGTGGGGTGGGCTGCGGGTTGAGGCACCCCTCTCAGCCCGGGCCCGTCCTGGTCCGTTTTTCCGGGTCCGCCCCGGTCCGAGCCCGGTACTCCGGGTCCGTCTTGGCCAGGATCCGCCCCGGTCCGGTCCGCGCGGATCCATCAGTCCGGCGGCTCGGGAACCTGCGGCTCGTCGTCAGGATCGGAGTCCGGCTTGCGTACCGGCCCGGGCTCTTCCTGCGGCTCCGGCTCTTCCGGCACCGGCCCACGCGGCTGAGGGTCCCGGGGCACCGGACCTGGCTTATCGGGCACGGGCCCGGACCCGCCGGGGGCTGATTCGGTCGTCATCGTCGTTCCTTCCTCCCTGGGGCTCTTGCGGAACCACCGCACAGAGGCGCACCCCTCGACGCCTACCACGGCGCCCGCTCCCCTGCCCGTCGCAACCACCCGCCTGCCTGCTTCGCCTGCGGCGATGCGGCACTCACGGAACGGATCCGCGCCCCGGGTACGGGCCTGCGGGCTACGGGGGTACGGGCCTTTGGGGCGATGCGCGTCGTCGTTGAGGCGTTGCCGCGCGAGGGGCATCTCGGCGCTGCCCACAGTCGACTCATATGCCAGGCCCGGGGGCGGCGCCCTCACGGGCCGACCCGCACGCGCTGGTGCGTACATGGGCGGGCCCGGCGGCGGACCGGCCTCGTTCCAGGGGGCCGGTTCTGTCTACGGGTACCCGGTCCGGCGGGTTTCTGTTGTCAGGTCGGTCTGCACCGACCGGTCGGGTGAACCTGACGGGCAGGTCAACCTGCGATGTTCAGGGCGGCCCACGGTGAGCAGGGCGGCCTCCATTGGTCGACCGGTACGCACCCGGTTCGGCCGGCCTGTACTGGTCCGGCCGCTCTGCGGGTCAAACCGGTCCGTACGGTCGGCTCCGTACGGTCGGCTCCGTACACGGTCGGCAGGGCGATACGTGGCCTACCGTCGGCCATGCCTCCCGGTTTCCCGATTCGACGCACCCCACACATGGGCTGTCTCTTCTACACATCTCCGAGCCCACGAGACGCTCAT
>NZ_VKJP01000066.1 GCF_007280575.1 Streptomyces benahoarensis
ACCCCGCCCCTGCCGAGGATGGACGCCATCCCCGGCGCCCGCCGCCACCTCGTCCACGACACGGGCGGGGCGCTGCTGTGGACGCATGCCGCGGAGGTGCTGACGACGCTGCTGGGACGCGCGGGTGGGGACACCTGACCCGGGCCCCGGGCGCCGCCCTCAGAAGCGTGGGCCGCCCCGCCTCACACCCACGTGTCGAACCACATCCGCCGATGCCAGTCCGACTTCGGAATCGGCAACCCGGTGTAGATCGGATAAAAGTACACGAAATTCCACACGATGAGCAGGACGAGGACGCCCGCGCCGACCGCGCCGAGGGTGCGGCGGCGTTCCGACGAGCCCGGTGGGCCGATGATCGCGCCGATCATGATCGCCAGGGCCAGGCAGAGGAACGGCACGAACACCACGGCGTAGAAGAGGAAGATCGTCCGTTCCTGGTAGAGGAACCACGGCAGATACCCGGCGGCCACGCCGCAGACGACGGCGCCCGCGCGCCAGTCGCGCTTGAACGCCCAGCGGTAGAGGACGTAGGCGAGCGCGAAGCACGCCGCCCACCACAGCAGCGGGGTGCCGATCGCCAGCACCTCGCGGGCGCAGCCCTCCGCCGCGGTGCAGCCGTCGTGTCCGGCCTTCGGGTCCTCGTAGAAGTACGAGACCGGGCGGCCCAGGACCAGCCAGCTCCATGGGTTCGACTGGTAGGTGTGCGGGGTGGTCAGGCCGGTGTGGAAGGCGTAGACCTCGGTCTGGTAGTGCCAGAGGCTGCGCAGCCAGTCCGGTAGCCAGGTCCAGGCGCCGGTGCGGCCCTCGGGGGTCGTCGCCCACTCGCGGTAGTAGCCGCCCTTGGTGGCGAACCACCCCGACCACGACGCCAGATACGTCGCCACCGCCACCACGACCGTCGCGCCGAACGCGGGCACCACATCGCGCCGCAGCACCGACCGCACCGGGCGCCGCGCCCCGGCCGTGCGCCGCGCGCCGATGTCCCACACCACCGACATCAGCGCGAACGCGGCCAGGAAGTACAGGCCGTTCCACTTCGTCGCCGACGCCAGGCCCAGGCAGACCCCGGCCGTGATCCGCCAGGGCCGCCAGCCCAGCCGAAGCCGGTCGCCGACCGTGCCGTCCGGATGCGCCTGCCCCTCCGCGTCGACGGGCAGCGCCGCCGCCAGGCGGGCTCGCGCGTGGTCCCGGTCCAGCAGCAGCGCGCCGAACGCGGCGAGCACCCAGAACATCACGATGAGGTCCAGCAGCGCGGTTCGGCTCATCACGAAGTGCAGCCCGTCCACGGCGAGCAGCGCGCCCGCCAGGCAGCCCAGCGCCGTCGACCGCAGCAGCCGCCGCCCGATCCGGCAGACCAGCAGCACCGACAGCGTGCCGAGCAGCGCCACCATGAACCGCCAGCCGAACGGATTCATCCCGAACGCCCACTCACCGACGGCGATCAGCCACTTCCCCATCGGGGGATGCACCACGTACGACGGGTCGGAGTGCAGCAGGATCCGCGCGGGATGGCCGACGAGCGCGTCGTTGGCGTGCTTGTCCCAGGTGCCCTCGTAGCCGAACTGCAGCAGCGACCAGGCGTCCTTGGGGTAGTACGTCTCGTCGAATATCACCTTGTCCGGGCTGCCGAGATTCCAGAACCGCAGCACCCCGGCGAGCAGCGTCACCAGCAGCGGACCGGCCCATCCCGAGGCGCGGGCCAGCCGCGCCGCGAGCAGCGGGTTCGCGCCGCACAGTTCCCACAGCCGGGTGCCGGGCTTCGGGAAGGGAGGCACCAGCCGCGTGCGGACGTCGGGCCGGGGGCCGCCCGCGTAGCCGAAGCGGCGCAGCCTGCACTGCCACGCGGGCGGCCGCCGGTCGGGCTGGTCGGCGCTGCGGGCTACGGCGTCGGTCGCGGTGTCACTGGTCACCCGGCCCATCGTAGGGAAGCGGTCTGTGGACGGCGGGGTACGCCGCGGGGCGGGTGACGAGGGCGTCACGGACCGGGCGGCCCCCGCCGGCTGGGAGGATGGGGGCGTGACTGGAACGCTGGTACTTGCAGGGACGCCCATCGGCGACATCGCGGACGCCCCGCCGCGCCTCGCCACCGAGCTGGCCGCCGCCGATGTGATCGCCGCCGAGGACACCCGGCGGCTGCGCCGCCTCACCCAGGGGCTCGACGTGACGCCCCGTGGCCGGATCGTGTCGTACTTCGAGGGCAACGAAGCGGCCCGGACGCCGGAGCTGGCCGACGCGCTGGCCGGGGGCGCCCGGGTGCTGCTGGTCACCGACGCCGGGATGCCGTCGGTCTCCGACCCCGGCTACCGCCTCGTCGCCGCCGCCGTCGAGCGGGGCGTGAAGGTCACCGCGGTCCCCGGGCCGAGCGCCGTGCTGACCGCGCTCGCGGTGTCCGGGCTGCCCGTCGACCGTTTCTGCTTCGAGGGCTTCCTCCCCCGGAAGCAGGGCGAACGCCTCACCAAGCTGCGGGAGGTCGCGGACGAGCGCCGCACCCTCGTCTACTTCGAGGCCCCGCACCGCCTCGACGACACCCTCGCCGCGATGGCCGAGGTGTTCGGCGCCGACCGTCGCGCCGCCGTCTGCCGGGAGCTGACCAAGACGTACGAGGAGGTCAAGCGCGGCGGGCTCGGCGAGCTGGCGGCGTGGGCGGCCGAGGGCGTGCGCGGGGAGATCACCCTCGTGGTCGAGGGCGCTCCCGAGGCCGGGC
Source organism: Streptomyces benahoarensis (assembly GCF_007280575.1). GTDB lineage: Bacteria > Actinomycetota > Actinomycetes > Streptomycetales > Streptomycetaceae > Streptomyces > Streptomyces benahoarensis. Next base: position 2,705 of record NZ_VKJP01000066.1, read on the forward strand.
CGCAGGAGCTGGGGCCCGAGGAGCTGGTGCGCCGGGTGCGGGTCCGGGAGGAGGCCGGGGAGCGCCGCAAGGAGGCCATCGCCGCGGTCGCCGCCGATGCGGGGCTGCCGAAGCGGGAGGTGTTCGACGCGGTGGTGGCGGCGAAGACCGCCGAGAAGGGCGCGGGGAAGGCCGACGGGAAGGGCACCGGCGCCTGACCGCCGGTGCCTGACCCCGGGCCCGGCCGCGTCCGGTGTCCGAAAGCCGCTGCCGGAAGGTAAACGGTCCGCCTCGAAGGGTAAAGGGAGCATCCGGACGGCCGGGACTTTGGCCTGGAGCCGGCCAAATCTGGGCCAACAGGTAAGAACATCCGCCGCACCTCGCCCGGGACAGGAGTCCACTGGTGACCGGGACGCACGGTTCCCCGGAGACCTTGTCCTACGGACAAGAGGAGCGGCACATGAGTGAGATCGCGGACATCCGCACCACCTACCCCGACACCCACCCCACCACCGACGCCCCCGTCCACGAGGCGTACGCGTTCGCCTGCATGAGGTGCGGCCACGGCTGGGAGCAGGCGTACGAGATACGGCACCACGTGGACGTCAAGGGCGTCACGCACGTCGTCTACTTCGCGGACGGCGAGCGGGTGCCGTCCCCGCTGACCAGTCCGGGCTGCCTCAGCTGCGGCTCCACCGTGGTGCGGATCATGCGCGCGGGCGAGGTCTCGAAGGTGTCCCATGCGATCGAGAGCCTGCACCAGCGCACCGGCGGTACGACGAAGCGACCCGCGGCGAAGAAGCCCGCCGGTCGGCCGGAGAATCCGGGCAGCTCCGCAGCCGAGACGCCGCACGGCCACCACTGGCACCTCTCCGACCTGCTCCACCCCTTCCAGCACCACCGCCGCTGACGCGGGCGCCCGGGCCCGGCCCTGGGTGAGGCCGTGGCCGCCGTCCTCGTAGGATCGCGGCCATGGCCCCGCACGACACCGGCTCCGAGACCGCCCAGCCCGCCGCCGCCGCGAGCGGCGACCCGTCCAAGGCGGGGAAGGACGCGAAGGACGCCCCGCCGCCGCTGCCCGAGCCGCTACGGGTGCCGGTCGCCGACTCCCACACCCACCTCGACATGCAGCAGGGCAGCGTCGAGGACGCCCTCGCCAAGGCGGCGTCCGTCGGCGTCACCACCGTCGTGCAGGTGGGCTGCGACGTCGCCGGATCGCGGTGGGCGGCGGAGACCGCCGCCGCGTACGAGGCGGTGCACGCGGCCGTCGCCCTGCACCCCAACGAGGCGCCGCGGATCGTCCTCGGCGATCCCGACGGATGGTCCCGGCAAGGGGCCCGCGAGCCCGGTGGCGACGCGGCCCTGGACGAGGCGCTCGCCGCCATCGACGCGCTGGCCGCCCTCCCGCACGTCCGGGGCGTCGGCGAGACCGGTCTCGATTACTTCCGTACCGGCGCCGAGGGCATGGCCGCCCAGGAGCGTGCGTTCCGCGCGCACATCGAGATCGCCAAGCGGCACGGCAAGGCGCTGGTCATCCACGACCGGGAGGCCCACGCCGACGTGCTGCGGATCCTGCGCGAGGAGGGCGCCCCGGACCGCACCGTCTTCCACTGCTTCTCCGGCGACGCCGCGATGGCCGAGGAGTGCGCGGCGGCCGGGTACTTCCTCTCCTTCGCCGGGAACGTCACGTTCAAGAACGCCCGGCCGCTGCGCGACGCGCTCGCGGTGGCCCCCGCCGAGCTGCTGCTCGTCGAGACCGATGCGCCGTTCCTCACCCCCGCGCCGTTCCGTGGCCGCCCCAACGCGCCCTATCTCATCCCCGTCACGCTGCGGGCGATGGCCGAGGTCAAGGGCGTCACCGAGGACGCCCTCGCCACCGCCGTCGCCGCGAACACGGCACGGGCCTTCGGGTACTGACCGCGCGGGCGGTCCGGGCCCCGCCCGGCCCGTACGGCCTTGCCCGCGACGCCGCTGGCCAACGCGGGCAAGGCCGTAAGCTGCACCGGTGAACCAGCGCAGTGAGCGAACAACGGAAAGGCGCGCCCCGTGGACGGTCACGGCGGCGCGCGGCGAGGCTTCGGCATGAGTGAGAGCACCACCGGCGGTGAGTCCGGCCCCCTGCTGGGCCCCGCCGACATCCGCGAGCTGGCCGCCGCGCTGGGCGTACGCCCCACCAAGCAGCGCGGCCAGAACTTCGTCATCGACGCCAACACCGTCCGGCGGATCGTGCGGACCGCGGAGGTGCGGCCCGACGACGTCGTCGTCGAGGTCGGTCCCGGTCTCGGGTCGCTGACCCTGGGGCTGCTGGAGGCCGCCGACCGGGTCACCGCCGTGGAGATCGACGAGGTGCTGGCCGCCGCGCTGCCCGCCACCGTCGCGGCCAGGATGCCCGGCCGCGCCGACCACTTCGCGCTGGTCCACCAGGACGCGATGCAGGTCACCGAGCTGCCGGGGGCCGCACCCACCGCGCTGGTCGCCAACCTGCCGTACAACGTCGCCGTGCCGGTGCTGCTGCACATGCTGGCGACGTTCCCGACCATCGACCGCACGCTGGTCATGGTCCAGGCCGAGGTCGCCGACCGGCTCGCCGCCCGCCCCGGCAACAAGGTGTACGGCGTGCCGTCCGTCAAGGCCAACTGGTACGCCGAGGTCAAGCGCGCCGGGTCGATCGGCCGGAACGTCTTCTGGCCCGCGCCGAACGTCGACTCCGGCCTGGTGTCGCTGGTGCGGCGGCAGCCGCCGGAGACCACCGCGAGCCGCGCCGAGGTCTTCGCGGTGGTCGACGCCGCGTTCGCCCAGCGCCGTAAGACGCTGCGGGCGGCGCTGGCGGGCTGGGCCGGTTCGGCCGCCGCCGCAGAGGAGGCGCTGACCGCCGCCGGGATCTCCCCGAAGGCGCGCGGCGAGGCGCTGACCGTCGAGGAGTTCGCCCGCATCGCGGAACACAAGCCGGGACGGCCGGGCAAGCAGGACGAGCAGCAGGACCAGCAGGACGAGCAGGGGGGTGCGCGGTGAGCGTGGCGGTGACGGTACGGGTTCCGGCGAAGGTCAACGTCCAGCTGGCGGTCGGCGCCGCCCGTCCGGACGGCTTCCACGACCTGGCCAACGTCTTCCTCGCCGTCGGCCTGTACGACGAGGTCACCGCCGCCCCGGCCGACGGGCTGCGGATCACCGCCGAGGGCGAGGGCGCAGGCAGCATCCCGCTCGACGCCACCAACCTCGCCGCCCGCGCCGCCACCCTCCTCGCGGCGCGGCACGGCCGCACCCCCGACGTCCATCTGCACCTGAAGAAGGACATCCCTGTAGCGGGCGGTATGGCGGGCGGCAGCGCGGATGCCGCCGGTGCGCTGCTGGCCTGCGACACTCTGTGGGGGACCGGCGCCTCCCGGGGCGAACTCCTGGAGATCTGCGCGGAGCTGGGCAGCGATGTGCCGTTCAGCCTGGTCGGCGGGGCGGCGCTGGGCACCGGCCGCGGCGAGGTGCTGACGCCGCTCCCGGTCGGCGGCGCCTTCCACTGGGTCTTCGCGGTCGCCGACGGCGGCCTGTCCACCCCGGCCGTCTACGCCGAGTTCGACCGCCTCACGGCAGGCACGGACGTACCGGAGCCGGCCGCGTCGCCCGCGGTGCTTGCCGCGCTGGCCGACGGCGACGCCACCGCACTCGCCGGGGCGCTCGCCAACGACCTCCAGACCGCCGCGCTGTCCCTGCGCCCCGCTCTCGCCGCGACGCTCGACGCCGGCAGGGAGGCGGGCGTGCTGGCCGCCCTGGTCTCCGGCTCGGGCCCGACGACGGCGTTCCTGGCCAAGGACCCGGAGGCGGCGGAGCGGGTGGCGGCGGCCCTGTCCGCGTCGGGCACCTGCCGCGCGGTACGCACGGCGGTCTCGCCGGCGCCGGGGGCGACGGTCCGCTAGGCGCCTCCGCCCGCACGGGCGGAGGCGCCACGGCTGCTCAGGCGCGCGCGGCGTTCTCGGCGATGGCCGCGGTGACCTGGTCGAGGAGCGGCTCGGGCAGGTCGTGGCCCATCGCGTCGAGCGGCAGGTAGGCCGAGTCGGCGAGCGCGGCGTGGGTAGCCTCGCCGCCGGCGATTTTGATCAGCGGATCCTCGGCTCCGTGGATCACCAGCGCCGGGATCCTCAGCTTCTGAAGTCGGCGCCTGCGGCCGGGCGCGATCAAGGCCGCGGTCACCTGGCGCGCTCCGCCGTCGGGGTGTTGTGCGCGGTCGTACGCCTCCGTCGCCAGCGCGAGGCGGCGTTCGTGCTCATTGTCCGCGCAGGTCTTCGAGCCGATGAGCGCGTACAGGTCGGCGATCTGCGTGATCGCCTCCGCACGCTCCGGCGGCAGCGGTTTGGCCAGCTCCTGCAGCACCTCCCCGTCGCCCATGCCGATGCTGAAGTGCGGCGTGCTCATCATCGAGCACAGGCTGCGCACGCGCGGCGCGTGCTCGATCGCGAGCAGCTGGGCAATCATCCCGCCCATCGAGGCGCCGACGACGTGCGCCTGCTCGATGCCGAGATGGTCGAGCAGCTCGACCGTGTCACGCGCGAGCGCTCTCAGGAAGTACTGTCTCGGTGCTTCCTTCCATTCCGTCAGACCGCTGTCGCGGTTGTCGGGACGAATCACCCGGTAGCCGCGCTCGCCGAGCGCGTCGACGACCTCCTGCGGCCAATGGATCAGCTGCGAGCTGAGTCCCATGATCAGCAGCAGCGGCTCCCCCTTCGGATCCCCCTCGTCGCGGAAGCACATCCTCACCGTCGTCAGCTCCGCGAACTGATCGCGCTCATCGCTCATGACACCCTCTCTGGCAGCTGGAGCCCCTGCCGACCGAGCACTGTCGGCCCGACGCACGCGTGAACAGCTCCGCAACGCCAGGCCCTGGCATCGTGCTGGAAAGCAGAATGGGGCGAGCCCGATGGCTCGCCCCAGAACAACGAGTCATCGGTCGATGGGACACGCTTCAGCTGACGAAATGGTCGAACTCGCCGTTCTTCACGCCGAGGATGAAGGCGGCGAGTTTTTCCGGGGTGGTTTTGACGATGACGGTGGGGTCGTCACTTTCGCGCAGGAGGATTTCACCGTCGGCTATGGCGGTTTCGAGGCACTGCTCACCTTCCCCGGAGAAGCTTGACTTCTGCCACTTGGTTTCGCTGTTCATTCTCTGACTCTCACAGTTCTTTTGTGACGTGGTGGATAAAACTTCGTGACTCTTCGGGCGTGAGTGCAGCTTGCTCGGCACGGTCGAGCAGTACGCGGTAACGGCCGAGGCCAGCGGCTGCATCAAGAAGTTTTCCGCCGATCGGGGAGTCGACGTGGACGGTATCGAGCTGTGAGACGACCCCACTCGCGTACAGCACTGTCTGCGTCACATCGATGAAGACATCGCTTGTGAACGGGATGACCCGGAGGGTCAAGCCGGGGTGCTCGGACACGGACAAGAGATGTTCGAGCTGCCTGCGCGCAACCTTTCGTCCGCCGATACGCATGTGCAGTGCCGCTTCATGAATGATGGCCTCGAATTTCGGCGATGCATCTCGTTCCAAGATGTCCCGCCGCTTCATGCGATGCTCGACCCGGGCCTTCAACTCGTCGTCGGGCAGTTGCGGAATCGCGCTGGCGAACAGGGCCTGCGCATAGCCCTCGGTCTGGAGAATGCCGGGAAACGTGACGGGCTGTAGATACCGCAGACCTGCGGCGTGGTGCTCAAGCTCAGCGATGTCGAGAAACTCGGGAGCGAGGATGCCGCGGTAATCGTCCCACCAGTATTGTCCGCGGCGCTCGCGCGCAATGGCGCACAACACCTCGACAAGGTTCTCGTCGTCGCAGGCGTAGAAGACGGCGAGCCGGCGGATGCGATCCTCACTGACTCCGACGCGGCCAGCTTCGATGTGACTGATCTTGGCCTGGTCGGTCGACATCATTCCCGCCGCCTCTCGGGCGGTTTTGCCCGCGCGCTCACGCAATTTGCGCAGCTCGCCTCCGAGACGAGCTTGCCGGGCCGTTGGGACGTTCCTCGGCGGCATGCCACCTTCTCCAGTTTGTGCGCAGTGTCGCGTGTAACGGTGTCACGGTCCTTGTCGACCTGACCCGGTTATCCCTGAAGGCAACCTTGCCACGGGGCATATATGCCACTTTTTCCGGCGTAATTCTGACGCTATGGTCCTGACGATGCCGCGCAGTACACGGGAATTCCCGGGGCGCTGTCATCTGCGCGCCCGTTGGGCGATCCAAGGGCGTTCCACGTCAGTGCGCCGAATGCCGCGCACAGGAAGGTGTAGCCGCATGCCCATCCACCCCTTCACCCCCGACGACGTACACGACCTCGCCAAGGAGCTGCGTACCGCGCTCAAGGACCACGGCATCACGCTGCCGTCACTCGGCGTCGATCTGCCCAGCTTCGCGGGCAGCTACGGCGTCCCGCTCGTCGCTCTCGGCAACTGCAACGCGGCTACCGCCCACAAGCTCACCGAGGTTCTCCGCAAGGCGGCCACCCGTTGAGCGGTATGACCGGCCTTGCCCGCACGGCCCTCGGAGCGCTGCTGGGCCGGTTACTTCCGGGGCGGGGCGGCCATCGTGCGATCCGTAGCACCGGCTCCCTCGCCGCAACGGCCCGGCCACCGGCGGTTACGCCGAGGCGACGCCTCGTATGCGTCCCCCGGGTGCCGCCCGGCCTGCTCCCCCTGGGAGGCGAGGGCAACCGCCTCGTCCGGCCGTACGTCCACGCGTCGCAGGAGCGGCAGCGTCCCGTGGATCAGGGCGCCAGGCGCCGGGAGCTGGAGGAGGCCGTGAGGACACTCAACGCGTGGTCGTCCGGTGGCGGCGGGCGTGGCTGAGGCCGCCCGCACCCCTCGCCCTCCCTCCGGGGGGCCGGGGCAGCGCCCCGGCCCCCGACTCCGCCATGGGATCCTGGAAGGGCCCAGGGAGCGTGCGCCGTACCGGAGCCGCGCGGGCCGTCAGCAGGGAGAGCAATGGCCAGCAACCTCGTCAATCTGGAAGCCGTCGGCAAGGTCTACGGGACGCGTGCCCTCCTCGACGGTGTCTCGCTCGGCGTCAACGAGGGGGACCGGATCGGCGTCGTCGGGCGTAACGGTGACGGCAAGACCACCCTGATCCGGATCCTCGCCAAGCTGGAGGGCGCGGACGACGGCCGCGTCACCCACGCCGGTGACCTGCGCCTGGGCGTGCTCACCCAGCATGATTCGCTGGACCCGACGGCCACCGTCCGCCATGAGGTCATCGGCGATCTCGCGGACCACGAGTGGGCGGGCAACGCCAAGATCCGCGACGTGCTGACCGGTCTCTTCGGCGGCCTGGACCTGCCGGGCTTCGGGCAGGGCCTGGACACCGTCATCGGCCCGCTCTCCGGCGGTGAGCGCCGCCGTATCGCGCTGGCGAAGCTGCTCATCGCCGAGCAGGACCTCATCGTCCTCGACGAGCCCACCAACCACCTCGACGTCGAGGGCATCTCCTGGCTCGCCCGCCATTTGCGCGCCCGCCGCTCCGCGCTGGTCTGCGTCACCCACGACCGCTGGTTCCTCGACCAGGTCTGCACCCGTATGTGGGACGTGCAGCGCGGCGCGGTCCACGAGTACGAGGGCGGCTACAGCGACTACGTCTTCGCGCGGGCCGAGCGGGAGCGCATCGCGGCGACGGAGGAGACCAAGCGGCAGAACCTGATGCGCAAGGAGCTGGCCTGGCTGCGGCGCGGCGCCCCGGCGCGCACCAGCAAGCCGCGGTTCCGCATCGAGGCGGCCAACGAGCTGATCGCGGACGTACCGCCGCCGCGGGACAGTGCCGAGCTGATGAAGTTCGCCAGCTCCCGGCTGGGCAGGACCGTCTTCGAGCTGGAGGACGTGACCGTCCAGGCCGGGCCGAAGGTGCTGCTCAAGCACCTGACCTGGCAGCTGGGCCCCGGCGACCGGATCGGTCTGGTCGGCGTCAACGGCGCGGGCAAGACCTCGCTGCTGCGGGCGCTCGCCGAGGCGGCGCGTACGCAGGGCGAGGTGCAGCCGGTCGGCGGCAAGGTCGTCGTCGGCAAGACCGTGAAGCTGGCGTACCTCTCGCAGGAGGTCGCCGAGCTGAACCCGGCGTGGCGGGTGCTGGAGGCGGTGCAGGCGGTCCGTGAGCGCGTCGACCTCGGCAAGGGCCGGGAGATGACCGCGGGGCAGCTGTGCGAGAAGTTCGGCTTCACCAAGGAGAAGCAGTGGACGCCGGTCGGGGATCTCTCCGGCGGTGAGCGGCGCCGCCTCCAGATCCTGCGGCTGCTGATGGACGAACCCAACGTCCTCTTCCTCGACGAGCCCACCAACGACCTGGACATCGAGACGCTGACGCAGTTGGAGGACGTGCTCGACGGCTGGCCCGGCTCGATGATCGTCATCAGCCACGACCGGTACTTCGTCGAGCGCACCACCGACCGGGTCTTCGCGCTGCTCGGAGACTTCCGGCTGCGGATGCTGCCGCGCGGTCTCGACGAGTACATCGAGCGGCGCCAGGAGATGGCCGAGGCGGCGGCCCCGGCGCCCACGCAGGCCGAGGCGCCGAAGAAGCCGGCGGCGGTCAACCGCGCGGCGCAGAAGGAACTCCAGCGGATCGAACGGCAGTTGGACAAGATCGGCGACCAGGAGAAGAAGCTCCACGAGCGGATCGCCGAGCACGCCACCGACTTCGAGAAGGTCGCCGGCCTCGACGCCGAACTGCGCGAACTGGCGGGCCGCCGCGAGGAGTTGGAGATGAACTGGCTGGAGCTGGCCGAGGACGCCTGACGGGCCCGGCCCGAGCGGCGCGCCTCCCGGAGGCCCGGCAATCCGGCCGAGTCCGGCCGGACGGGGCGCGCCCGGCGCGGTGAGCGTGTAGCTTCCCGTGCACGGCGGGCCCGGCGGGGGCCCCGCGCGCCGGGAGGGGGGCCGCGGGATGGGCGTACGGCTCATGGTGGTCGACGATCACCGTCTGCTGGCCGAGGCGCTGGCCTCGGCCCTGAAACTGCGCGGGCACCGGGTGCTGGCCGCGGCCGCGCCGTGCGCCGGGGCCGCGGATCTGGTGGTGAGCCGGGCGCCGGAGGTGTGCCTGCTGGGGACGGCGGTGCCCGCCGAGCCCGGGGTGTTCGACCCGGTGGTGCGGATCAAGCGGGAGCGGCCGGGCATCGCGGTGGTGGTGCTGGGCCCGGTGTCGTCGCCGCGGGGCATCGCCGCCGCGTTCGCCGCGGGCGCCTCCGGCTACGTCCGGCACGACGAGCGCATCGAGGGCGTGGAGCGGGCGATGCTCAAGGCGCGGGCGGGCGAGGTGGCCGTCGCGCCGCTCCTCCTCCAGCAGGTGTGCGAGGAGCTGCTGCACCCGGCGGCGGAGCCGGACGACGAGGGGGCGCGGCTGCTGGCGCTGCTCACCCCGCGCGAGGTCGAGGTGCTGATGCGGGTCGCCGACGGCGAGGGCACCCGGCAGATCGCGGCGGGTATGGGCACCGCGCCGTCCACCGCGCGCACCCATGTGCAGCGGGTGCTGATGAAGCTGGAGGTCGGCTCGCGGCTGGAGGCGGCGGCGCTGGCGGCCCGCACCGGGTTGCTGGAGCGGGCCGCGGAGGCGGCGGAGGGCCCGGACCCGCGGCCGTAGCGGGGCCCGGACCCGTGGCGTGGACAGGGCCCGGACCCGCGTACGCAGCGAGGGCCCGGGCCCGTCGGATCAGGGCGCCGGGGTGTCCTCCGGCTCCTGGGCGCCCAGCTCCTCGGCGGTCGGCGGCACGGTGGGCCGCAGCTTCAGCCAGACCAGGAAGAACACCCCGAGGGCGAACATGCCCAGGCCGGTCCAGAGGTTGATGTTGATCCCCTGGGCCTTCTTCAGATCCGCGTCGGAGGCGGTGAATCCGGCGACGGTGACGATCACGCCGTAGACGGCGAACAGTCCGCCGATGATGCGCCGGACGTCGAAGAGCCGGGCGGCGGTCGCCGATTCGCGTTCGAGGGCGGCGACGTCGTGCTGGTGATCGGACATGGTGGGCTCCCGGCCGGCTCAGAAGGAGAAGGGGACGTAGCAGAGGGCGGCGAGGACGACCGCGCCCCAGCCCAGCAGGGCGGGCTTGCGGTACCACGCGTCGTCACCGTCGGCGGGCAGCTCCGCCATGCCCGGCGACCTGGTGCCGTAGACGAGCCCGGCGAGCGATGCGGCCGGTTTCGGCTTGGTGACGAGGGTGACGAGGACCATCACCACCGCGCCGACGACGAACGCGACGATCGACGAGACGAAGTTGGCGCCCTGCTCGGACGGGATGGCGATGACGCCCTGCTTGTAGAGCCCGAAGTAGTTGACCATCGCGGCGACGGTGCCGGACAGCAGGCCCCAGAACCCGGCGGCGGCGCTGGTGCGCTTCCAGAACATCCCGATGATGAAGACGACGAACAGCGGGACGTTGAAGAAGGAGAACAGCGTCTGGAGGTAGTTCATGATGTTGCTGAAGGACGAGGCGATGAACGCGGTGCCCATGCCGATCAGCACACCGACGGCGGTGACCACCCGCCCGGTCTTGAGGTAGTAGCCGTCCTCGCGGCCCTTCTTCAGGTACGCGCCCCAGATGTCGTTGGTGAAGACGGTGTTGAACGACGAGACGTTGGCGGCCATACCGGCCATGAACGCGGCGAGCAGACCGGTCACCGCGATACCGAGGACACCGTTGGGCAGCAGATCGCGCATCAGCACCGGAATGGCGTCGTTGTACTGGAGCCCGTCCTTGGTCTTGCCGAGCGTCGGCTCCATGACCAGGGCTATCAGCCCGGGGACGACCACGACCAGCGGGATGAAGATCTTGGGGAACGCGGCGATCAGCGGGGTGCGCCTGGCGGCGGAGAGGTTCTTCGCGGACAGCGCGCGCTGCACCTCGGCGAAGTTGGTCGTCCAGTAGCCGAAGCTCATCACGAAGCCGAGACCCAGGACGAGGGTCAGCCAGTTGGCGCCCAGCGGGTTGGCCTCGCCGATGCCGGTGCCCTTCCAGGCGGTGAGGAACGCGTCGCCGTGCGAGGCGGTCAGCGAGTCGGTCAGCCCGTCCCAGCCGCCGACGCGCTTGAGCCCGACGATCGTCAGCGGGATCAGCGCGGCGAGGATGACGAAGAACTGCAGCACCTCGTTGTAGATCGCCGAGGAGAGCCCGCCGATGGTGATGTACGCCAGGACGAAGAACCCGGCGACGACGATCGCCACCCACTGCGGCCAGCCGAGCAGTGCCTGGAGCACGATCGCCATCGCGTAGAGGTTGACGCCCGCGATCAGCACCGACGACACGGCGAAGATCACCGACGACAGCAGATGCGAGGACGGGCCGAAGCGGTGCAGCAGGAATTCGGGCACCGAGCGGACCTTGGAGCCGTAGTAGAACGGCATCATCACCAGGCCCAGGAAGACCATCGCGGGGATGGCGCCGATCCAGTACCAGTGGACGGTGCAGGCGCCGTACTGCGCACCGTTGGCGGCCATGCCGAGGATTTCGGTGGCGCCGAGGTTGGCGGCGACAAACGCGAGACCGGTGACCCAGGCGGGCAGCGACCGGCCGGAGAGGAAGAAGTCCAGGCTCGTGCGGACGCTGCGCCGGGCGGCGATACCGATGCCGAGAACGACGGCGAAGTAGAGGGCCAGGATCGCGTAGTCGAGCCCGTTGGTGGGGAGCCTGAGCCCTTCGGCCAAGGTGATCATGGGGCACTCATTTCCGGGGGCTGGGGGAGACCCCCAGGAGGACACGTCGTTGTGCTCACGTGGAACGCACAAAAAGCTACGCCCGAGATTCCGGAAACTGAACACTTATGTTCGTTTCAGTTTGGGCAAGGGGCGGGGGTGCGGTGCTTTTTTGGGGTAATGCCCGATCTGAAGCACATCCGGCGCCCGGGGTCCGCACCTCACCCCCGTGTTGACTGCCCTGTTCGGTTGTGCTTCATTGTGTTTGTTTTTGTGTTCGGTCGAGGCTGCGGCGGCGACCGAGTGGCAGGCGGAGGAGCCCCCCGTGAAGAAGACGACGACCCGGCTGGCCGACGGCCGGGAGCTCATCTACTACGACTCCCGCGACGACGTCGACCGCGCCGCCCCCGACCGCCGCCCCCTCCCACAGGTCGCCACCGCCTCCGAGATCCGCCGCGACCCGCTGCTCGGCGACCACGTCGCCATCGCCTCGCACCGCCAGGACCGCACCTACCTCCCCCCGGCCGACGCCTGCCCGCTCTGCCCCTCGCGCGAGGGGCGGCCGTCCGAGATCCCCGCCGCCGACTACGACGTCGCCGTCTTCGAGAACCGCTTCCCCTCCCTCGCCGGGGACAGCGGACGCTGCGAGGTCGTCTGCTTCACCCCCGACCACGACGCGTCCTTCGCCGACCTCACCGAGGAACAGGCCGCCCTCGTCCTCGCCGCCTGGACCGACCGCACCGCCGCCCTCCAGCGCCTCCCGCAGGTCGCCCAGGTCTTCTGCTTCGAGAACCGCGGTGCCGAGATCGGCGTCACCCTCGGCCACCCGCACGGCCAGATCTACGCGTACCCCTTCACCACCCCGCGCACCGCCCGCATGCTCGCCTCGCTCGCCGCACACCGCGAGGCCACCGGCGCCAACCTCTTCGACGAGACCGTCGCCCGCGAACGCGCCGACGGCACCCGCATCGTCCTCGACACCGACCACTGGACCGCCTTCGTCCCGTACGCCGCCCACTGGCCGTACGAGGTCCACCTCTACCCGCGCCGCCGGGTCCCCGACCTGACCGCGCTCGACGACGCGGCGCGCACAGAGTTCCCACAGGTCTATCTGGAACTGTTGCGCCGGTTCGACCGGATCTTCGGCGAGGGCGACGGCCAGGGACCGGACGCGGACGCCGCGGCCCGCACGCCGTACATCGCCGCCTGGCACCAGGCGCCGGTGCACGCCCCCGACCGCGCGGAGTTCGCGCTCCATCTGGAGCTCTTCACCATTCGCCGTACCGCCGGAAAGCTGAAGTTTCTCGCGGGTTCCGAATCCGGCATGAACGTGTTCATCAACGATGTGCCGCCGGAAGCCGCGGCCCAGCGACTGCGAGAGGTAGCGACCAAGTGAGTGTGAGCGTGCCGCCCCAGAAGCCGACCACCCGAGCGAAGTGCCTGGTCACCGGCGGTGCCGGCTATGTCGGCAGCGTCGTCGCCGCCCATCTGCTCGAAGCCGGGCACGACGTCACCGTCCTCGACGACCTCTCGACCGGCCACCGCGAGGGCGTCCCCGCCGGTGCCCGCTTCCTTGAGGGCCGCGTCCAGGACGCCGCCCGGTACCTCGACTCCTCGTACGACGCCGTGCTGCACTTCGCCGCGTTCTCGCAGGTCGGCGAGTCCGTCGCGGACCCGGCGAAGTACTGGCGCAACAACGTCGGCGGCACCATGGACCTCCTCGACGCGATGCGCGGCGCGGGCGTGCGTGCCCTCGTCTTCTCCTCGACCGCCGCCACCTACGGCGAGCCGGCCGTCACTCCGATCACCGAGGCCGCCGCCACCGCGCCGACCAGCCCGTACGGCGCGAGCAAGCTCGCCGTCGACCACCTCATCGGCGGCGAGGCGGCCGCCCACGGCCTGGCCGCCGTCTCGCTGCGGTACTTCAACGTGGCCGGGGCGTACGGCGACTGCGGTGAGCGTCACGACCCCGAGTCGCACCTCATCCCGCTCGTCCTCCAGGTCGCCCAGGGCCGCCGCGAGACGATCTCCGTCTACGGCGACGACTACCCGACCCCCGACGGCACCTGCGTCCGCGACTACATTCACGTCGCCGACCTCGCCGAGGCCCATCTGCGGGCGCTGGAGGCGACACTCGGGACGGCCCCGGCGGCTTCGGAAGCGGCCCGCCCGGCTCCGGACGGCGCGGCGCCCGAGGGCGAGGCCCTGGACGCCCGACCCCACGTCCGCCCCGGCGAACACCTCATCTGTAACCTCGGCAACGGCAACGGCTTCTCCGTCCGCGAGGTCATCGACACCGCCCGCAAGGTCACCGGCCACCCGATCCCCGAGATCCTCGCGGAACGCCGCCCCGGCGACCCGGCCGTCCTCGTCGCCTCCGCGCGGACCGCCGCCGACCGCCTCGGCTGGCGCCCCACCCGCGCCGACCTCGCCGGAATCATCGCGGACGCCTGGGAGTTCGCCCGCCGCACTGCCCGGACGAAGGAGTCCTGATGCCCGCGCACGAAGCCGCCGCCCCGCCGACCGGCCTGCCGCACGGCGCGGCCCGCACCGACGCGGCGTTCCGCGCCGTGTACGGTGCCGGGCCCACCGGCGTCTGGGCGGCGCCCGGCCGGGTCAACCTGATCGGTGAACACACCGACTACAACGACGGCTTCGTGCTGCCCTTCGCCCTGACCGACACCACCCTCGCCGCCGTGGCGCCTCGCACCGACGGGGCGCTGCGGCTGCACTCCGGCGGCGTCCCCGGCGGCGTCGTCGAGGTCCCGGCCGACGCCCTGGAGCCCGGCCGGGACCTGGGCTGGGCCGCGTACCCGGCGGGTGTGGTGTGGGCGATGCGCGAGGCCGGACTGCCCGTCGGCGGCGTCGACCTGCACGTCGACAGCACGGTGCCCACCGGCGCCGGACTCTCCTCGTCCGCCGCCCTGGAGGTCGCCACCGCCCTCGCCCTCGACGGGCTGTACGGGCTTGGGCTCGACCGGCGGGAGCTGGCCCGTCTGGCGCAGCGCGCCGAGAACGCCTTCGTCGGCGTGCCCTGCGGGATCATGGACCAGACGGCCGCCGCCCGCTGCACCACCGGCCACGCCCTCCTCCTCGACACCCGTGACCTCACCGCCCGCCAGGTCCCCTTCGACCTCACCGGCCACGGCCTGCGGCTGCTCGTCGTCGACACCCACGTCCGCCACGCCCTGGCCGACGGCGCGTACGCCGAGCGCCGCGCGGGCTGCGAACGCGCCGCCCGCCACCTCGGCGTCCCCGCCCTGCGCGACATCGCCCACGCTCAACTCCCGGATGTTCTGGCCGAGTTGGCGGAACTCCCCGATGTGCAACCCCTGGTGCGGCACATCGTCACCGAGAACCAGCGGGTCCAGGAGGTCATCGCCTGGCTGGACGCCGGGGAGCCGCGCGCCGTCGGCCCGCTGCTGATCGCCGGGCACGCCTCGCTCCGCGACGACTTCGCCGTCTCCTGCGGCGAACTCGACCTCGCCGTCGACACCGCGCTGGCCGCCGGTGCGCTCGGCGCCCGGATGACCGGCGGCGGCTTCGGCGGCTCGGCGATCGCCCTCGTCGAGGACGGGGCGGCACGGGAGATCACCGAGGCCGTCCACGCGGCGTTCACCGCCGCCGGGCACGCCGCCCCGCGCGTCTTCACCGCCCGCCCCGGGCCCGGCGCACACCGCTCCGCCTGACGCACCGCCGGGCGCGCGCCGGGGCGGGCGCCGGGGCGGGCGCGTCAACCCGGTGCACCATCCCGTCGGTACGCACCGGCGCGGGCGAGGGAGCGCGCCGCGGCCGCGCGCGCCGGGACTTTCGGCAAAGGGCCGCTGCCCGCCGCCCCCGTCCGTATCCTGAGATGCGCGCCGGTGGGGGCCGGTGCTCAGCAGGGGGAGCGGCACCCGACCGGCGCCATACCGCGCGCGCCGGGCGGCGACCACGGGGGCCACGGCAGCAGCCGTGCGCGTACGGCGATCTTCACCCCGGGCCAGGTGCCCGCTAGGGTCCGTTCCCCACGACAGGGGGTCCACGTGCAACGCATCCGGGTACTGGTGGCCGACGGCCACCGCATCTTCGCCGAATCGCTGGCCGCGGCGCTCGCCGCCGAGGCGGACGTCTGTGTGGCGACGGCGGGCGGCGCCCATGCCGCGCTGCACGCCCTCGAACGCGCCGCCGCCGAGGGCCGCCCCGTCGATGTCCTGCTGGCCGATGCCGACCTCACCGCCGCGGCGCCGACGCTCGCCACCGTCCCCGCCCAGCCGTCGCGGGGCCAGGGCGGCGCGGCGCGCCCGCCCCGCGACGGCATCGCGCTGGTCTCCGCGGTCCGCGCCACCCACCCGGAGGTGCGCGCCGTCGTCCTCGCCGAACGCGACGACCCGCGCCGCGCGGCCGCCGCCCTCCAGGCAGGCGCCCAGGGCTGGGTCGCCAAGGACTGCTCACTCTCCCGGCTGCTGGCCGTGATCCGCGGGGTGCTCCGCGAGGAAACGCATCTGCCGCCCGCCCTGCTGACCGGCGTCCTACGGGAGCTGACCGCCGCCCGCCGGCACCGTACGGAGAGCGAACGGCTCGTCGAGACCCTGACGCCCCGCGAACGCGAGGTGCTGCGCTGCATGGTGGCGGGCATGGGCCGCAAGGCCGTCGCCGAACGCCTCTTCCTCTCCCCGCACACCGTCCGCACCCACATGCAGAACGTCCTCGGCAAGCTCGACGTCCACTCCACCCTCGCTGCGGTGGCCCTGGCCCGCCGCGCGGGCATCGGCCCGGCGGAACCGGAGCCCGCGCCGGTGACGGCGCGGGCAGGGGGAGGTGGGGTGCTTCCGGTGCGCTGAGGGAGCGCTCGTCGCTTACGCGGTTCCGGTGCGCCGCGGGGCCCCCGCCGCCTGGCCCGCGGTTCCGGGGAGGGCGAGCACTGTGACGCCCCGGGGGGCCAGGGTGACGCGGTTGACCAGGGGCGTGGGGGACGACGGGGCGCCCGTGGCGTCCGCGAGGTCCGGACCGCCCGGTGTGCTCGGGCTGTACAGGAAGGCTGCCTGAAAGTTTCACCGCAGCCCGCCCCGTACAGGAGGGCTGCCTGAAAGCTTCACCGCAGCCCGCCCCACACAGGAAGACTCCCTGAAAACTGCCCGCAGCCCAGCCAGGCCCCCGGCCCCCGCCACTTACCCCGGAATATTGTCGAACGGGCCCGTCAACCGCCGGAGCAGGCCAGCGAGTTCGCGGCGCTGTTCGCGGGACAGCTCGGCGAGAATGGCCCGTTCCTGGGTGAGCAGACCGGCCAGCGAGGCGTCGGCCTTGTCCCGGCCCGCAGGGGTCAGCCGGACCAGCACGCCGCGCCGGTCGTTGGGGTCGGGAAGCCGCTCGACGAGGTCCTTTTTGGCGAGCCGGTCGATGCGGTTGGTCATCGTGCCGGACGTCACGAGGGTCTGGGTGAGGAGTGCACCGGGGGAGAGCTGGTATGGCGCCCCGGCGCGGCGCAGCGCGGTGAGGACGTCGAACTCCCAGGGCTCCAGCCCCACCTCGGAGAAGGCGAGGCGACGGGCCCGGTCGAGGTGCCGGGCCAGCCTGCTCACGCGGCTGAGGACCTCAAGCGGTTCCACGTCGAGGTCCGGGCGCTCGCGGCGCCATGCTGTGACCAGACGGTCGACCTCGTCCTCCATGACGATCAGTGTAAGGGGTCTGTCGACATGAAGTCTCTTGACGTGCGCCTTCTCGATGTCAACTATCTTGATATCGAGATATACTTTCCCTGCTCCTGGGCAGGTCGGCCTGAACCCGTCGTTCCGGCGACTTGTCCTGAACGCGGCCCCCGATCCACCCGAACCGGCCGTACCAGCAGAGGGGTTAACGCCCATGCCTGACGCACCCACCTGGGACCCGCAGCAGTATCTCCGCCACGCCGCGCATCGCACCCGCCCCTTTTACGACCTCCTCGCCCGTATACCCGAGCTCCCCGCGCGCGGCCGCCCCGCCCGTATCGCCGACCTCGGCTGTGGCCCCGGCAACGTCACCACCGTGCTCGCCGACCGCTGGCCCGACGCCCACATCACCGGCCTCGACAGCTCCTCCCAGATGCTCGCCGAGGCCGCCGCCCTCGCCGGACCCACCCCCGGCGGCGGCCACCTCGACTTCGCCGCCGCCGACGCCACCGACTGGGCCCCCGTCGAGCGCTACGACCTGATCGTCTCCAACGCGGCCCTCCAGTGGGTCCCCAACCATCCCGAGTCCTTCGGCCGCTGGCTCGACGCCCTCACCCCCGGCGGCACCTTCGCCTTCCAGGTCCCCGGCAACTTCACCGCCCCCAGCCACGCCCTGCTGGGCGAGCTGTGCGACGCCCCCCAGTGGCGCGACCGCCTCGCCGGTCACGGCCACCGCTACGTCCACATCCTTCAGCCGGCCGACTACCTCGACCTCCTCACCGACCTCGGCTGCACCACCGACGTCTGGGAGACCACCTACGTCCAGCTCCTCCAGGGCGAGGACCCCGTCCTCGACTGGGTCAAGGGCACCGCCCTGCGCCCCGTCCTCACCGCCCTCGCCGACGACCCGCCCGCCCGCGAGGAATTCCTGGCCCAATACCGCGACCTGCTCCGCAAGTCCTACCCGACGGGCCGCCACGGCACGGCCTTCCCCTTCCGCCGTATCTTCGCGGTGGCCCGGCGGGGGTAGCGGCCGTCCTCCAGGCCCCGTCCCTTCGCCCCGGGCGCCCGCGGCGAGGGGACGCCCGCGTCAGCCGTATCAGGTGGCGTTGCAGACGTAGACGCACCGGTGGCGGGGCACCGCCAGGAAGCTGAGGAAGCCGCGTCCGCGCATCAGGTCGAATTCCCGGAGGCCGCCTTCCCGGTCGAAGGGGCGGCTGACCTTCGCCGCTTCCGGGCCCAGCGCGGCCAACTCGGTCGTCAGCCGCTCGACCTCGGCCACGACGCCGGGCGGCAGCCCTTCGGTGACGTATGCGGCGCTCGGGTTGTAGTCCCAGGTCCACTCCGTCACAGCTGGGCCTCCGCCTCCGCCGCCTCCTGGATCCGGCGGATCTCGGCGATGGCGTCCGAGGGGTCCTGCTCGCCGTCGGCCACGATCCGCTCCAGCTCGTGCAGGCGGGCGGCGCGCTCCGGATGGCGTTCGATCGCGACGAAGACCGCCCATGAATGTACGAAGGCCCGCAACGGCGCGAGGCTCTGCGTCTGCTGCGCGTTCGTCGTGGCCTCGAAGAGATGCTGGGTCAGCGCCGGAATCCGGCTCGGGGCGATACGGGCGACCGCCGCCCGGAGCGCATCCGGCGTGAGTTCGGGCATGGGCAGCAGCGGCCCGTAGGGGCTGTCGGACTGAGCGCTCACGGCGACCTCCGGTGCGGTACGGACTTCGTACAGTACCGACACCCGACGCCCGCGCCGGAACCCCCGGCGTGGGCCCTCAATTCTTCCGATGCCCCACCAGCCGAGGCTTGGCCTCCAGGCCGTCCAGGCCGTGCCAGGCGAGGTTCACCAGGTGGGCGGCGACCTCCGCCTTCTTCGGCTTGCGGACGTCCAGCCACCACTGGCCGGTCAGGGCGACCATGCCGACCAGCGCCTGCGCGTACAGCGGTGCCAGCTTCGGGTCGAAACCGCGGGCCTTGAACTCCAGGCCCAGGATGTCCTCCACCTGCGTGGCGATATCGCTGATCAGCGACGCGAAGGTGCCCGTCGACTGCGCGACGGGGGAGTCCCGCACCAGGATGCGGAAACCGTCCGTGAACGTCTCGATGTAGTCGAGCAGCGCGAACGCCGCCTGTTCGAGGAGTTCCCGCGGGTGACCGGCGGTGAGCGCGCCCGTCACCATGTCCAGCAGCTGCCGCATCTCGCGGTCGACGACCACCGCGTACAGCCCCTCCTTGCCGCCGAAGTGCTCGTACACCACCGGCTTGGAGACGCCCGCCTTCGCGGCGATCTCCTCCACCGACGTGCCCTCGAAGCCCCGCTCGGCGAAGAGCGTGCGGCCGATGTCCAGCAGTTGCTCACGGCGCTCCGCGCCCGTCATCCGGACCCGGCGGGGCCTCCTCCCGCCCCCGTCGGAGGAGGAAGACTTGCCCTTGTTGCCGTTGCTCACGCTGCTGCCGTCGATCGCCACCCGACAATCATGCCGCCTGGGCGGCCTTTCCCTTGCGCCGGGCATCGATGCGGGACGCATGAGGCCACCGCACGTCGTACGCCCAGCCCGCCTTCTCGAACCAGCGGATCAGCCGCGCACTCGAATCCAGCTGCCCCCGCAGCACCCCGTGACGCGCGCAGGTGGGGTCCGCGTGGTGCAGGTTGTGCCACGACTCACCGCACGACAGGACCGCCAGCCACCACACGTTCCCCGACCGGTCCCGCGACTTGAACGGCCGCTTGCCCACCGCGTGGCAGATGGAGTTGATCGACCACGTCACATGGTGCAGCAGCGCCACCCGGACCAGCGAACCCCAGAAGAACGCCGACAGCGCACCCGCCCACTCCAGCGTCACCAGCCCGCCCACCAGCGGCGGGACCAGCAGCGACACCGCCGTCCACAGCACGAACTGCCGCGAGACCGCCCGGAGCGCAGGGTCCTTGACCAGATCCGGTGCGTACTTGTGCTGCGGCGTCTGCTCCTCGTCGAACATCCAGCCGATGTGCGCCCACCACAGGCCCTTCAGCAGCGCCGGGACCGTCTCGCCGTACCGCCACGGCGAATGCGGGTCGCCCTCCGCGTCGGAGAACTTGTGGTGCCTGCGATGATCCGCCACCCAGCGCACCAGCGGCCCCTCCACCGCCAGCGACCCCATGATCGCCAGCGCGATCCGCAACGGCCGCTTCGCCTTGAACGCGCCGTGCGTGAAGTACCGGTGGAAGCCGATCGTGATGCCGTGGCAGCCCACGTAATACATCACCACCAGCAACCCCAGATCCAGCCAGCTCACCCCCCACCCCCACGCCAGCGGCACCGCCGCGGCCAGCGCCAGGAACGGCACCGTGATGAACAGCAGCAGTGTGATCTGCTCGACGGAACCCTTGCTGTCACCGCCCAGCGTCGCCGACGGCAGCGGCGTACCGGGCCTGGGTGACTCTTCGACGGTCTGCGGATCAGCGGTCATGTGGTGTCCCTCGTCGGGGGCTCGGGGCACGGCTACGGAACCGTAACCTACGGTTTCGTAAGTATGGCAGCGCGGATGCCCCGGACAAGGCTGTGACAGGCCCGTACCCGCCAGCGGGGTGCCCCGCCGTCC
>NZ_VKJP01000670.1 GCF_007280575.1 Streptomyces benahoarensis
CGCCCCACCTCACCCCTCCTCCGCCTCGCCCCTCCAGTGCTGCTGGCCGATGGTGATCAGCCGTATCTGCCAGCGGGCCGCCTCGACGACCCGTGCCCGTTCCGCCTCGGCGTCCTCGGCGTCCTCCGTGTCGAGGATGGCCGCGGCGGTCGTCACCAGCCGGTCGACGAAGAGGTCCGCCAGCTTCCGCAGGTCGTCCGCGCCCCAGCCCTGCGCCGTCGGCTGGGTGGTGAGCGCCTCGGCCACCTCGGCGCCGAACCTGTCCAACTGGCCCGCGATGGCCTGCCGTACGGCCCGTACCCCGCCGTGGCGTTCGCGGGCCACGAACCGTACGTGGGCGGGGTATTCGCGGACATGCCGGTCGACGACCGCCACCGCGCTGTCGATCTGCGCCTCGACCCCCGCCTGCTCGATCAGGACCGTCCGCACCATGGCGTGCAGGCTGCCGAGCGCCTCCTCGACGAGCGCGACGCCCAGTTCGCCGAGGTCGCGGAAGTGCCGGTAGAAGGCGGTCGGGGCGATGCCGACCGTCCGCGTCACCTCCCGCAGCCCCAGACTGCTCAGACTCTGCTCCTCCAACAGCCCCAGGGCGGCGTCGAGCAGTGCCTGACGGGTTCTCTGCTTCTGGGCCTGGCGGACCCCTACGGTGTGACTCACATCATCCAGTAAACAAGCGTTCTCTGAACTTCTCCACCCGGCGACGCCCTACACTGAAGGAAGTGAGTGAACAACTGTCCTCCGAATCGGAAAGGCAGATCGATGCTCTTTCTCGTCGCAGCCCTCCTCATGATGGGGATCCTGCTGGGCGCCGCGGCACACCTCCCGTTCTCCGTCACTCTCCTCGCCGCCGCCGTCATCGCCGGCTGGCTGCTCGTCTTCTCCGTACGCGAACGCCGTCACCCGGCCGAGGGGACCACCCGATGACCCTCACCTCCCTCACCAAGCCGCTCGCCGGATGTCCGAAGGACGCCGCGCCCGGCGCCACGTCACACTCTCCAAACACCGCCGACGGCAGTTCGGTTGCCGATCCGGTGGCCCGCGAGGGAACGGCGTCCGCCGACGGCATGGCCGTCGCGTCGTTCGGCCTCGGACTGCTCGGCACCCTGGTGTTCAACGTCGCTCTGGGGCCGTGCGCCCTCGTCCTCGGCACCCTCGCCCTGGCCCGTCGCACCCGTCGCCGTGGCCGCGCCGTGCTCGGCCTCGCCCTCGGCGCCGCCGACCTGCTGATCCTGGCAGCCCTGACCACGGCCGACGCCACGGTCAGCTGGCACCTCGGCGGCTGAGCGGAGCACCCGACCACCCCGCCCCCTGTCTCTTATAAACATCTCCGAGCCCACGAGACGC
>NZ_VKJP01000671.1 GCF_007280575.1 Streptomyces benahoarensis
GCCCCCGCCGCATCGAAGAGGGCGGCTGCCCGCGCCCGCACCGCCGCCGACGCCGTGGCGCGGCGCGCGGCCCGCCGCCCCGCGCGACCGCCGCTCCGCACCGGGTGCGGGACGAGGCCGACGGCCGAGGCCGCCCGGGGGCCGACCTCCTCACCGAGACGCGACACCCCACCAACCGAACGTGACTCTCTGCTCATGCCGACCGACGGTAGGTCGCCCCCGCCAGCCGCGCTGAGCAGCCTCACATCCGGTGGATAACCAGCCACTTGTGGATAACCACGCCACCCGCAGGGGTGACGACCTCCCGGCCCGCCTACCCGGTGTGCCCGAGAGCCCCGCCCCCAGCGCTACCGCAGGACGACAGCGCTACCGCGGCGCGACCACGGCCCCCAGCAACCCCGGACCGGTATGCGCACCGATCACCGCACCGACCTCGCTGACATGGAGCTCCCGCAGACCCGGCACGCGTGCGCGCAGGCGGGCGGCGAGGGCCTCGGCGCGCTCCGCGGCGGCGAGGTGGTGCACGGCGATGTCGACCTCCGCCTCCCCCGCCCGCTCCGCGGCGATCTCCTCCAGCCGTGCGATGGCCTTGGACGCCGTACGGACCTTTTCGAGGAGTTCGATGCGGCCGTCGGCCAGTTGCAGGAGGGGCTTGACGGCGAGTGCGGAGCCGAGCAGTGCCTGAGCGGCGCCGATCCGGCCGCCGCGGCGCAGGTAGTCGAGGGTGTCGACGTAGAAGTAGGCGGAGGTCGCGGCGGCGCGGCGCACGGCCGCGGCCACCACGGCGTCAGCGTCGCCACCCGCCTCGGCGGTCTCGGCCGCCGCCAGGGCGCAGAAGCCGAGGGCCATCGCGACCATGCCGGTGTCCACGACCCTTACGGGGACCGGCGAGTGCCTCGCGGCCAGTACCGCGGCGTCGTAGGTGCCGGAGAACTCGGAGGAGAGGTGCAGCGAGACGATGTCGGTGGCACCGGAGGCAGCGACCTTGCGGTAGGTGTCGGCGAAGGTCGTCGGGGCGGGGCGCGAGGTGGTCACCGGCCGCCGCTTCTGCAGTGCCTGGGCGACGGATCTCGCAGAGATCTCGGTGCCCTCCTCCAGGGCCTGGTCCCCCAGGACGACGGTCAGCGGGACGGCCGCGATGCGGTGGCGCTGCAGTGCCACCGGCGGCAGGTAGGCCGTGGAATCGGTGACGATGGCGACATGGCGGGACATGAAGGGGAGGTTATCGGGGGAAGACCGGCGGCCGACACTGTGGGGCCTCCCCGCACGCGGCCCACGCACCCTCCCGCTCCGCCCCCCGGACCGGCCCCGGGC
>NZ_VKJP01000672.1 GCF_007280575.1 Streptomyces benahoarensis
AGCAGAAGACGGGAGACGATGTGCAGGAGCGTCGCGTGGGCGCGGAGGGGTTTATACGAGGCAGGGTCGGGGGCGGGCGACGGGGCCACACCCGGGCGTCGGGCCGTTTTCCGGGCACTGAGGTCCGGCGGCGTACGTGCCGGGGCGGGGCCCGGCGGCAAAACACCGGAGCTTAGCGGGACGCCCGCCGCGGGCACCACGCATTTATCACCCGTGGGGGTGAGACAGGGGCGCCATCCGGCCGCCCGCGGACCGGTCACCGGTGTGTGCCGCACCCCGGGAACGGATCAGATGATGCGACAGTACGTATCGGGACAAGCATCATCATTCCCGACACATTGCGCGTATTCCTTCCGGTACCGGCCCGCCGCGGCATCCGCCCCGGCGGCGGCAGAGGAGCCCCACCAGACATGAGCGAAGAGCCGCACGGCCCGGAGAACGGCGGCCCCCGGAAGTGGGGCCCCCGCCCCGGCACTCCGGCAGCCGCAGGGACGGACACCGCCCGGCGCCGCGGAAGGCGCACCGGCTGGCGCCGCGCCTTCCCCACCTGGCGGATGCTCCTCGGCACCACCCTGCTGATCGTGCTGCTCGTCCTGGGCGGACTGGTCGCCGGATACCTCCTCGTCAACATCCCGGCCGCCAACAGCGCCGCCCGCGCCCAGAGCAACGTCTACCTCTACGCCGACGGCTCCGAGCTGGCGCGCGACGGCGACATCAACCGCGAGAACGTCGCCCTCTCGCAGATCCCCCAGCGCGTCCAGCGGGCCGTCCTCGCCGCCGAGGACCGCGACTTCCACTCCGAATCGGCCGTCGACCCCGCCGCCATGCTCCGCGCCGCCTGGAACACCGCCACCGGCAAGGGCAGACAGTCCGGTTCGACCATCACCCAGCAGTACGTCAAGAACTACTACCTCGGCCAGGAACAGACCCTCACCCGTAAGGCCAAGGAGTTCTTCATCGCCATCAAGCTGGACCGCGAGGTCAACAAGGACAAGATCCTGGAGGGCTACCTCAACACCAGCTACTACGGCCGCAACGCCTACGGCATCCAGGCCGCCTCCCAGGCGTACTACGGCACGAACGTCGACCAGCTCACCACCGCCCAGGGCGCCTACCTCGCGGCCCTCCTCAACGCCCCCAGCGCGTACGACGTCACCGCCCACCCCGAGAACCGCGCCCGCGTCCTCAGCCGCTGGAAGTACGTCCTGAACGGCATGGTCAAGGAGCGCTGGCTCAGCGCCGCCGACCGCGACGCCATGACCTTCCCCGCCCCCCTCTCCACCCCCACCCCCGCCCGGCCCACCGGCCACCGC
>NZ_VKJP01000673.1 GCF_007280575.1 Streptomyces benahoarensis
TTAAGTCGTCGGCAGCGTCAGATGGGTATAAGAGACAGCCGGGTGCCGCGGGGGAACCCATGGGCCTGATCCTGCGTCTCCATACGTATGCGGGGGGCATGGCGGCGTCGAACATCTCAGGCACCTTAGCTCTGCCGCGCGAATCCCGTAAATCCCCGCCCTGACCGGGCCGGACAAGGGCCGGATCCCGTCCCCGGGCACGTTATGCGACAACTCCGTCGATTCCTCGCGCCGCGGCGGCGGGGGCGCCGGGGGCCGCCTCCGGGCCCCAACCGTAGATCCGCAGCGGGTCGCCGTGCGGGCCGCGCAGGCGGTGGACGGCGGCGGTCCAGCGCGGGGTGAGGTGGTCCAGCGGCGGGTTGATGCCGTCGGTGAAGCGGGCGTAGCGGGTGGCATCGCGGAGGGCGGGCGTGCCGAGGACGGCGGTGCGCACCTGTGGTGCGAGCCGGTGGACGGTGCGAACGCAGCGGGCGCAGAAGCTCTGGACGACGAGCCGTCCGAGGTGGGCGCGGTCGAGCCAGCCGTCGGCGTGCAGCAGGCGGAGGGTCTGGGCCTCGATGCCGGGGTAGCGGGTGGGGGTCTTCAACTCCAGCAGCAGCGACTGGTGGTTGTCCTCCAGGCGCCGCAGATAGCGGTCGAGGGTCGGCACCCGCTCCCCCGCGAACCGCGCGGCGAACCAGCCGCCCGCATCGAGCCGGGCGATCTCGGCGGCGGTGAGGTCCGCCACGCGCCAGGGGGCGCGGCCGGGCAGGGCGCGCGCCGCGTCGGTGGTGCGGCGCAGCGTCGGGTCGTGGACGACGACGAGTTGGCCGTCCTTGGTGCGCTGGACGTCGTTCTCGACCCAGGTCAGCCCGGCACGGTGGGCCGCGTCGACGGCGGCGAGCGTGTTCTCGGGCGCCTGGCGGGCCGCGCCGCGGTGCGCGATGACGAGCGGGGACGCCACGGCGGGTGCGGCCGGTGGGTCGAGGTCGCCGATGCGGGGGTGCGCCGCCGGGGCGGCCGCGAGCCGGGGGGCCACGGTCCGGGTGCCGGGCCGGGCGGCCGGGGCGGCGAGGGTGGTGCCGGTGGCGACGGCGGCGAGCAGGGTGAGGGCGGCGGCGCGCCGTATCGGTGCGTGCGGCACGGTGCCTCCAGGTCGCTCGCCCGGCGGACGGCACCGCGACGGCCCGCCCGCGCCGCCGCCGGGAGCCCGCACGGTTCCCGGCGGACGGCACTCCTCCGAAGATCGCCCGGGGGCGGGTGGAGGGCGAGTGGGGGG
>NZ_VKJP01000674.1 GCF_007280575.1 Streptomyces benahoarensis
ACATACCCACCGGCCCCGCACCGCCCGGCGGACGACACGGCCCCTGCGCCCTGCGCGGCGTCAGCGACGACGTCGGCGAGACCACCGCCACCCCCAAGGGCTACGCGCCCGCCCGCGGCACCGTGAAGGCCCTCACGCTCTTCATCGACTTCCCGGACGCCCGCGCCACCATCAGCCCGCGCGCCCGGTACGCGGAGTTCTTCCCCGCCGCGTCCGACTACTTCCGCCGCAGCTCGTACGGCCGCCTCCGCTACCGCGCCGCACCGCTGCTGCGCTGGCTGCACATGACGAAGCCGCTCGCCGCGTACGGCATCCAGCGCGGCGCCACCTTCGACGCGGGCTCGGACAGCGGTTACCACGCCCTCGCACGCGAGATCGTCCACGCCGTCGACGCCTCCGTCGACTTCCGCGACTACGACCTCGTCAACGTCATCGCCGCCCCCAACGCGGGCCCGCCCGCGACCCGTACGGTCCTTTCGGTGACGTTCAGCGGCGGCGACATGGGGCTGCGGACCGACGACGGTGTGCCGTTCCGCAACGCGTCGTTCCTCTGGAGCAGACAGCCCGGGCCGAGCGCCTTCCGGGTGGTCAACCACGAGAACGCCCACTCCTTCGGGCTGCCCGATCTCTACTTCACCGACGGGCGCGAGGCGCCGCCCGCGGTCGGGCACTGGGACCCCATGGACGAGGACTGGGGCCCGAGCAACGACTTCCTCGGCTGGCACAAATGGAAGCTCGGCTGGCTCGCCGCCGATCAGGTCGACTGTGTGACGCCGGGCAGCCCGGTGGCCGACCACACGCTGACACCGCTGGCCACCCCCGGCGGTACGAAGATCGCCGTCATCCCGACGTCCGCCCACACCGCCCTCGTCGCGGAGGCGCGCACCCGGGGGCCGCTCGATCCCACCCTGTGCCGTCCGGGCGTCCTCGTCTACCGCGTGTCGGCCGATGTCCGCTCCGGCAGCGCCCCGCTCCAGGTCATGGACGCGACGCCGGGCAGCGGCGGCTGCCACACCGGCGACCGCTACGTCGACGCCGAACTCTCCGACGCCACCTACCGCCCCGGCAGCACGTTCACCGACCGCGGCAGCGGCACCGCCCTCACCGTGCTCGGCGCCGCCCCTGACGGCACGTTCCGCATCCGCGTACGGCCGCCTTCACTGCCGTCGCCGCCGGACGCATGAGTCGACGGTGCGCCAGGGGCCAGGGGCAGGCACCCCGTTGAGGCAACGGCTACCGCTCGGCTCCCCTCTCCCCTCGGGGGCCCTCCCCC
>NZ_VKJP01000675.1 GCF_007280575.1 Streptomyces benahoarensis
GGAGAAGGTGAAAAGAGACAGGCCGGGGGCCGGTGGTGGGCCGGATCGAAGCGGGGCGCCTCCGAGTGCCTTGCATGCGTTGCGTATTGTGCAACGCCCATTGCGTATATCGCTTAATGGTGTTTAACATCCGAGCCATCACCGGGTCAATGGCGGGCGTCGGCGGTCGAAACGGCCGTGGCGCGCGCCTCGCCCCGGGCCGGAAATCCGGTGGTCGGAGCGGTCGCCGACCGCGTCGCCGCCGGAGGCCCGGCACCCACCGCGACCACCACCGCCCGCGCCGCGACCGCCGCCCGGCCCTCGCCCCGAGCCGCCGCCCGGTACCGTCCGCCGCCGCGACGCGCGCCGGACGGCGGCCTCGGCGCCCGGCTGCGGTACGGCC
The DNA here is from genome assembly GCF_007280575.1 of Streptomyces benahoarensis. Taxonomy (GTDB): domain Bacteria; phylum Actinomycetota; class Actinomycetes; order Streptomycetales; family Streptomycetaceae; genus Streptomyces; species Streptomyces benahoarensis. The sequence goes on from NZ_VKJP01000675.1 coordinate 383, forward strand.
GGGTCCCCGGCCACGGCGACGGCTTCCCCCGCACGGCACAGCTAAGGAGCACCACCCTCGTGACCAGGCTCTCGAACGCCAGCGGCACCGCAGGCCAGGACGGTGCCGCCGCCGAGCGCGGTGCCGGGCTCCCGGCGGGCGGCACCGACGTCGTCTGCCTCGGCGAGTCCATGGTCACCTTCCTGCCGTCCCGTCCCGGGCGCCTCGCCGATGTGCCGTCCTTCGACCGCGCCATCGGCGGCGCCGAGTCCAACGTCGCCTGCGTCCTGGCCGCCGCCGGACACCGCGTCCGCTGGGTCTCCCGGGTCGGCGCCGACGGCTTCGGCGACCACCTCGTCGCCGCCATCGCCGCGCACGGCGTCGACACCGGCCACGTCGCCCGCGACCCGCACCGCCCGACCGGCGTCTACTTCCGTACGGCGGGGGAGCGGGCCACCGGGGCCGACGGCGAGGAGCCCGGCACCGCCGAGGTCGTCTACTACCGCGCCGGTTCCGCCGCCTCCGCCATGACCCCCCGCTCCCCGGGGCCCGCCGCCCTCGCGGGGGCCCGGGTGCTGCACCTCACCGGCATCACCGCGGCCCTCTCCGACAGCTGCCTCGACGTGCTGCGTACCCTCACCCGCCGCACTCCGGGCCGCCCCCTCGTCTCCTTCGACGTCAACTACCGCGTCGGGCTGTGGCAGGGCCGCCCGCAGGGCCCGGAAACCCTCCTCGACCTGGCCCGCGGCGCCGATGTGGTCTTCGTCGGGGAGGACGAGGCCGCGGCCGCCTGGGATCTGCACGGACCCGAGGCGATCCGCGCGGCGCTGCCCGAACCGGGCGTTCTCGTCGTCAAGCAGGGATCCGAGGGGGTCACGGTTCTCCACCGGGAGGGTGGGGACGGCAGGGA
>NZ_VKJP01000676.1 GCF_007280575.1 Streptomyces benahoarensis
GGATGGGCGGGTGGCTGAAAAGCGGCGTGGCGGGGCCGGGAGCGGGGGCGCGTCCACGGCGGGGTGCGGTTGGCGGGGCGGCCCGTGCTTCCGGGCGCGGCCCGGCGTCCCCGGTGCGGGCCCGGGACCGGGCGCACGGCCGGGCCGGACGTGGCAGGCCGGACGTGGCGGGCCGCACGGCGCCCCGGGCGCTCTACGCTCCCCGGTCGCCCTACGGGCCGGGCCTCTCCGGGCCGCCCGCTTCCGCGCCGGGCCCGGACGGCGCACCCGGCCCCGGCGGCGCCCCCGCACCCGACGGCCGTCCCACCTCCACATCCCCCGGATCGAGCGGCGGCGCCCCCACCCCGCAGTGATACGTGCACTCCGGGTGGCACGGCGCCCCGTGCCGCGCCCCCTCGTGCGCCGCGCTCGCACCCCCGGCCGCCTCCACCGCCCCGACCGCTTCCGGGGCCGCGACTGCTTCCGGAGCCCCGGCCTCCTCCTGCTCCTCCTGCTCCTCCGGCACCGCGGGCACCGTCCGGACCGCCACGCACGCGATCACCGCGCCGACCAGCAGCACCCCGGCGCACCACGGCATGGCCCGGCGGAACGCCACGGCGAAGGCGTCGGCCGAGCGGTACGCCTGCGGGCCCATCCCGGCCAGCAGCGGCAGCGCCGCGATGGCCACCAGGCCCGCCGCCCGCGCCGCCGCGTTGTTGATGCCGCTGGCCAGCCCGGCGCGGTCCACGTCGACCGAGGCCAGCACCGTCGCGGTCAGCGGCGCGACCAGCGTCACCATCCCGGCGCCCAGCACCACCAGCGCCGGGAGCACGTCCACCACGTACGACGCCCCGGCGCCCACCCGCGTCATCAGCAGCATCCCGACCGCGCACAGCAGCGGCCCCACGGTCAGCGGGATGCGCGGCCCGATCCGCTGCCCCAGTTCGCCCGAGCGGGCGGAGAGCAGCAGCATCAGCACCGTCGTCGGCAGCAGCGCCGTCCCCGCCGCCAGCGCCGAGTACCCGGCCACCACCTGGAGCTGCACCACCGCCAGGAAGAAGAACCCGCTGAAGGCGGCGTAGACGCACACCGTCACCGCGTTGACCGCGCTGAACTGCCGGATGGCGAACAGCTCCGGCGGCAGCATCGGCTCCGCCCGCCGCCGCTCCACCGCGACGAACGCCGCCCCCAACAGCAGCCCCGCGACGCCCGGCACCACCACCCCCGCCGACAGACCCCGCTCCGGTGCCGCGATCAGCGCGTACGTCACCCCGCCGAGCGCCAGCGC
>NZ_VKJP01000677.1 GCF_007280575.1 Streptomyces benahoarensis
GGGGGACGACGGGACGGGGGACGGAGGCGGCGGCCACGGGCGCGGGAGCCGATGCCCCGGAGGGCCCGGGCCCCTCGCCCTGCGGCCCGGCGGCCGGTGGCGTGGCCGGCATGGCGGGCACGGCCGAGGACGGCGGACCGGCCACCGCACCCTCGCCGTCACCCGGCGCCCGTCGGCCCCCCGCCGGTGCGGCGCATCCCGCCGCCTCCGGCGGAGGGTGCCCTGTGCCCACCGCCTGGTCCGTCACGGGCCACTCTCCCGTCCACCTGCGCATACGAGCCCGCCGCCGGTCGCGGACGGGAACGCTGCCGAGCGTAGTTCACACCCCGTCATACCCCGTGCTCCGCACGGGCCTTGGCGTTCGGGTCACTCCGCCGGATCAGCGGATCATCCGACCGGGGACGGTGTGGCGGCGCGGCGGACCGGCGGCGGGCAGGCGTCGGATCAGGCGTCGAAGGGGCGCGCCGGCCAGGGCGCGTCGGCCGGGCGCAGCGACTCCAGGCCCGGTCCCTGCTGCGCCGCGACGAGCGACAGCACGCCGACGACCAGGCAGTTGTTGTGCAGCTCCCCGGCGAGCACGCCGCGCACCAGCTCGTCCAGCGGGACCCGCGCCAGCTCCATGTCGGTCTCCTCCTCGGAGACCGCGAACCGCTCACCCTCCGCCTCGGACAGACCCCGGGCGAGGAAGACCCGGACCGCCTCGTCGCAGCCGCCCGGCGTGGTGTAGACGTCCGTCAGCACCCGCCAGTCGTCGGCCTTGACGTGCGCCTCCTCGTACAGCTCGCGCTGGGCGGCGTGCAGCGGGTTCTCGCCGGGGACGTCCAGCAGCCCGGCGGGGATCTCCCACAGCTTGTGGCGCACGGGGTGGCGGTACTGGCGCAGGACCAGGACCCGGCCGTCGTCGTCGAGGGCGAGGACGGCCACCGAGCCGGGGTGGACCTGGTAGTCGCGGCGGGCGGTGGAGCCGTCCGGCATGACGACGTCGTCGGTACGCACGCTCGTCTTGTTCCCGGTGAACGGCGTCGCGGTCGCGGTGACCGTCCACTCCTCGGGGGTGTCCTCGATCGCCATGCGTCCTCCTGTTTGTCCTCGTCAACGCAGAAACCGGGGCAGCGACCTCGTACGAGATCCCTGCCCCGGTCCACCGTAACGGCCGGGTTCTGCTTACTTACCGGCGCCCGGCTTCTGTGCCGCCGTCTTCTGCGCAACAGCTGCCTTGTCTCTTATACACCATCTCCGAGCCCACGAGACGCTCATGAATCTCGTA
>NZ_VKJP01000678.1 GCF_007280575.1 Streptomyces benahoarensis
GCCCGGCGCCGCCTCCCCGTACCGCTCCCGCAGCACCGTCTTGAGGACCTTGGACAACGGCCCGCCCCGAGGCAGCGCGTCGGTGATCTCCAGCTGTTCCGGCAGCTTCTGCGTCATCAGCCCCGCCGCTCGCAGGTGTGCGGTCAGTGCGGTCAGGGTGGGCCGCGGGGCCGTGGGGGCGGTGAGGGTGACGACGGCGCACACCCGCTCGCCGCGGGCCCGGTCCGGGAGGCCGATCACCGCCGCCTCGGCGACCCCCGGATACGTCCGCACCAGCTCCTCGACCTCCTGCGCCGAGATGTTCTCGCCCTTGCGGATGATGATGTCCTTGAGGCGCCCGGTGAGGACGAGGTGCCCGTCGGGCCGCAGATGGCCGAGGTCGCCGGTGCGGAAATACCCGTCCGCGTCGAACGCCGCGGCGGTCAGCTCCGGATCGGTGTACCTCCGGAAGACCATCGGCCCCTTGACCGTCACCTCACCGCTCTCACCGGTCGCGGCCTCGGAACCGTCCGGCCGGGCGATCCGTACCGTCGCGCCCATGACGGGCCGCCCCACCGTCCGCGCCAGCTGCTCGTCCCCGTCGTACGGCGTACCCATCGTGATCATGGGGCACTCCGTCATGCCGTAGCCGTGCACCAGCGCGCAGTGCAGCTCCGCCACGGTCTCGGCGTACAGCTCCGGCGGCAGCGGCGCCCCGCCGCCGGAGAGCAGCCGCAGCGTCGGGAAGAGCGGCCCGGCTCCGGGCCGTTCCTCCCGACGGCGTCGCGACGCATCGAGAAATGCCTGGTAGAACGCGGTGCTGCCGCCCGCCATGGTCACGCCGTGCCGCCGGTAGACGGCCGCCGCCGCGTCCGGCCGGAAGGCGTCGAGCACGACGGCGGGGAAGCCGCCGGCCAGCATCGCGACGAGGTAGTCGGGCCCGGCGATATGGGCGTACGGGAACGCGATCGAGCCGACGTCGTCCCCCGACATCCCCAGCGCCGTGGCCAGCCCGAACCCCCCGGCGATCAGCGACGCGTCGGTGTGCTCGACGCCCTTGGGCGCGGCGGTCGTACCGGACGTGTAGGAGATCCAGCTGGTGACGGCCGGGATCCCCGGAAGCGGCGGCGCCGGGGGAGGAGGCAGCACCCGGGGGTCGCCGGTCGGCAGCCCGAAGTCCGGGCCGGGGTCGTCGGTCGTCAGCCCGCGCTCCCGGCCCGGGCCGTGGTGCGGCACCCAGGAGCCCTCCCCGGCGTGGCCGTCGTACTCGTACTCGTCCCCGCCC
>NZ_VKJP01000679.1 GCF_007280575.1 Streptomyces benahoarensis
TGTGTATAAGAGACGGGTGGGGGCCTTGCCCTCCTCGGCGGGGAGGAAGCCGACCTGGCCGGCGACCTGGAGGATGTTGCCCTTCTTGACGCCGTGGGAGAACTTCGCCGGCGGGGTGGTGTGGGTGGCCGGGGTGAGCGCGGTCTTCTCGGTCATGGTGTTCAGGCTTCCTGTGCGGGTCCGGCTCAGGGCCGGGGGATTGCTGTTCCGGAGTACTCCCGACTGATGGCGTCGGCGGTGCGGCGCAGCAGCGGGAGGAGGGTGAGGAGTTCATCGGCGGTGACGACGACGTTCGGTGCGGAGACCGACATCGCGGCGACCACCCGGCCGTCGGCGCCGCGGATCGGGGCGCCGATGCAGTTGATGGACTCCTCGTGGCCGCCGAGGTCGGTGGCCCAGCCCTGTTCGCGGACCTTGGCCAGCTCGGCCAGGAAGGCCGCGGCGTTCGGCGTCGAACGGGACGTGTAGAGGGGGTAGTCGAGCTTCTCCGCGACGGCGCGGCGCTCGGGTTCGGACAGGTCGGAGAGGAGCAGCTTGGCGACGGCGGCGACGGTGATCGCGACGGGCTTGCCGATCCGCGAGTACATCCGGACCGGGTAGCGGCTCTCGACCTTGTCGATGTACAGGACCTCGTTCTCCTCGTAGACGGCGAGGTGGACGGTGTGTCCGCACTGCTCGTTGAGGGCGACGAGGTGGGGGTGGGCGATATCGCGGACGTCCAGGTTCTCGACGGCCTGCTGGGCGAGGGCGAAGAGGCGGGCGCCGAGGCGGTAGCGCTGGTCGGGCTGGCGATAGACGATGCCGTGCTCGTGCAGGGTGCGCAGCAGCCGCAGCGCGGTGGACTTGTGGACGCCGAGGCGGACCGCGACCTGTTCGAGGTTGGCCGGGCCCTCGGCGAGCAGCGGAAGGATGCTCAGTGCGCGGTCTACTGTCTGGCTCATGTCTGGGGGACCTCCACCCGTGCGTCGTGCAGCCCCGTCGTCCAGCCGGGGCCGAGTCGCAGTCTCCCCCAGTCGTCGGCGGGAAGGGCGGCGAGGCGATCGGCGAGGGCGCGTGGCGGGGGTACGGCGAGGTCGCCGGGGACGGTGAGCGCGGCGGCGGCCATCAGGTGCCCGTGCCGGATCCGGTCGAAGACCGGCAGCCCGCGCAGGGTCCCTGACAGAAAACCGGCGGCGAACGCGTCACCCGCACCGACGGAGGCGATGACGTCGACGGTGAGGGCGGGGGCGTAGGTGCTGTCTCTTATACACAGCTTACGCTG
>NZ_VKJP01000067.1 GCF_007280575.1 Streptomyces benahoarensis
GCCCCCGACACCCCCCGTCCCAAGGAATCCGATCACCATGGCTGACTCTCGCGGTGGACCGCTGGTCCTCGGCATCGAGACCTCCTGCGACGAGACCGGTGTCGGCATCGTCCAGGGCCACACCCTGCTCGCCGACGCCGTCGCCTCCAGCGTCGACGAACACGCCCGCTTCGGCGGCGTCGTCCCCGAGGTCGCCTCGCGCGCCCACCTGGAGGCGATGGTCCCCACCATCCAGCGCGCCCTGAAGGACGCCGGGGTCGCGGCGAGCGACCTCGACGGCATCGCGGTCACCGCCGGTCCCGGGCTCGCCGGTGCCCTGCTCGTCGGCGTCTCGGCGGCGAAGGCGTACGCGTACGCGCTCGGCAAGCCGCTGTACGGCGTCAACCACCTCGCCTCGCACATCTGCGTCGACCAGCTGGAGCACGGCGCGCTGCCGGAGCCGACGATGGCGCTGCTGGTCTCCGGCGGCCACTCGTCGCTGCTGCTGGCGCCCGACATCACCTCCGACGTCCGGCCGCTCGGCGCGACCATCGACGACGCGGCGGGCGAGGCGTTCGACAAGGTCGCGCGGGTGCTGCACCTCGGCTTCCCCGGTGGCCCGGTCATCGACCGCTACGCGCGCGAGGGCGACCCGGAGGCGATCCGCTTCCCGCGCGGCCTCACGGGCCCGCGCGACGCCGCGTACGACTTCTCGTTCTCCGGTCTGAAGACCGCCGTGGCCCGCTGGATCGAGGCGAAGCGGGCGGCCGGTGAGGAGGTGCCCGTGGCGGACGTCGCGGCGTCCTTCCAGGAGGCGGTGGTGGACGTGCTGACCCGTAAGGCCGTCCGCGCCTGCAAGGACAACGGCGTCGACCACCTGATGATCGGCGGCGGGGTCGCGGCCAACTCCCGGCTGCGGGCGATGGCCGCGCGCCGCTGCGAGGACGCCGGGATCACCCTGCGGGTGCCGCGGCCCAAGCTGTGCACCGACAACGGCGCGATGGTCGCGGCGCTCGGCGCGGAGATGGTGGCCCGGGGCCGCGCCGCCTCCGACTGGGACCTGCCCGCCGACTCGTCCCTCCCGGTGACCGAACCGCACGTCCCCGGCACCAACGGCCACGACCACGACCACGGCCACGGCCACCACGATCACGACCACGTCCACGAGCTGAGCAAGGAGAACCTCTACGGCTGACCGCTCCGCCCGGCGCCCCGCGCTTACCCTGGCAGCGGCGGAACGGCCGGGGCGCGCGGGGAGGCGGGGCATGGACTGGTTCTGGTGGGTTTTCATCTTCTTCATGGCGGGCGGCTTCGCGAAGGTCGCCGACACCGCGCGCGGCGCGCTGCGCACCCGCCATGAGCGCCGTATGGAACGCCTGGAGACCGACCGTGCGCAGCGCGCCGAATTGGCCGCCGCGCAGGAGCCGCCGAAGCCGGTCTGCGGCTGCACCCACCATCTCGCCAAGCACGACAAGAGCGGGAAGTGCCACGAGCAGGTGGAGCGGCCGGTCGCCTGGGACGCCGACCACCGGCCGGTCCGCTACGAGGCGGGCCGCTGCACCTGTCAGCAGTACATCGGCCCGCAGCCGCTCGCCCAGATCTACGCCGAGGACCTCACCGACCGGACGTGACCTGCGCGTTCGCCGGGTGTCCGAGCAGCATCGCGGGCGCCCCGGCGACCCGGGTGAGGAAGACCGTGCAACTGTTCCGCCCGCCGAGCTTCAGCTTCTTGCGCAGCTCCTCGGGCTCCACCGCCGACCCGCGCTTCTTGATGACGGCGACGCCCACCTCGCGTTCCCGCAGCAGCGCCCGCAACTTCTTGACATGGAACGGCAGGACGTCGGTGATCGCGTAGGCGGTGGCGTACGGCGTCGGGGTCAGGGCGTCCGCGGTGACGTAGGCGATCGTCGGGTCGATGAGCCGCCCGCCGACCTGCCGGGCGACGTCCGCGACGAGATGGGCGCGGATCACCGCGCCGTCCGGTTCGTAGAGCCAGTCGCCGACCGGGCCCGGCTCCGGGTCGGGCAGGTCCGCGCCGAGCAGTGAGTCCCCGGCGGGCAGCAGCGTCGCCCGGCGGCCGCCCGGCCGGACGGCCTCGGGGGCGCCGGACGCCGCGCCGGTGGGCCCGAACCACAGCACCGCCTCCTTCACGTCGCCGCCGTCGGAGATCCATTCGGTCTCGGCGTCCTCGGGCAGCGCGTCGTGCGGGACGCCCGGCGCGATCTTCAGCGCCGCGTACGGGGCGGTGCGGGCCGCGCCGATCGCCCAGGACAGCGGCGGGGAGTACGCCTCGGGGTCGAAGATCCGGCCGCCGCGGGCCTTGGTGCGCCGGGCCGGGTCGACGAAGACCGCGTCGCAGCCCGCGGTGTCGGTCCCGGTGACGTCGGCGCAGCGCACCTCGATCAGATCGGTGAGGCCGAGCGCCTCGGCGTTGGCGCGGGCCGCGGCGCAGGCCAGCGGGTCGCGGTCGACGGCCAGCACCCGGATCCCGGCGCGGGCCAGCGCGAGCGCGTCGCCGCCGATGCCCGCGCACAGGTCGGCGACGGACCGGACGCCCAGCGCGGCGAGGCGGGCGGCGCGGTGCTCGGCGACGGCGGTGCGGGTGGACTGCTCGACGCCGTTCGGCGTGAAGTACATCCGCCGGGCGTCCGCCCCGAACTTGGCTGCGGCGCGCTGGCGCAGCCGCGCCTGCCCCAGCGCGGCGGAGACCAGCGACGCCGGATGGTCGCGGCGCAGCCGGGTCGCGGTGGCCAGTTCATCGGCCGGGTCATGGTCGTGCAGGGCGTCCAGCAGCGCCTGCCCCTCGGGAGTGAGCAGCGCGGCGAAGGAGTCGGGATCGGTCACCGTCCCATCATTCCTCGCCACCGACGCGCACCGGCGCACGGGCCGCACGGGGAGCCCTTACGGGGGTGGTGCGAGCCATCAGGGGTGACCCCGACGAGCTGTCCCTCGGCCCGTACGGGCCGCCCCTGAGAGCGGCCTTCCCTCCCGTACGGGCCGCCCCTGAGAGCGGCCTTCCCTCCCGTACGGGCCGCCCCTGAGAGCGGCCTTTCCCCCGTACGGGGTGCCCCCCACCCGTCACGCCCCCGACCTGCCATGACCCGTCCGGCGTACGGCGGGCGGGTCCATCGGGCGGACGGCGCGCGGGGTGGCGTGGGCCGGTCGGTTGACCCTGCCGCGTGGCGGGCGACGGCACGACGAACGGCGCTGCCACTATCCGGCGTTATGCAGCTAATCAGACTTTTCTCGCCTTCCGGAGGCTCCGGTCCCGGCCGGCCGGGCGGGGCCGGGGTGCGTGCGCTGGCGGCGTTCGGTGCCCTGAGCCTGCTCGCCGTCGGCTGCTCCGCCGCCGCGACCTCCTCCCAGGACAACGTCCCCGCCCACGGCCGCCCCGCCGTGGCACCCGCCGCCCGCGCCCTGCTCACCCAGGCCAAGCTGATCGAACGGGCCCAGGCCCGCCGCGACGCCACGGCCGCCCGCTGGGGCCTCGACGAAGCACCGCTGGAGCCGCCCGAGCCGCCCGCCGTCAAGGCCCGTATCGCCACCGAGCCGGTCTTCTCCCGGGGCGACGACCCGAAGCTCCCGATCGCCATCTCCCGCGTCCCCACCGACCGGAAGATCGTCTTCCTGACCCTCGACGACGGCTACGAGAAGGACCCCGAGTTCCTCCGGATGACGAAGGAACTCCACATCCCCTACAGCGCGTTCCTCAGCGACTACCTCGCCAAGGACGGCAAGGGATACGGCTACTTCCGCACCGTCCAGCAGCAGGGCAACGGCGTGCACAACCACACGCTGCACCACCCCTACCTGCCCGGTCTGAGCACCGACGAGCAGCGCAAGGAGATCTGCGGGCAGCAGGAGAACCTCACCCGCGAGATGGGCCGCACCCCGCGGCTCTTCCGGCCGCCCTACGGCGACTACACCCGCGACACCCTGCGGATCGCCGCCTCCTGCGGGATCGACGTCGTCCCGCTGTGGGCCGAGGAGTTCTTCCCCGACCACATCGACTACAGCCGCGGCGACGGGCAGCTGCACCCCGGCGACATCATCCTGAGCCACTTCCGGGGCCGCGAGGACTGGCAGGCGACCATGCCCGACCTGCTCCGCAACGTCCTGCGCACCGCCACCGAACAGGGCTTCGCCGTCGCCCGCCTGGAGGACTACGTCTGAGCCCGCGCCCGCCCGCCGCGTACGGGCAGCCACCGACGCCCGCTTGCCACGGGCGTCCGCGGACGGCCGGGGCGCGACGGTCCCCGGCCGTCAGCTTCCCGGCGCACCGGCGCGCGGGGCGGGCAGTGCGCGCCCTCCCGCGCGCCGCCGGGTGCGCCGCGCGAAGGCGCCCACCGGTTCCCGGCGCCGCTGCGCCGCGTCGCTGATCCGGATCAGCACGGCGACCGTCATCCAGTTCGCGACCAGCGACGAACCGCCCTTGGCGAGGAACGGCAGCGCCTTGCCGGTCAGCGGGATCAGCCCCGTCACACCACCGGCCACCACGAAGACCTGGAGCACCAGCGCGCCCGCCAGCCCCACGGCGAGCAGCTTGCCGAACGGGTCGCGGGCGCTCACCCCGACCCGGAACCCGCGCTGGGCGAGGAGCGTGTACAGCAGCAGGATGGCCATCACCCCGGCCATGCCCAGCTCCTCGCCGACGGTGGTGAGGATGAAGTCGCTGTTGCCCGCGAACCCGACCAGCTCGGGGTGGCCCTGGCCGAGACCGGTGCCGCCGACGCCGCCGCTGCCGAAGCTGAACAGGGACTCCGCCGACTGCGCCGAGATCAGCCCCGGCGGCCGTTTCTCCGGTGGCAGGAAGATGTCCATCGGGTGCAGCCAGGCCATCACCCGGCCCTTGACGTGCGGCTCCGCCGAACCCACGACCGCCGCGCCGACCGCCGCCATCGCCAGGCCGCACACCACCCAGCCGGTCCGCTCGGTGGCCATGTACAGCATGATCACGAAGACGCCGAAGAAGATCAGCGACGTCCCCAGGTCGCGTTCGAAGATCAGTACCAGCAGGCTGATGATCCAGATCGTGAAGATCGGCCCGAGCTGGCGTCCTGGCGGCAGCTGGATGCCCATCACCCGCCGCCCGGCCAGCGCCAGCGCATTGCGGTTGACCGTCAGATACCCGGCGAAGAACACCACGATCATCAGCTTCACGAACTCGCCGGGCTGCAACGACAGCGGCCCGAGCAGGATCCACCGCTTGGCGCCGAACTGGTCCGCGCCGAAGAACGCCGGTGCCATCAGCAGCACCAGCCCGACCGCCATCGTCAGATACACGTAACGCTGGAGCACCCGGTGGTCGCGCAGCAGGAGCAGGATCGCCACGCAGACCGCCACCCCGAGGCCCGTCCACACCAGCTGCCCGGTGGCCGCCTGCGCGGTCTGCAGTCGCGGCAGCCGGGCGTAGGTGATGTCCAGCCGGTTGAGCAGGACGAGGCCGATGCCGGTGAGCAGCGTGGCCAGCGGCAGGATCAGCGGATCGGCGCGGTCGGCGACGCGGCGGACGACCAGGTGCGGCACCAGCGCGATCAGCACCATGGCGGCGGTGAACCACGGCATCCCGGCGGGCAGCCGCCCCTCCATCGACAGCCCGGTGTAGGCGTAGCCGCCGACGGTGATCGCGACGGCGAAGGCGAGCATCCGGGCCTCGGTCCGGCGGCGGTCCGGCGCCTGGGCGAGCGCGGCGAACGTCATCGTGCGCTCGACGTCGCTCTCCTCCCGGGCGGCGCGCGCCGCACTCCTCGCTCCTCGCACCTGTCTCCTCCGTCATCCGCAAAGCTGTCGGCCCCGTTGGCCGGCCCGGCAACCTTGGGGGAAGACCGAGGCCCGGGGCGCCGGGTTGCGACGGCGGCCCCTGATGTGTCCGATTCGGCACGGTATCCGGCCGGGACGGTGCAGGGTATGGCTCACCGGAATCCCCGCCCGTGGCCCGGTGTGGCCGCGCCGACCCGTTTCCGGCTCGACTGGCACTCCACTTGACCGAGTGCTAACCGCGTCATAGTGTCGGCATTGGCACTCTCCGAAGGGGAGTGCTAAGCACGGCGATGGGCTGGTCCGGCACCCGCGACGACGGATCCATCTGCTCGCCACCTCAGACAGTTAACCCCGTGAGATCTCCGAAGGGGGAGGTCGGATCGTGACGACCGCCAGCACCAAGGTTGCCATCAAGCCGCTTGAGGACCGCATTGTGGTCCAGCCGCTCGACGCCGAGCAGACCACGGCCTCTGGCCTGGTCATCCCGGACACTGCCAAGGAGAAGCCCCAGGAGGGCGTCGTCCTGGCCGTCGGTCCGGGTCGCTTCGAGGAGGGCAACCGCCTTCCGCTCGACGTTTCCGTCGGCGACGTCGTGCTCTACAGCAAGTACGGCGGCACCGAGGTGAAGTACAACGGCGAGGAGTACCTCGTCCTCTCGGCTCGCGACGTTCTCGCGATCGTCGAGAAGTAAGTCACCCAGCATTCTGCTGTGATCTGCGCCCCTGGTTCCCGCGTCCAAGCACCGGGGCAGGGGCGCAGTTCGTTGAGAGCACGACGTTAAGGACACGTAACTCATGGCGAAGATCCTGAAGTTCGACGAGGACGCCCGTCGCGCCCTGGAGCGCGGCGTCAACAAGCTGGCCGACACGGTGAAGGTGACGATCGGTCCCAAGGGCCGCAACGTCGTCATCGACAAGAAGTTCGGCGCGCCGACCATCACCAACGACGGCGTCACCATCGCGCGTGAGGTCGAGGTCGACGACCCCTACGAGAACCTCGGCGCCCAGCTCGTCAAGGAGGTGGCGACCAAGACCAACGACATCGCGGGTGACGGCACCACCACCGCCACCGTGCTGGCCCAGGCGCTGGTCCGTGAGGGTCTGCGCAACGTCGCCGCCGGCGCCTCCCCCGCCGCCCTGAAGAAGGGCATCGACGCCGCCGTCAAGGCCGTCTCCGACGACCTGCTCGCGACCGCGCGTCCCATCGAGGACAAGACCGACATCGCCGCCGTCGCGGCCCTGTCCGCCCAGGACAAGCAGGTCGGCGAGCTGATCGCCGAGGCGATGGACAAGGTCGGCAAGGACGGTGTCATCACCGTCGAGGAGTCCAACACCTTCGGTCTGGAGCTGGACTTCACCGAGGGCATGGCCTTCGACAAGGGCTACCTCTCGCCCTACATGGTCACCGACCAGGAGCGGATGGAAGCGGTCCTGGAGGACCCGTACATCCTCATCCACCAGGGCAAGATCGGCTCGATCCAGGACCTGCTGCCGCTGCTGGAGAAGGTCATCCAGGCGGGTGGCTCCAAGCCGCTGCTGATCATCGCCGAGGACGTCGAGGGCGAGGCCCTGTCGACCCTGGTCGTGAACAAGATCCGTGGCACCTTCAACGCCGTCGCCGTCAAGGCGCCCGGCTTCGGTGACCGCCGCAAGGCGATGCTCGGCGACATGGCCACCCTCACCGGTGCCACCGTCATCGCCGAGGAGGTCGGCCTCAAGCTCGACCAGGCCGGTCTGGACGTGCTGGGCACCGCCCGCCGCGTGACCATCACCAAGGACGACACCACCCTCGTCGACGGTGGTGGCAACTCCGAGGACGTGCTGGGCCGCGTCAACCAGATCAAGGCCGAGATCGAGACCACCGACTCGGACTGGGACCGCGAGAAGCTCCAGGAGCGCCTCGCCAAGCTCGCCGGTGGCGTCTGCGTCATCCGCGTGGGTGCGGCCACCGAGGTCGAGCTCAAGGAGAAGAAGCACCGTCTGGAGGACGCCATCTCCGCGACCCGCGCCGCGGTCGAGGAGGGCATCGTCTCCGGTGGTGGCTCCGCGCTCGTCCACGCCGCCAAGGTGCTGGACGGCGGCCTGGGCAAGGAGGGCGACGAGGCCACCGGTGTCGCCGTCGTCCGCCGCGCCGTCGTCGAGCCGCTGCGCTGGATCGCGGAGAACGCCGGCCTTGAGGGCTACGTCATCACCTCGAAGGTCGCCGAGCTCGACAAGGGCCAGGGCTTCAACGCTGCCACCGGCGAGTACGGCGACCTGGTCAAGGCCGGCGTCATCGACCCGGTGAAGGTCACCCGCTCCGCCCTGGAGAACGCCGCCTCCATCGCCTCGCTGCTGCTCACGACCGAGACCCTGGTCGTCGAGAAGCCGGCCGAGGACGAGTCCGCCGAGGCCGGTCACGGCCACGGCCACGCCCACTGACCCGGCCCTGAACAGGCCGCTCCGGTAGCGCCGCACGAGGCCCGGTCCCCACTCGGGGGCTGGGCCTCGTGCCGTATCCGGGGGCGGCCGGTACGGGATCGGGCCGGGCGGCCGGGGCCTGTGCCACCCGCCGCCCTGCCTCGCGCTATGCGGCGGCCGAAGCACCGTCCCCGCCGTCGTCGTCCTCGTCCTCCGCATCGAGGTCGTCCACCATCTGCTGCAAGCGGGTGCCCCGGCTCTCCGAGACCCGGTGCACTTCGGTCAGGGCGTCGTTCAAGTCGTAGGCCAGCAGGTGGATTTCACCCGGCGTCCACGCGCAGGAGGCGAGGATGCGGCGGGCCTCCTCGATGAGGTCGGCCGCCGACTCCATCTGCTCCGCCTCCATCCGATCGGCGAGCCGGGAGACGTACCCGGTCCCCGTGCCGCCTATGAGGTAGCACGGCTTCCCGCCGGGGCCGGTCCATGGCAGCAGCCGCGCACGGTCCATGGGGTTCATCGGGCGGCCATCTCCACTCCGCGGAGCAGGTTCGGTCCGGCGACGCCGTGCGCCGCCGACCACAGCTCGCGCCGCCGTGTCCGCCGCACGCGGTGCTCCTGCCGTTCCGAGGGCGTGAGGACGTAGGGACGCACCAAGGGAACGTCCTCGTTTTGCGGTGAGGGGTCGGGCGTGAATGCCAGACGCGCGGTCGGCGCCCCGACCTGGCGCCCAACGGGACACGGGCCTGCGGCCCGGTGGCAGCCCTGGGCGGGCAGTAGTCGGCCCAGCAGCGTTTCGAAGATCGTTCGGATAAGGTGCAGCACTGTCGCCAACCTCCATGGGGTTGAGGGCCGCGCCCCCGGACGTTCGCCGCTCAGCAACGTCGCGGGGGTCTTCTTGTGCGGCGAGTTCTGTTTCGCAGTGCTCGGAGGCGTCGCCGTTCCCTGGAAGCTTTACGGCGCCAGCCAGCGAGGGGGGAAGGTGCCGTGGTCACTGGCTGCCTTCCGGCCCGCACTCACTGTGCTCCTTTTGGCGGTCTGAATGCAACAGTGGCGCACTCATTGCCAAAAAGCTGGAACACCTGTCTCAATCGTCAGCGCGCTCAACGACGTGCCAAACTGCGGCCATGACGCAGAAGCGGGCGACGCCGACCATCAAACGGCGGAGAGTTGGCGGCCAGTTGCGTCGCTGGCGAGGCTCCATGAAGTCCGGCGACGCGGCGAAGCTCATGGGCTGGGACACCACCCGCCTCAGCCGCATCGAGCGCGGTACGTACCGGATCTCGGGTGACGAGGTGAGGAGCCTGTGCGCCAAGTTGGGCGTGGACGACCCGGCCGGCGTGGAGGAAGTGGCGAAGGCCGCGGAGGAGCCGATCGGGGGAGGCTGGTGGGCGGCCTATGCCGGTCGCATCGGCCAGAACTACCTGGACTTCATCGAGCTGGAAGCCGAAGCGCAGACGATCTACATCCAGCATCCGGTGATCGTGCCCGGCCTGCTTCAGTCGCCCGGATACGTCCGGGAGATCCTCACGCGAGCGCCTACCGCCGCCGCGGAGCACGCCGAGATGCTGGTTTCCATCCGGATGGCACGGCAGGCCGTCCTCAGCAAGGCGACCAAGCTCCACGCGCTCGTTCCCGAATCGGCACTCCACGCCCAGTTCGAGTCAGGTCCCGCGGTCATGCGGGACCAGATTCGCAAGCTCCTCGACGCATCGGAGATGCCGAACGTCGAGCTCCAGCTCATCCCGCTCACCGCGCACCCGACCTATGGGGCGAACGGCGGCGTAACCATCCTGTCGTACCGGCACCCGTGGGCGAACGTAGCCAGCATCGACAGTTCCTTTGGCGGTAGCCACACGGACGATGCGGAGCAGGTCACCTTTCTCGATGGAGAGTTCAGCGCCATAGCCTCCATCGCGCTCTCCGTCGACAAATCACGGGATCTTCTCAACGAGTATCTGGAAGGACTGCACAAGTGACCACGAAGAACGGACGCGTTCTCATGGCCCAAGCGCTCGAACGGGCCGTCTGGAAGAAATCCTCCTACAGCGGAGGCAGCGAGGCGCAGTGTGTGGAGGCCGCCGATCTGACAGGCACCGCGTACGCGGCCGTCGCCGTCCGAGACTCCAAGGCCCCGCAGGGCCCCGCGTTGGTCTTCCCGGCCAGCGGCTGGTCGTCGTTCGTTTCCGCTGTCAGGAGTGGGGAGTTCCCCGCCGCCTGACGGATGTTGCTCGCAGCCACCCAAGTGGACGGACGGTCCCCGGAGACGGGGACCGTCGTCGTACTGTCGGGACCAGGTCTCCAGCGATCAGCGAGGAGGACGTATGACCGCCAACGGCGACGATCGTCAGCCGGAGGAGCAGCGCGGTGCGGAGACGCCCAGCGGCTTCCGCCCGCTGCGCCGCCGCGGTGTCCAGCGGCTCGCGCGGGAGCAGTGGGGAGAGGGCCGGTCCATCTGGTCGACGGATGTCGGCGAGCGGGAGCTGGTCGTCGATCAGGTCGGCGTCAGCGAGGAGCCTGCGCCCGCGGCCGTCGCGGACGTGCTCGGGATCGGTCCGCGCGAGGCGGTGTGCGTGCGAAGCCGCCGGTTCGTCCTCGACGGCAAGCCGGTGCTGCTGGCCACGAGCCATCTGTCTGCCGCCCTGGTGGCCGGTTCGGCGATCATCCAGAAGGACACCGGCCCCGGTGGCGTCTATGCCCGCCTGGCCGAACTAGGGCGCAAACCCGTGCACTTCCGGGAGGAGATCCGCAGCCGGATGCCGTCCCGGGACGAGGCGGACCGGCTGAGCCTCAGCGCGGGTACGCCCGTGATCATCATCGTCCGCACCGCCTTCGCGGACGGCAGCCGCCCCGTCGAGGTCAACGAGATGATCCTGGACTCGTCCGCGTACGTACTCGAATACGACATCGAGGCGTAGCGGTGGAGTGCGGAGTCGCGGTGCGTGGGGTCCGCTGATCTGACGGGCACCGCGTACGCGGCTGTGGCCGTCCGGGATGCCAAGGCTCCGCAGGGTCCTGCGATGGTCTTCCCGGCCGGCGGGTGGGCGTCGTCCGTCTCCACCGTCAAGCGTGGTGAGCTTTCGGCCTGAGCCGATCCCGATCACCGGCCTTCGGTATGCCATGGCGGGGGCCGATGCCTTGACAGCAGCCGCGCCCGCCGAACCGGGGCGCACGCCGCCGCGCCCGCCCGGCCGGACCGGGGCGCACGCCACCGCGCACCCCGGCCCCGTCGTGCTACTTCGGCCCGAACTTCCGCCCCGTACGCGAGGTGAGGCCGCCCAGGACGCCGCGCGGGGCCAGCTTCGCCGCGCCCATCAGCGCCTTGTACCGCGGGTCGGGGATGGAGAGCGACCGGCCGCGTGCCAGGTCCTTCATCGCCGCGTCGACCAGCTTGTCCGCGTCCAGCCACATCCAGCCGGGGATGTTGTCCGTGCCCATCCCGGCCCGCTGATGGAACTCGGTCCGGACGAACCCGGGGCACAGTGCCATCAGCCGCACCCCGCTGCCCGCCAGATCCCGCGCCGCCCCCTGCGTGAACTGCACCACCCACGCCTTGCTCGCCCCGTAGGTGCCGCGCGGTACGAACGCCGCGACGGAGGCGACGTTGACGACCCCGCCGCGCCGCCGCTCCCGCATCCCGCGCACCGCCGCCGTGGTCAGCCGCAGCACCGCCTCGCAGTGCACCTTCAGCATCGCCAGCTCATCGGCCATCGGCACCTCCAGGTACTCACCCTTGTTGCCGAAGCCCGCGTTGTTGACCAGCAGGTCCACCGGGTGCTTCCGGTCGCCGAGCCGCTCCTCGACCGCGGCGATGCCCTCCTCCGTGGCCAGATCGGCGCTCAGCACGCTCGCCTCGATGCCGTGCAGGTCGTGCAGTTCGGTCGCCTGCCGGTGCAGCCGCTTCTCGTCGCGCGCCACCAGGACGAGGTTGTGGCCGTCGTGCGCGAGGCGCCGGGCGAACGCCGCCCCGATGCCCGAGGTCGCTCCCGTGATCAATGCAGTCGTCATGCGGGCACGCTATCCGGCCCGGATGACATGAACGCACCCGTCCGGCCAGCCACCCGACCGGCCCGCCACGGGCACCCCCGCCCGACGGCCCCGGACGCGCCCGCCCACCGCTCCCTACGGCACCACCCGAGCGGAAACGGGGCGGGCGGAAAAAAGAGCGATCAAAGCCCCAAACCTTATTTCGCCCATACCTCCAAGTCCCACTTATACTGGTGCCATGATCGAGGCTCGCCATCTCCGCGTGCTGCGCGAGGTCGCCCGTACCGGCTCGTTCTCCGCCGCCGCCCGCGAACTGGGCTGCACCCAGCCGGCCGTCAGTCAGCAGATGAAGGCGCTGGAGCAGTCGGCGGGCACCCCGCTGCTGGTCCGCACCGGCCGCGAGATGCGGCTGACCCAGGCGGGCGAGGCGCTGGTACGGCACGCCGTCGGCATCCTCGCCGGGCTCACCGCGGCGGAGGAGGAGGTCGCCGCCATCGCGGGACTCCGCGCCGGCCGGGTGCGGCTGGTGTCCTTTCCCTCCGGCAGCTCGACGCTGGTGCCCACCGCGCTGGCCGCCATGCGCGCCGCCCATCCGCGTACCCGCGTCTCCCTGGACGAGGCCGAGCCGCCCCGCTCGATCGAGATGCTGCGCAACGGCGACTGCGAGATCGCGCTGGCCTTCCGCTACCCGGAAGTGCGCGCCGCCGCCCCGGAAGCCTGCGCCGACTGGGACGACCTTGTCGTCCGCCCGGTCCTCACCGACCGCCTGGTGGGCCTGGTCCCGGAGGGGCACCGCCTCGCCGCCGCGGGCTCCGCCGCCTTCGGCGACCTGGCCGACGAACCGTGGATCGCCGGGTGCCCCCGCTGCCGTACGCATCTGGTCGAGGTGTGCGAGAGCGCCGGGTTCACCCCGCGCATCGACTTCGCCACCGACGATTACCCGGCGGTGATCGGCCTGGTCGGCGCGGGCCTCGGCGTCGCCGCCCTGCCCGAGCTGACCCTCGCGTCGGTACGCCCCAAGGGCGCGCGCACGGTACGCCTGGAGCCCGCCGTGCACCGCGAGATCGTCGCCCTCACCCTGCCGGACCTCGCCCGGGTCCCGGCCGTCGGCGCGATGCTCGACCAGCTGGAGAGCGCAGCGGCCCGCTGACGGCACGGCGGTATGCGGCCGACAGCACCTGACTTCCGGCCTGCGGCGGGCGGCCTGCCGCAGCCCGGTTCGCCGCCGGTGCAGGGCGTCGCGAGGCATGGCCACACCCCGGACCAAGGCGCGGCCACGCCTATGAAGGAACGTTTCTGCTGAACGGGTCGGCTGCCCGGTGTCAGCCGCTCTGGACGCTCGCGGGGCCGACCAGCGTGGTCGCGGGGACCATCCGGTGCCGGGCACGGCCCATCAGCTCCTCGCGTTCGTCCTCGGTCAGGCCGCCCCAGACCCCGTAGGGCTCGCGGACGGCCAGCGCATGCGCCGCGCATTCGGCCCGTACGGGGCAGCGCATGCAGACCTCCTTCGCCGATGTCTCACGCGCGCTGCGGGCGGCGCCGCGTTCCCCTTCGGGGTGGAAGAACAGCGAACTGTCCACACCGCGGCAGGCTGCCAGCAGCTGCCAGTCCCAGAGGTCTGCGTTCGGGCCCGGGAGGCGGGAGAAATCTGCCATTGCGTGTCCCCTCGAAGCGATTGCTGTATCGGGCTCGGTGGTGACGACGGTACATCTACTGTCTAAGTAGATGTAAATATGACTCATTGCGAATCTAGCGTCAGATCGCCGGAAAATGGAAGGAAGAGAGCCAAATAGGGCATAAGGTTCATGCGGGGCGGTCGATCGCCCCCGGAGGGCCGTGTCCGTCTGCGTATCCGAGCCCTCACGCAGCGTGCCGAATTCGATGCTCGAACCCGTAACTCTTTCGAGTGACCGTCGTTGAGTGTGCGAAAGCGGTTGGCGGAGTTAGTGATCGGGCAGATGTCCGAGCCCGTCAAGCGCACCGGTGACGATACGTACCAGCCTGGAGGCTCAAGGTGACGCGCAGCAGCTGTGAGAGCGGCGGGGGACAGTCATGACTTCCGTCCTCGTCTGCGACGACTCCCCGCTTGCCCGAGAGGCGCTCCGCCGGGCGGTTGCGACCGTTCCCGGTGTCGAGCGCGTGACGACGGCTGCCAACGGCGAGGAAGTCCTCCGCCGCTGGGGTGCCGATCGCTCGGATCT
Organism: Streptomyces benahoarensis; assembly: GCF_007280575.1. Taxonomy (GTDB): domain Bacteria; phylum Actinomycetota; class Actinomycetes; order Streptomycetales; family Streptomycetaceae; genus Streptomyces; species Streptomyces benahoarensis. Next base: position 14,324 of record NZ_VKJP01000067.1, read on the forward strand.
GATTCTGATGGATGTGCGCATGCCCGGTCTGGGCGGCGTGGAGACGGTGCGGCGGTTGCTGTCCGCCGATCCGGGTGCCCGGATCATCATGCTCACGGTGGCCGAGGATCTGGACGGCGTGGCCCTCGCGGTCGCCGCCGGGGCCCGCGGCTATCTGCACAAGGACGCCTCGCGCGCCGAGCTGCGGGCCACGGTCACCCAGGCGCTCGCGGACCCGACGTGGCGGCTCGCGCCGCGGCGGCTGCGCTCCGCCGAGATGGGTGCCGCCCCGACGCTCACCGCCCGTGAGATCCAGGTGCTGGAGGGCATGAGCCACGGCCGTTCGAACGCCGAGATCGGCCGTGAGTTGTTCCTCTCCGAGGACACGGTCAAGACCCACGCCCGGCGGCTGTTCAAGAAGCTCGGCGCCTCGGACCGCGCCCATGCGGTGGCCCTGGGCTTCCGCTGGGGTCTGGTGCGCTGACCCGCGGGTCAACGGGGTCACGGCGGCTCTCTCCGGCAGGAGGGATGATCGTCGTGGCCCCCTTGCCACATGTACGACGGGCGGTGCGGCGCGGGCCGTGCGGGGGAGCGCCGGCCGGACGGCGGATCGCGCCGGTCTTCGGGGGCCGGGCGCCGGTCGGGTGTCCCGCGCCTCGGGCGGCGGGGCGGTCCGTGAGCGGTGTGGGCGACCCTTAGGCGTCGAAACGTCACGGGATGCCGCATCCTTGACGTGTGACTCCTCCCCGGCGGAGGCCGGGGCATCTCACTCGGCCAAGAAGAGACCTCATGACGGACAAGCCTTACCCGATGCCTCACGGCACGGATACACGCTACCGGCGAGGACTCGACGTCGGCATGGGCACAACCCGATCGGGGGAGGCGTGGGACGTGCGTGCTAACGCGGCGGCTCGTAACGGTTCAGTGCACAACGACGAGGGCGGTGCCAAGAGCGGTGCCGCGCCAAGGCACCATGGACCGATGCGCGATGACGGCAAGCAGGAGATCGGTGATCTCGTTGCACGCGCAGTCGAAGGGGATCAGCGGGCCACGCACGATCTGCTGGCCCATGTGCACCCGCTGGCGCTGCGCTACTGCCGGACCCGTCTCTCCCGGCTTCCCGGGGACGCCCGGCACTTCGTCGAGGATCTGGCGCAGGAGGTCTGTGTCGCGGTGCTCTGCGCGCTGCCGCGCTACCGCGACACCGGGAAGCCGTTCGAGGCGTTCGTCTTCGCGATCGCCGGGCACAAGGTCGCCGATCTCCAGCGGGCCGCGATGCGCGGGCCCGGCAGTACGGCGGTGCCGTCCGACGAGATGCCCGAGCAGCCGGACGATTCCCTGGGGCCCGAGGAGCGGGCGCTGCTGAGCAGCGATGCCGCCTGGGCGAAGAAGCTGCTGGCCAATCTGCCGGAGAACCAGCGGGAGCTGGTGTTGCTGCGGGTCGCCGTCGGGCTGACTGCCGAGGAGACCGGGCAGATGCTCGGGATGTCGCCGGGTGCGGTGCGGGTCGCGCAGCACCGGGCGCTGAGCCGGTTGCGGGCGCTCGCCGAGCAGTAGGACCTGGCCGCGGCGGCGGGAACCGTACGCCGGTGGCCGGGTGCGGCCGTAGGAACGTACGGGTGACGAGGCCCTCATTCACCGTGGAATGAGACACCACTTCAGGCCGTTAGCATGGACGTCCGCGCTGGGCAAGAGCATTGGGGAAGGTGTCATGAGTGACAACGTCGACGGTATGCCCGCCAAATTCGCCATGCTGGGGCTGACGTACGACGACGTTCTGCTGCTGCCCGGCGCGTCGGAGGTGCTGCCCAACGCGGTCAGCACCGCCTCCCGGGTCTCGCGGAACGTACGCGTGAACATCCCGCTGCTCTCGGCGGCGATGGACAAGGTCACCGAGGCGCGAATGGCGATCGCCATGGCGCGTCAGGGTGGTGCCGGCGTGCTGCACCGCAACCTCTCCATCGAGGACCAGGCCAACCAGGTCGATCTGGTCAAGCGCTCCGAGTCCGGCATGGTCACCGACCCGATCACGGTCCGTCCCGACGCCACGCTCGCCGAGGCCGACGCGCTCTGCGCGAAGTTCCGGATCTCGGGTGTGCCGGTGACCGACGCGGCCGGGAAGCTGCTGGGCATCGTCACCAACCGCGACATGGCCTTCGAGATGGACCGCAGCCGTCAGGTCCGCGAGGTCATGACGCCGATGCCGCTGGTCACCGGCAAGGTCGGCATCTCGGGCGAGGACGCCATCGAGCTGCTGCGCCGCCACAAGATCGAGAAGCTGCCGCTGGTCGACGAGGCGGGCGTCCTCAAGGGCCTGATCACGGTCAAGGACTTCGTCAAGGCGGAGAAGTACCCGAACGCCGCGAAGGACGCCGAGGGCCGGCTGGTCGTCGGCGCGGCGGTGGGCGTCGGCGACGCGGCGTACGACCGGGCGCAGGCGCTCGTCGAGGCCGGTGCGGACTTCCTCGTCATCGACAGTGCGCACGGCCACAGCCGCGGCATCCTCGACATGATCGCCAAGGTGAAGTCCCACATCAGCGTCGACGTCGTGGGCGGCAACGTCGCGACGCGGGACGGCGCGCAGGCGCTGATCGACGCGGGTGCGGACGGCATCAAGGTCGGCGTCGGCCCCGGTTCGATCTGCACCACCCGGGTGGTCGCCGGTGTCGGCGTGCCGCAGGTCACCGCGATCTACGAGGCGGCGCAGGCGGCGCACGCCGCCGGGGTCCCGCTGATCGGCGACGGTGGTCTGCAGTTCTCCGGTGACATCGCCAAGGCCATCGCGGCGGGCGCGGACACCGTGATGCTGGGCTCGCTGCTGGCCGGTTGCGAGGAGTCGCCGGGCGAGATGGTCTTCATCAGCGGCAAGCAGTTCAAGTCGTACCGCGGCATGGGCTCGCTGGGCGCGATGCAGTCCCGTGGCCAGGCGCGTTCCTTCTCCAAGGACCGCTACTTCCAGGACAACGTCCTCTCCGAGGACAAGCTGGTGCCCGAGGGCATCGAGGGCCAGGTGCCCTACCGCGGCCCGCTCGCCTCGGTGGCCCACCAGCTCATCGGCGGTCTGCGCGCCTCCATGGGCTACGTCGGCTCCGCCGACATCCCGGAGCTGAAGGAGAAGGGCCACTTCGTCCGCATCACCGCCGCGGGCCTCAAGGAGAGCCACCCGCACGACATCCAGATGACGACCGAGGCGCCGAACTACTCGCGTCGTTGAGCGGGCCCCCGGCCGGGGGTCCGGGGGTTGTCCCCGGGGGTTGCAGTCAGATGACGACCGAGGCGCCGAACTACTCGCGTCGCTGAGCGCGGGTACCGCGGCGCTGACGCCCCTACCGTGAAACCCGCGGCCGGTGCCCCGGCCGCGGGTTTTGCCGTGTCGGGGATACTTGAACCGCATACGTAGAGGGAAAGGCCACACACGTGACTGAGATCGAGATCGGGCGCGGCAAGCGCGGCCGCCGGGCATACGCCTTCGACGACATCGCCGTCGTACCGAGTCGCCGCACCCGCGACCCGAAGGAGGTCTCGATCGCCTGGCAGATCGACGCCTACCGCTTCGAGCTGCCGTTCCTGGCGGCCCCGATGGACTCCGTGGTCTCGCCGCAGGCCGCGATCCGCATCGGTGAGCTGGGCGGTCTCGGCGTCCTCAACCTGGAGGGCCTGTGGACCCGCTACGAGGACCCGGAGCCGCTGCTCGCCGAGATCGCCGAGCTGGACGGTGACGCGGCCACCAAGCGGATGCAGGAGATCTACGCCGCGCCGATCAAGGAAGAGCTGATCGGTCAGCGCATCAAGGAGGTGCGCGACTCCGGTGTCGTCACCGCCGCCGCGCTGTCGCCGCAGCGCACCGCGCAGTTCTCGCAGGCCGTGGTGGACGCCGGGGTCGACATCTTCGTGATCCGCGGGACGACGGTCTCCGCCGAGCATGTCTCGTCGGCGGCCGAGCCGCTCAACCTCAAGCAGTTCATCTACGAGCTCGACGTCCCGGTGATCGTCGGCGGCTGCGCCACGTACACCGCGGCGCTGCACCTGATGCGGACCGGCGCCGCCGGTGTGCTGGTCGGCTTCGGCGGCGGTGCCGCGCACACCACCCGTAACGTGCTGGGCATCCAGGTGCCGATGGCGACGGCGGTGGCGGATGTCGCGGCGGCGCGGCGGGACTACATGGACGAGTCCGGCGGCCGGTACGTCCACGTCATCGCCGACGGCGGCGTGGGCTTCTCCGGCGACCTGCCGAAGGCCATCGCCTGCGGTGCGGACGCCGTGATGATGGGCTCCCCGCTGGCCCGCGCGACGGACGCGCCCGGCCGCGGTCACCACTGGGGCATGGAGGCGGTCCACGAGGACGTGCCGCGCGGCAAGCGGGTGGACCTCGGTGCGGTCGGCACCACCGAGGAGGTGCTGCTCGGCCCGTCGACCACGCCCGACGGTTCGATGAACTTCTTCGGCGCGCTGCGCCGGGCGATGGCGACGACGGGCTACTCCGAGCTGAAGGAGTTCCAGCGGGTCGAGGTGACGGTCGATCCGTCGTAGCACGGCAAGCGCTGACCGTAGGTCGTAGACCACGCGAAGGGGCCCGGACCACCAGCACGGTGGTCCGGGCCCCTTCGCGCGTCCGGGGTCTGCGTGGGGGCGTTCTCGGAGCGGCGGCCGGGTCACAGCCGGTGGGCCGCGCCGGTGGGTGTCGCCCCGCGGGTGTCCAGGAGCAGTTGGGCCTTCACCGACAGGCCCTGGAGGTCGTACGTGCGGTGCGGCTGGAGAAGGACCGTCAGGTCGGCCCCGGCGGCGGACTCGTAGAGGGAGTCGGCGCGCGGGACGGGGCGGTCGAGGACGGTCCACCGGTGGACGTACGGGTCGTGGTACGTGAGGTGGGCGCCGAGTTCCATCAGGCGGGCGGCGATCTCGCGGGCGGGGGCGCCCTCCTGGTCGCCGACGTCGGGTTTGTAGGTGACGCCGATGAGGAGGACGCGGGCGCCGCGGGCGGACTTGCCGTACTCGTTGAGGAGGGTGGCGCAGCGCCGGGCGACGTAGCCGGGCATCCGGTCGTTGACCTCCTGCGCCAGCTCCACCATGCGCAGCGGATAGCCGAGGGAGCGGCCCTGGTAGGCGAGGTAGTTGGGGTCGACGGGTGCGGCGTGGCCGCCGACGCCGGGGCCGGGGCGGAACGCCTGGAAGCCGAACGGTTTGGTCTCGGCGCAGCGGATGACGTCCCAGAGGTCGACGCCGATGTCGTGGCAGAAGACCGCCATCTCGTTCATCAGGGCGATGTTGAGGTGGCGGTAGTTGGTCTCCAGCAGCCCGGTGGTCTCGGCCTCGCGGGGGCCGCGGGCGCGGACGACCTTGTCGGTGAGGCGGCTGTAGAAGGCGGCGGCGGCTTCCGTGCAGGCGGGGGTGAGGCCGCCGATGACCTTGGGGGTGTTGGCGTAGCGGTGGGTGCGGTTGCCGGGGTCGTGGCGGGTGGGGGAGCAGGCGAGGTGGAAGTCGCGTCCGGCGGTGAGGCCGGAGCCCTCCTCCAGGAGGGGGCGCAGGAAGTCCTCGGTGGTGCCCGGGTAGGCGGCGGATTCGAGGATGACGGTGGTGTGCGGGCGCAGGTGCGCGGCGAGGGTGCGGGCCGCGTCGGCGACGGCGGTGCGGTCGAGGGCGCGGTCGGCGCCGAGCGGGGTGGGGACGCAGATGACGGCGGTGCGGACCCGGCCGAGGGCGGCGGGGTCGGCGGTGGTGCGGAATCCGGCGGCGGTCAGCCGCCGCAGTTCGGTGGCGGTGAGCGGGCCGTCGGTGGCGGTGAGCGGGGTGGTCTGCGGGTCGGGTGCGTAGCCGATGGTGGAAACACCGGCCGCGGTGGCGGCCTGGGCGAGGGGGAGGCCGAGGTGGCCGAGGCCGATGACGGCGAGGTCTGCGGGCATGCTGCTGCCGCCCTTCCCGAGCGATTCCGATTGACGCATAAGTAGACTAAGTCGACATTTCGCGCAGAATGGGAATTGGTGGATCAAGGTGGCGGGGTGTTGCCGCCGGTGGCGGCAGGGGGGGGTGACGGCAGCCGACGCGGACAGAATCGACCGACGGGGGTGTGGCCCCGATCACAGTGGGAGGCAGTGGTGAAGACAGCGACCCTGGGACCGGTGCAGCGCGCCGAGGCGCTCGCCCGGATGGCGGAACGGGAACTCGACATTCTGGTGGTCGGCGGCGGCGTCGTCGGCGCCGGAACCGTCCTGGACGCGGCGACCCGCGGGCTCGCCACCGGGCTCGTCGAGGCGCGCGACTGGGCGGCGGGCACCTCCAGCCGCTCCAGCAAGCTCATCCACGGCGGGCTGCGGTATCTGGAGATGCTGGACTTCGCGCTGGTACGGGAGGCGCTGAAGGAGCGCGGGCTGCTGCTGGAGCGGCTGGCCCCGCATCTGGTGAAGCCGGTGCCGTTCCTCTACCCGCTCCAGCACCATGTCTGGGAGCGCTTCTATGCCGGTTCCGGCGTGGCGCTCTACGACGCGATGTCCCTCTCGTCCGGCCACGGCCGCGGGCTGCCCGTCCACCGGCACCTCTCCCACAAGCGGGCGCTGCGGGTCGCGCCCTGTCTGCGCAAGGACGCGCTGGTGGGCGCGTTGCAGTACTACGACGCGCAGATGGACGACGCGCGGTTCGTCGAGACGCTGGTGCGCACCGCCGCGTCGTACGGCGCGCAGGTCGCCAACGGCGCGCGGGTGGTGGACTTCCTGCGCGAGGGCGAGCGGGTGGTCGGCGCGCGGGTCGAGGACGTCGAGTCGGGCGGGATGTACGAGGTGCGGGCCCGGCAGATCGTCAACGCCACCGGGGTGTGGACGGACGACACCCAGGGGCTGATCAACGAGCGCGGGCAGTTCCACGTCCGCGCCTCGAAGGGCATCCACCTGGTCGTCCCCAAGGACCGCATCCACTCCACGACCGGGCTGATCCTGCGCACCGAGAAGAGCGTGCTCTTCGTCATCCCCTGGGGGCGGCACTGGATCATCGGGACCACCGACACCGACTGGGACCTCGACAAGGCGCATCCGGCGGCGTCCAGCGCCGACATCGACTATCTGCTGGAGCATGTGAACTCCGTCCTCGCCACGCCGCTGACCAGGGACGACGTCGAGGGCGTCTACGCGGGGCTGCGGCCGCTGCTGGCCGGGGAGTCGGACGCGACGAGCAAGCTCTCGCGCGAGCACACCGTGGCGCACCCGGTGCCGGGCCTGGTCGTGGTGGCCGGCGGTAAGTACACGACGTACCGGGTGATGGCGAAGGACGCGGTGGACGAGGCGGTGCACGGGCTCGACCGGCGGGTCGCGGAGTGCGTCACCGAGGACGTACCGCTGCTCGGCGCCGAGGGGTACCGGGCGATGTGGAACGCGCGGGCCCGGATCGCGGCCCGCGCCGGGCTGCACGTCGCCCGCGTCGAGCATCTGCTGAACCGTTACGGCTCGCTGACCGAGGAGCTTCTGGAGCTGGTGGTGGCCGATCCGTCGCTGGGCGAGCCGCTGACCGGCGCGGAGGACTATCTGCGCGCCGAGGTGGTCTACGCCTGCACCCACGAGGGCGCCCGCCACCTCGACGACGTGCTGACCCGGCGCACCCGGATCTCCATCGAGACCTTCGACCGCGGCACCGGCTGCGCCCGCGAGGCGGCGGAGCTGATGGCCCCGGCGCTGGGCTGGGACTTCGCACAGGTCGACAAGGAGGTCGCGCACTACGAGAAGCGGGTCGAGGCGGAGCGCGAATCGCAGCGCCAGCCCGACGACCTGACGGCCGATGCGGCGCGGCTGGGCGCGCCGGACATCGTTCCTCTGTAGGCGGCGGGGACGGGCGCGGTGGGGACGGGCGTGGCGAGGGCGGTGGCCCGCGGCGCGCCCGTCGCCGTGTCCGTCGCCGTGTCCGCCGCCGGGTTCGCCGTGCCCGTACCGGCGTCCGCGTCCGGCCCCGGCTGCGGGCAGAACTCCGCGCTCAGGACGGCGTCGTCGTCGGGCCGGGCGCCGGGGGTATCGGTGGTGACGTGGTAGCTGACGAGGTGACGGCCGTCCGCGGACGCGGCGGTCCGGGCGTACGAGCCGTGGATGTCGCCGTTGTGGCCCCAGACCGTGACCCCGCAGGGCAGCCGGGTGGCGTAGACGCCGAGGCCGTAGACGCCCTTGGTGGCGCGTTCGTCGCGGAGTTCGGCCAGTTCGCGGGGTGGCAGCAGGCGGCCGCCGAGGAGGGCGGCGAAGAAGTGGTTGAGGTCGTCGAGGGTGGTGACCATCTCCCCGGCGGCCCCCGCCCAGCTGGGGTTCAGGTCGGTGACGTCGACCTGCCGGTGGCCGGTGCGGAAGTACGCGCGGCCGTGCGGGCGGGGCAGGGCGGTGCGGGTGCCGGGGAAGCTGGTCCCGGTCAGGCCGACGGGGACGAGCACCCGGCGGCGGATCTCGTCGGCGTAGCGGCGGCCGGTGACCGCCTCGACGATCAGGCCGAGGACGACGTAGTTGGTGTTGGAGTAGGCGTAGCGCGCGCCGGGGGCGGCGCCCGGCGGATGGCGCAGCGCGCGGCGCAGCAGCTCGGCGGGGGTGTGGGTGTCGTAGCGGTGGGCGGCGAAGCCCGGTCCGGTCAGGTGGAGGGCCGGGTCCGCGGTGTAGTTGAACAGGCCGCTGGTGTGGTCGAGGAGCTGGTGGACCGTCACCGGGGACAGCGGGGCCAGGACGCCGCGGGACAGGCCCGGCGGCGTCCGGTGGCCGGTCGTCAGCAGCCGGGCCGCGGAGTCGTCCAGGGAGAGCCGCCGTTCGGCCGCGAGCTGGAGGACGACGGTGGCGACCAGCGTCTTGGTGAGGCTGCCCGCCCGGAAGTGGTCCCGGCGCTCCATGGGGCGGCGGGTGCGCAGATCGGCCACCCCGGCGGCGGAGAAGCGGGAGGCGGCGAACTTCCCGTCCCGGGTGACCAGGGAGGCGGCGCCCGGCGCGCCCGCGGCGACCAGCGCGCGCAGCGCGGTCGTGGTGGTGTCGGGTGGCCGTCGCACCGGGGCCGGGCCCGGTGCGCGGTGCGGCGCCGCGCAGCCGCCGATCGCCAGGCAGGACAGGGCGAGCAGCTGTCTCTTATACACACTGACGCTGCCGACGACTTAATAGGTGTCGATCTCGGTGG
>NZ_VKJP01000680.1 GCF_007280575.1 Streptomyces benahoarensis
TAAGAGACAGGGGCTCTGCATGTCTGGGGTGGGTGGCGGTCGGGGTGCGCCGTCGAAGTGGGCGGTGGAAAGGTTCGGGCGCCATGCGGGGCGGCTCGCGGCGGTGGTTCCGGAGGCGTTGGCCAGGGCCCATGCGCGGGCACATGCGGCTCACCTCAAGGCGAGGGTGAAAAAGCGCAGCCCTTACGGCAGCACCCTGGCTGAGGCTGTGCGCGAGAACCTGACGGATGCGGCGCTGGAAGTTGGCGAGGCCGTGCGCGATGTACGGGGTTACGAGTACGCCGTGGTCAACGAGTGCCTGCTCTTCCCCTACAAGTACGCCAACCGCTCCCGCCCGCTCGCCCGTGCCCGGCTGGCCGCCGACGCCTCCCCGACGCGCCGACGCCTGCTGCTGGCCCACGGGCCGCAGCCGGATGGCGAGCTGTTCCCCCTCGGCGAGGAGCAGAAGCCTGAGAAGTACGAGGAACTGCACGAGACCTTTGAGGAGCTGGGGGCCGCCACGAGGTTGGTGTGTCTGTTCTTCACGGCGAATGCGGAGGATGGCATCCACGCCATTCACTGGGGGGACGCCCGCCTCGAACCCGACCGCACCTTCACCTGGCTCCATGGCGAGCAGTTGCCCGTCGCGCCTCCGTGTGTGGAGTGAGTGCGCCCCGGCCTGTGCCGTTCCGGTCCCGGTCGGTTGTCAGTGCCCCGTGCCACTCTGGATCCATGACGTTGGATGAGCTCGTGCGGCTGCGGCGGGTGCGGGATCTGGTGGACCGGGAGTACGCCGAGCCGCTGGACGTACCGGCCCTGGCGCGGGTGGCGTTGATGTCGGCGGGGCATTTCTCGCGGAGTTTCCGGGCCGCCTTCGGGGAGACGCCGTACGGGTATGTCATGACCCGGCGGATCGAGCGGGCGAAGGCGCTGTTGCGGCGGGGGGATCTGTCGGTGACGGAGGTCTGTTTCGCGGTCGGGTGCACGTCGCTCGGGTCGTTCAGCTCGCGCTTCACGGAGCTGGTGGGGGAGAGCCCGAGCGTCTACCGGGCCCGGAGCCATGAGGCGGGGGCCGCGGTACCGCCGTGCATCGCGAAGATATTTACGCGGCCGACCCGGCCGGTGCGGTCGGTCAGGAGGGATGCCGGAAAGGCCGCGGCCGCCAGTGCGGGAGCCGCTGCCGCCGCCCGGACCGGATCCGCCGATGCCGATGCCGATGCCGGAGCCGGAGCCGCTGCGGCCGGGCCCGCCGCCCGCCTCGAAGGCCCCGGCAC
>NZ_VKJP01000681.1 GCF_007280575.1 Streptomyces benahoarensis
GCCCGGGGCCGTGGCGGGCCCGGGGCCGTGGCGGGCCCGGGGCCGTGGCGGGCCCGGGGCCGTGGCGGGCCCGGGGCCGTCAGCCGCTCACCTTCGCGCCCGGCGGCGCCTGCTTCTCGGCCTTTTTCCACAGTCGGGGCAGCCGCTCCTCGCATGCCGTCGCCAGCGCCTCCTGTCGGCCGTAAAGCAGGCCGTAGGTGAAGGCGTTCTCGCCCGCCGCGTACGCCCGGTCGGCCAGGTCGCGGAGTGCGGCGCGGGTCACCACGCTGTCGTGGTGGTCGCCGAGCACCTCCTGAAGGGCGGTGGCGCGGCGGACGCACCGGGCGGCGGTCCGGCCCAGCGCCGGGCGGGCCGCCTCCGCGCCGTACCGGAGGCGCTTGGCCGCCTTACGGGCCTCGTGCAGCGCCTGGTCGCGCTCCGGTCCCGGCGAAGCGTCCAGTGCGCGGCGCATCCGGCCGGACAGCCGCCGGAAGTCCTTGCGCAGCGCCCGGAGCAGCTCCTTCTCGGGCGCGCGGGCGGCGGCGGGGCACAGCGGCGGGTCGGCGAGCAGCCGGTCCAGGGTGTCGAGCAGCGTCAGATAGCGGTGGCCGTCGAGCACCGTGGTGAGATGCCGGGCGGCGCCACGGCGGGGCCGGGACCAGGTGCGTACCCGGGTAGGCACCGGCCCGACGCACAGCTCCCGCGGCAGCGCGGCGAGCCCGTCAGCGATCCGCGCGGTCAGCACCTCGCGGTCCCGGTCGATGCCCAGCTCCCCGGCCAGCCAGGCGAGTTCGGCGACGGCCGGGTCGGTCGCCGTCCGGTCGAGCAGTCGCCGGTAGGAGCGCAGTGCACCGCGCAGCCGACGGGTGGCAACCCGCATCCGGTGCACGGCGTCGGGCAGCTCACGGCGGACCGCGGGGTCGAGCGCGACGATCGCCCGCACCTGCTCCCGGAGGTACGCGAGGACGGTGTCCCCTGCGGTGGGCACGGGGGCGCCGCTCCCCCGCCGCGCGGCCCGCCCGGATGCACCCTTGTGGGCGGACTCACCCTTGCGGGCGGACTTCTTCTTGTGGCCGGAGAGATTTTTCCGGCAGGGTTCCTGTCCGTTACGGGGCGACATTCCCCGGCCGGGCTCCTTTCCCCGGCCGGGCTCCTTTCCGCTGCCGGACGCTTCCCCTGGACCGGGCTCCTTCCCGGACGCCTCCCCCGGGCCGGGCCCCTTCCCGCGGCCAGGCTCCTGCGCGCTGCCGGGCGCCTCCCCCCGACCGGTCTC
>NZ_VKJP01000682.1 GCF_007280575.1 Streptomyces benahoarensis
GCCCCAGAGGTGCGCCCCCGCGCCCGCCGACCCGGGCCGCGCGCCGCCGCCCGCCGCCGACCTCGCGCGGGGGAGTTCCCCGGACCTGAGACAATCGACGGCATGGCTCACGATCGCCCGCCCGTCGCCCACCACCGCCCCCAGGGGAATGGCTTCGCCATGCAGTCAGCTCCACGTGTGCTCTCCGGCATCCAGCCCACCGCAGGCTCGTTCCACCTCGGCAACTACCTCGGTGCCGTCCGCCAGTGGGTGGCGCTCCAGGAGTCCCACGACGCCTTCTACATGGTCGTCGACCTGCACGCGATCACCGTCCCGCAGGACCCCGTCACGCTGCGCCGCAACACCCGCGTCGCCGTGGCCCAGTTGCTCGCGGCCGGGCTCGACCCCGAGCAGTGCACCCTCTTCGTGCAGAGCCATGTTCCCGAGCACGCCCAGCTCGCCTGGGTGATGAACTGCGTCACCGGCTTCGGTGAGGCGTCCCGTATGACGCAGTTCAAGGACAAGTCCGCCAAGCAGGGCCAGGACCGCACCACCGTCGGCCTGTTCACGTACCCCGTGCTGATGGTCGCCGACATCCTGCTCTACCAGGCCGATCAGGTCCCGGTCGGCGAGGATCAGCGCCAGCACCTGGAGCTGACCCGCGACCTCGCGGACCGCTTCAACACCCGCTTCGGCGACACCTTCACGGTCCCCAACCCGTACATCGTCAAGGAGACCGCGAAGATCTACGATCTTCAGGACCCGTCGGTCAAGATGAGCAAGTCGGCGTCCTCGCCGAAGGGCATCATCGACCTCCTCGACGACCCCAAGGCCACCGCGAAGAAGATCAAGAGCGCCGTGACGGACACCGACACCGTCATCCGCTTCGACCGCGAGGCCAAGCCCGGCGTCTCCAACCTCCTCACCATCCTCTCCACCCTCACCGGCACCGGCATCCCCGAGCTGGAGAAGGAGTACGAGGGCAAGATGTACGGCGCCCTCAAGACCGACCTCGCGGGCGTCATGGTCGACTTCGTCACACCGTTCCGGGACCGTACGCAGGAATACCTCGACGACCCCGCGACGCTCGACGCGATCCTCGCGAAGGGCGCCGAGAAGGCCCGCGCGGTGGCCGCCGAGACCCTGGCCACCGCCTATGACCGGCTGGGACTCCTCCCCGCCGGGCACTGACCGGCACCCCGCCGGGCCGGTCACCCACCGGCCCGGCGGCCCCCGGACGGACCACCGAAGCGGCCCCGCCG
>NZ_VKJP01000683.1 GCF_007280575.1 Streptomyces benahoarensis
CCGGGGCGCGGGGCAACGGTTCGCTGAGCCGGGTGCCGTCGGAGCGGCTGGACGCGTTGTCCGCCGGGCAGGTGGCGGCGCTCGGGGCGGTACCGAGGGACGGGCGGCCGCACACGGTCACCCTGGCGGGGCTCGGCGACTACCGGGCGGCGTTCGCGCCGGACGAGTCGCTGGTGATGGGGCTGCCGCTGGACGATGTGCAGGACACGGTGGGGACGTTGGTGGCTGTTGAGGCGTGTGTGACGGGTGCGGGGCTGCTCGCGGCCGGGATCGCCGGGGCCGCGATGGTCGGGTACGCGCTGCGTCCGCTGCGCCGGGTCGCCGCGACGGCCACGTCGGTCGCGGAACTCCCGTTGCATCAGGGGGAGGTGGCGCTGCACGTCCGCGTACCGGAGAGCGAGTCGGACGGGCGGACGGAGGTCGGGCAGGTCGGCGCGGCGCTCAACCGGATGCTGGGGCACGTCGGGTCGGCGCTGGCGGCGCGGCAGGAGAGCGAGATGCGGGTGCGGCGGTTCGTCGCCGACGCCAGCCATGAGCTGCGGACGCCGCTCGCCTCGATCCGCGGGTACGCCGAACTGACCCGGCGCGGCGACGAACGCCCCGGCCCACAGACCCGCCACGCCCTGGGGCGGATCGAGTCGGAGGCGGAGCGGATGTCCGGGCTGGTGGAGGACCTGCTGCTGCTCGCCCGGCTCGATTCGGGGCGCCCGTTGGCGTACGCACCGCTGGACCTGTCGCCGCTGGTCGTGGACGCGGTGAGCGATGCGCAGGCGGCGGGGCCCGGGCACTGGTGGCGGCTGGATCTGCCCGTCGAGCCCATGACCGTACGCGGGGACGGGGCCCGGTTGCAGCAGGTGCTGGTGAACCTGCTGGCCAACGCCCGGGTGCACACGCCGGAGGGAACGACCGTCACGGCGCGGGTACGGGCGGCGGACGGCGGCGGCGCGGTCCGGCTGGAGGTCGGCGACGACGGTCCCGGCATCGCGCCGGAGTTGCTGCCGCGCGTCTTCGAACGGTTCGCGCGGGGTGATGCGTCCCGCTCCCGGGTGGCGGGGAGTACGGGGTTGGGGTTGGCCCTGGTGCAGGCGGTGGTTGCGGCGCATGGCGGGAGGGTGACGGTGGAGAGTGTGCCGGGGCGGACGGTTTTTGCGGTGGTGTTGCCGCTGTCTCTTATACATATCTGACGCTGCCGACGACTTAAT
>NZ_VKJP01000684.1 GCF_007280575.1 Streptomyces benahoarensis
GTTTGCCAGTAGACTTCTGATTCATGAGCGTCTCGTGGGCTCGGAGAGGTGTATAAGAGACAGCCCTCAGCGGCCACTCCCCCGCCGACCGGCGCCTCTCGTTCACCCCACGGCGCGCGTGACCCGGCGCACGCCCCCAGGAGGTGTCCCCTCAGACCGCCCGACCGAAGCCCCGGAAGGAACCGCCATGACGTCGGCCTCACCCCTGCGTCAGATCCTCGACCCCGCCCACCGCGCCAACCCCTACCCCCTCTACGCGGAGCTACGGAAGACCCCGGTGGTACCGGACGAGACGGGCCCCTACCTGGTCAGCACGTACTGGGAGGTCCAGGAACTGCTGCACGACCCGCGGGTCAGCTCCGACGTCCGCAACCTGAACCCGGAGGCCGCCGCGCTCCTGGGCCAGGAGGAGGACCCGAACCTGCCGCCGACGTTCCTGCGCCTCGACCCTCCCGAGCACGACCGGCTGCGCGACCTGGCGATGCGGCCGTTCGGCCCGCCGCACACCCCACGGCGGGTGTCCGAGATGCGCGGCGAACTGGCCGGGATCGTGACCCACCTCATCGACGGCTTCCGGGACCGCGACCACATCGACCTGGTCGACAGCTTCGCCTACCCCTTCCCCGTCACGGTGATCTGCCGCCTGCTCGGCGTCCCGCGCGAGGACGAGCCCCGCTTCCATGTCTGGGCCGACACCCTCGCCGCCGGGCTCGACCCCGTCCAGGGCACGCCGGAGGAGCGCGAGGCGCAGCTGCGGAACGTCCGGCGGGCCCGCGCCGACCTCGCCGCCTACCTCGCCGGCCTGATCGAGGAACGCCGCCGCGCCCCCCGGGACGACATGCTCTCCGCCATGGCCGCCGACCACGGCCCGGACGGCCGGCTGTCCCCCCTGGAGATGGTCAGCACCGCGGCCCTCCTGCTGATCGCCGGCCACGAGACCACGGTCAACCTCATCACCAACGGCATGCTCACCCTCCTCCGCAACCCCGACCTCCTCCCGCGCCTACGCGACCAGCCCTCCCTCGCTGCCCCCTTCATCGAGGAACTCCTGCGCTTCGATCCCCCCGTCCAATTCCTCCCGCAGCGCACCGCGTTGACGGACATCGACATCGCCGGAACCACCATCCCCAAGGGCGCCTCTCTCTGGCTTCTCCTCGCCTCCGGCAACCGCGACCCCCACCGCTTCCCCGACCCCGAC
>NZ_VKJP01000685.1 GCF_007280575.1 Streptomyces benahoarensis
TTAAGTCGTCGGCAGCGTCAGATGTTTATAAGAGACAGCGCGTACGGTACTTCGGCTCGTCGTACCACCGATCCACCCACCGGCGCGGCGGCCGGTCCGAGACGCCGCGCCACCACCGGCACCGGGCGGCCCGCCGCCCGGCCCCACCCGAGGAGCAACGTCATGCGAGTCACCGTCGACCAGGACAAGTGCTGCGGCGCCGGCAGCTGTGTGCTGTCCGCACCGGACGTCTTCGACCAGCGCGACGAGGACGGCATCGTGGTCCTCCTCGACGCCCGGCCGCCCGCCGCGCTGCACGAGGCGGTCCGCGAGGCCGCCGCCGTCTGCCCCGCGGCCGCCATCGCCCTGGAGGAGGCCACCGAACGCGTCTGACCGGGCGGGGCGGGCCGCACGGCCTCGGCCCGCCCCGCCGCATCCGAGAGGAGTCGCGATGACCCTGCGGCACGCCGTACTCGCCGCGCTGCTGGACGGGGAGTGCAGCGGCTATGAGCTGGCCAAGGAGTTCGACGCCCGCGTGGCCAACTTCTGGTACGCCCGCCCGCAGCAGCTCTACACCGAACTGTCCGGGCTGGAGCGGGACGGGCTGGTCACCGGCCGCCAGGTGGTGCAGGAGATGCGCCCCAACAAGCGGCTGTTCACGGTCACCGAGGCGGGCATCGGCGAGCTCCAGCGGTTCGCCGCCGCCACCGTCCGGCCGTCGTTCCTCCGCGACGACCTGCTGGTCAAGGTGCAGGCCGTGGACCGGCTCCCGGCCGCACCGGTGATCGCCCAGCTCACCGAGCGGGCCCGGATCGCCGACGGGCGGACCGAGATCTTCGGCCGGGTCCTGGAGCGGCTCCGCGGCGACCTCGACGAGGCCACCTTCCTCGTCCGCTCCACCCGCATCGGCCCGTATCTGACCTGCCTGCGCGGCCTCACCTTCGAACGCGAGACCCGCGCCTGGTGCGAACGGATCGCGGCGGTACTGCGCAGCCGGGAGACGGCGGCGCGGCCGGTGACGTGACGGTGGAACGACGGTGGAACGACGGTGCCCCACCGCGCAGTTGGGGCGCCGCCGCCGTACGAGCTGCCGGGCCGCCTCCGTACGAGCTGCCGGGCCCGCCGCCGTACGGGCCGCCGGGCGCCCTCACCCCACCCTGTCTCTTATACACCTCTCCGAGCCCACGAGACGCTCAT
>NZ_VKJP01000686.1 GCF_007280575.1 Streptomyces benahoarensis
GCGGAGGGGCAGGCCGGGAGCGGCCCCGGCCCGGGCCGGGGCGGGAGCCCTCCGGCCCGGCCCGGGAAGCCGCGGGCCCCGCCCGGTGCGTACGCCAAGGTCCCGCCCCGGCACTCCCCGAGAACGCCACGGGCCCTGGTTGCCGTGCACGGGTGCACGGCAACCAGGGCCCGGGCAGGCGAGCGCCTCAGCTACATCAGATCTTCGATCTCCGCCGCGATCGGGTCCGCGTCGGTGCCGATGACGACCTGGATGGCGGTGCCCATCTTGACGACGCCATGGGCGCCGGCGGCCTTGAGGGCGGCGTCGTCGACGAGGGAGGCGTCGACGACCTCGGTGCGCAGGCGGGTGATGCAGCCCTCGACCTCTTCGATGTTGTCGAGTCCGCCGAGCCCGGCGACGATCTTCTCAGCCTTGGTGGCCATGTCCACTCCTGCTTGTCTCGGCCGCCGGCGAGGGTGCCGGGCGGTGGTGCGGGGTGCGGTGGTGCCCTGCGATTGACGGAACGTCACGCACGTTCAGCCCAGCTTTGCGGGCATTTGTCCGCTGTCTGGCGAAGGATAGCGATCACCCGGAGTGCGTACCGGGGGCCCGGGGCCGCACCACAAGTGGTCTACACCACCAGTATGCGATACCCGCCGGGCACGGTGTCGTCGGGCGGTTGCCGGAGGTGGCGGATGAGTTCTGGCGCGGCGGCGGCACCCCGCACGAAGCGGGGCGCGCATCTCTTCCAGGGCATGCAGAAGATGGGGCGCAGCCTTCAGCTGCCGATCGCGGTGCTGCCCGCCGCGGGCATCCTGAACCGGCTGGGGCAGCCGGACGTCTTCGGCGCGGACGGGCTCGGCTGGAACGCCGTGGCCAAGGTTTTCGCGGGCGCGGGCGGCGCGCTGCTGGATTCGGGGCTGGGGCTGCCGCTGCTGTTCTGCGTCGGGGTGGCGATCGGGATGGCGAAGAAGGCGGACGGGTCGACGGCGCTCGCCGCGGTGGTGGGGTTCCTCGTCTACTTCGCGGTACTGCACCAGTTCCCCCAGGCGTGCCCGTCGGGGCAGACGTTCACGCAGGCGGGCCCGTGGGGCGGGGTGTGTGATGTCTCTTATAAACATCTCCGAGCCCACGAGACGCTCATGAATATCGTATGCCGTCTTCTGCTTGAAGAAAAAAAACATTTTCTTTATTAAATTTAACATTCCTGGGCTATTTTAATTAAAAGTCCA
>NZ_VKJP01000687.1 GCF_007280575.1 Streptomyces benahoarensis
CCCCCCTCGCTGTTCCCTCCGCTCCCCCTTCCGGGCCGTATGCCCCGGGTGCCTCGCCGACGCTCGCCGTGTACGGCTGGGACGACGGGTTCGCGGAGAGCTTCGCGCCGTACGCAGGGCGGGGCTTCGTGCCCGGCCGGATCATCCGCGTCGACCGGGGCCGGGTGGACGCCGTGGTGCCGGACGGTGCCGGAGTGCGGACCGTGCTCGCGGACACCGCGCCGGTGGCGACCGGTGACCCCCTGCGGGTGCCGTGCACCGGTGACTGGGCGGTCATCGACCTGGAGAACGGCCGGGTCGGGCCGCAACTCGACGGTCTCGTACGGGCGTTGCTGCCGCGCCGTACCGCGTTCGTACGGTCGGCGTCGTCGAAGCGGTCGGACGGGCAGATCCTCGCGGCCAACGCGGATCACGCGGTGATCGCGGTGTCGCTCGCCGAAGCGCTCGACCTGGACCGCGTGGAGCGGTTCGTCTCCCTCGCCTGGGAGAGCGGCGCGCAGCCGGTCCTGGCGCTGACCAAGGCGGACCTCGTGGCGGACGGGGCGTGTCCGGCGCAGCTCGTCGCGGACGTCGAGGACGTGGCGCCGGGCGTACGGGTACGGGCCGTCAGCGCCGAGACGGGGGAGGGCGTGCAGGCGCTGGCCGCCGCGCTCGCCACCGGGACCGCGGTGCTGCTGGGCCGCTCCGGCGCGGGCAAGTCGACCCTCGCCAACGCCCTCGCCGGACGGCCCGCGCAGCGGGTCCAGGCCATCCGCGACCGCGATGGCAAGGGCCGCCACACCACCACGACCCGCGATCTGCTGCCGCTGCCCGGCGGTGGCGTCCTGATCGATACGCCGGGGCTGCGGGGCGTCGGCATGTGGGACGCCGGGGACGGGCTCAGCCGTACGTTCGCGGACGTCGAGGAGTGGGCCGCGCGGTGCCGCTTCCACGACTGCGCGCACGGTACGGAGCCGGACTGCGCGGTCCGCGACGCGGTCGACGGCGGCCTGCTCTCCGCCCGCCGTCTGGACAGCTACCGCAAGCTGCAACGCGAGAACCGCCGCATCGTGGCGAAGACCGATGTCCGCCTGCGGGCGGAGATGCGCCGCGAGTGGCGTCTGAAGCAGGCGGAGGGGCGCGAGAGGTCGGCGCGTAAGCGGGGGCCGTTGGCCGGGGGGTGAGCGCCGCCCCGCCCGGCCTCCCGCCTGTCTCTTATACA
>NZ_VKJP01000688.1 GCF_007280575.1 Streptomyces benahoarensis
ACACCTATTAAGTCGNCGGCAGCGTCAGATGTGAATAAGAGACAGCTCCCGCACCGCCGCGACCAGCCGGTTCGCCCGCGCGTCGCCATGGCCGATCATGCGGTTGGCGACGTACGCGAACCCGACGCCGAACGCATCGTCACCGAACGCGAACTGACCGCCCGCGCCGTCGTTGCCGAAGCTGCGGGCGCCGAGCA
Source organism: Streptomyces benahoarensis (assembly GCF_007280575.1). Lineage (GTDB taxonomy): Bacteria > Actinomycetota > Actinomycetes > Streptomycetales > Streptomycetaceae > Streptomyces > Streptomyces benahoarensis. Next base: position 198 of record NZ_VKJP01000688.1, read on the forward strand.
TCGGCCGGAACGGCGAATCCAGCAGGAACCCCGCACCCCAGCGAGCCCCGGCATCGAACCCCAGCCACCCCGCACCGCAGGAGACCTCCCGCGCCACATCCGTCACGGACTCCGGAGCCAGCAGCCGCCCGTGCCCGTCAAGACCGGTGACGGCCGCCGCGTACAGCCCGGCGAGGCCCGTCGCGGAGGCCACCGCGCCCGCGCCCGGCAGCTCCGTGCCGAGCAGCGCCGGGTCGTTCCAGCCGTACGGCGCGTCGATGCCGGGGAAGACCAGCGCGCCGTTCATCGTCACGATGCGGGTGAGCAGATGCTCCGGCCCCGGCATCGCGGGCCGCCCCGCCGCCTCCGTCAGCCGCGCCCGGCCCGCCACCTCCTCCTCGGGTAGCCCGATCCACGCCCGCAGCCCCAGCGGATCACCCACCGCCCGGCGGAAATACGCACCCGGCGTGAGCCCGGTCAGCCGCCGGATCACCTCACCGAGAACGAAACCGAAGACATGGCCGTGGTACTCGTGTGCCGCACCCGGCTCCCACAACGGCCGCTGCTCCTCCACGGCGTGCACCACCGGCGTCCAGGCGGCGATCTCCTCGAACGTGAGCACCCGGTCGAGGACGGGTATCCCGGCCCGGTGCCCGAGGACCATCCGGCAGGTGATCTCCTCCTTGCCGTGCCGGGCGAACTCCGGCCAGTAACGGGCGATCGGCACATCAAGATTCAGGAACCCTTCCTGAACGAGCAGCTGCACACACACCGCGACCAAGCCCTTGGCGCACGAGAACACCGGTACGGCGGTCTCCCGCTCCCACGGCCGCCCGGTCCGCCCGTCGGCGGCCCCGCCCCACAGCTCGACGGCCTTCCGCCCGCCGACGAACACCGTGACCGCCGCGCCCAGTTCGGGAAAGTCCGTGAAGTTCCGCACGAACGCCTCGGCGACGCCCTCGAACCCCTCGTCCACCCTGTCTCTTATACACACCTCCGAGCCCACGAGACGCTCATGAAT
>NZ_VKJP01000689.1 GCF_007280575.1 Streptomyces benahoarensis
TTCGGCTACCGCCGCCTCACCGTCCGGTACGAACGAAAGGGCAGCCACTTCCTCGCCTTCCTCGGCCTCGCCGCAGCCCTGACCTGCTACAAGAGACTTGCGAAGCTCACCACGTGAGACATCCTCTTAGACCGTGTCCTATGTGGTGAGGCGATCGTTGACCTCATCATGGGGCGGGGTACGTGGAGTTGGATTGTTCCGGACGGATTGTGGGAGATCGCGAAACCGCTGATCCCGCCGTCCAAAATGCGGCCGCAGGGCGGCGGTACTCAGGACACGCCTGATGAGACGGTGTTCGCGGCCATCGTCTATGTGCTGGTCAGCGGCTGCGCCTGGCGAGCCCTGCCACCGTGCTTCGGCATATCGAAGTCGACCGCCCATCGCAGGTTCGTTATCTGGTCGCGGGCCGGCGTGTGGGGCCGGCTGCACGAGGAGATCCTGCATCGGCTCGACGACGCCGGTCTGCTCGACCTTTCGCGCGCCGTGCTCGACTCCGCCCACGTGAGGGCGAAAAAGGGGGCGAACACACAGGTCCGAGCCCCGTGGACCGGGGCAAGCCGGGTTCCAAGATGCACGTCCTGTCGGACGCGAACGGGCTGCCCCTTCTCGTCGGCGTCTTTGCAGCCAACGTCCACGACAGCCTCGCGCTGAAGCCCATGGTCACCGGTCACCAAACGAGACACGACCCTCACCGCGGCCGGCACTTCAAGCCCCAGCGCCTGCACGCCGACAAGGCATACGACGTCCCTCACCTGCGCAGATGGTTGCGGGGCAAGCGCATCGGCGTGCGCATTGCCCGCAAGGGCGTCGAATCCAGCGAACGGCTCGGCCGCCGCAGATGGGTCATCGAACGCACCATGTCCTGGCTGACCGGCTACCGCCGACTCAACCACCGCTACGAACGCCACCCCCGCAACTACCTGGCCTTTCTCGGCCTCGCCGCAGCCCTGTGCTGCTACAAGCGATTCACCCGCCTCACCACATAGGACACGGTCTAAGAGCTCGTAACACGATCATGAGCGGGCTTTCTTGAGACGTCTCCAGCAGATGAGGCTGCAGGCGAGGGAGACGAAGGCGTCGTGGAGTTCAGTGCGACGCTCCCATCGGACAGTGAGGCGTTTGAAGTGGTGGAGCAGGGCGAAGGTCTGCTCGACGACGTAGCGGAGCTCGCCCATGCCCTTGATGTTCGGTGA
>NZ_VKJP01000068.1 GCF_007280575.1 Streptomyces benahoarensis
GTCGGGTGGGGGCGGCGCCCGGGCCGCTCAGGGCGACGTCGGGGTCACCTCAAGACCTCGGCGGTCCGCTCAGGACGACGCCCGGCGGTCGCCGAGATCGCCCCGCCAGCCGTGGTACCGCTCGCGGCCGCCGTACGGCGCGAGGTGATCCTGCCGGTCCAGATGGTCGCCGCAGTCGAGATGCGCGGCGTGCTCGGTGAGGCCCGGCTGCTGTCGGACCAGCGCCATCCCGGCGGCCCGCTCCGCCGCCAGCCGGTCCGCCACCGCGGTGTCGCCGTCGGCCGTCGGCCGCCGCCCCTTCCGGGCCAGCCGCGCCACCGTCTGCACCATCTCCACCGGCTCGAACGGCTTGCTCAGAAACGCGTCGACGCCCACGGCTTCACCACTGTCCGTCTCCCCCTGGGTGCAGGCGCTGATGATCGCGATGGGGATGTCCCACGTCCGCGGATCGGCCCGCAGCCGCGCCGCCGTGTGCAGACCGTTGAGCCGCGGCATCACGACGTCAAGGGTCACCACATCGGGTCTCACGTGGCGCACGACATCCAGACACTCGGCACCATCAGCCGCGGTCACGACCTCGAAGCCCTCCAGCTCAAGGTTGACCCTGATCAACTGCCGGATCCCCTTGCTGTCATCCACAACAAGGATCCGACCGCACAAGCCAGGCACACGACGAGACTAGGGGCCCGCCTGCGGCGGCGTACCGCTTTTCCGCACTTCGCCCCCGTGCGGGGGACGTTTCCCCGACCGCCCCTCCTGCGCCTCTGACATGCGCTAAGGCACGGAGTTGGGGGTTGGGCCGGGCCTCCGCGGGGCGCGTGTGGGTGGCGGTGGCCGTCGGCCGGGGCGGCGCTCCCGGACCCGCGGAACGATCTCCACGTCCCTCCCCGGAATCACGTGCCGGAACACCCCATCGGAGCTGGTAGTGTTCTACCCGTCGCAGAGCAACACAGCGAAACGCCCCCGTAGCTCAGGGGATAGAGCAACGGCCTCCGGAGCCGTGTGCGCAGGTTCGAATCCTGCCGGGGGCACTCACCGGTCAATGATCTGACACAACGATCTGACCCGGTAAGTGCCATCAGAGAGGGTGGGATTCAGTCTTACTGATTCCCACCCTCTCTTGTTGTCGCTCACCATTCGCGACACACCCCCAGCACACGCATCAGGCTGTGCCACCCTCCTCCAAGCGGCTCGCCGAAGCTGCTCGCTGTCAACCAGCCCCGCAGCTCGCAGGCTCATCGTTCGGCATCTGGGGAATTGCGATCAGCGACCTCTCCGTCGAGATTCCAGGAGAGACAGCGGAGCGCCGTGCACATTCCCGACCTGTTCCAAAACGCTTTCGCTCTCCTCGTCGGCCTTCTCGACGACTCGCAAGATGTCTCGGGCCTCTGTGATCTCAGGTTCCAGTCCGGCCACACAATCCACGAGCTCTGCCGCCTCTCTTCCTCGGATTCGTCGTGACCCCGCGTGTAGCCGTTACGGGACAGCGCCGTTCTCTTCCACCTCACACCCCTGCTGTGGCAGGAAGGGACTGGGTTCCCCCGCCCACGACACGTACAGGCCGTCGCGGGCTCGGGTGCAGGCGACGAACAGCAGGCAGCGTTCCGCGAGGAGGTCGGCCTCGTGCTGGAGACGGTCGACGTCCACGGGCGTCACCGCCTTGGGAAACGGCACGGCACCATCGTGGACACCGGCCACCGCGACACATCGGTACTCCAGGCCCTTGAAGGAGTGCATGGTGCCCACGTTCACCGCGTCAACCGTTGTCGGCCGATCCGCCCGCAGTCGCTGGGCGGGAATTCCGGCGGCCGACAGGCGCTCCGCCACCCGGTCGCAGGTCCGCTTGAAGCGGGCGCTCACACCGATGTCACCGGGAGAGACGCCGTCCTCCAGCCAGCTGCGGACACGTGCGACGAGCGCTGTCAGCTCCGCTTCAAGGGAGCTGGCCGCGTGCATCTCGGGGCCACTCCCGTGCAGAGCCGAGCGGTAGCCGAGCAGGGTTTCGTGGCGGGCGTCGTCCTCAAGCTCCGCGAAGGGGCGTCCGACGAGGAGTGCGGTGGACCAGCTCAGGATCTCGTGCGTGGAGCGATAGTTCTTGCGCATCTTTGTCGACCGTCCCGCGACTTTGATCCCGACCGCCTTCAGGGAGACCTTGCTGTCGTAGATCCGCTGGTGCGGGTCGCCCGCAATGAACAGGTCGTCCGGGCGCATCGGGACGGCGGCGCGCAGGAGGCGCCACTGGGCGGGGTGAAGGTCTTGGGCCTCGTCGATGACGACATGTCGGTAGCGGGGCCCGGTCCGCTCCAGTAGGTCCGCGGCCTCCGAGCAGGTTTCGAGGTAGGTCCGCAGCCCGTCGGAGGCCAGCCTGGTGGTGAACTCCTCGATGGCGCCCCACACCGGCGGCCGGGCGGCCACGGGCAGCGCGCTGCCGCGCCCTTTACGCTCGGCGGTTTCGTACTGCTCGTACGTACGGAGGTTCTGGGCGAGGACGACGTGCTTGTACTCCTGGGCGAGGAACTGCGGGCTCCCGGTGGAGCCGGCGGCCCGGGCGGCCTGCTGCCAGCGGGCCGGCTCCTCGTCGGCGCGCAGGGGCCGACGCGACGTGGACAGCACCCGCCCGGCGAACGCGTCGACGGTCATGATGTCCACCCGGTCCCGGAGCGTCTCGTCGTCGACAAGCTCGGCGAGACCGGCGCGCAGGGCCGCCACCAGGGCGTTGGTGTAGGTGGTGAGAAGGATGCGGTCACCGTCGCGCAAGTGGCCGAGCAGATGACGTACGCGGTGCAGGGCGACGACCGTCTTGCCCGTGCCCGGCCCTCCGGTGACCTGGGCCGGGCCCGAGTAGGAGGGCCGGTAGGCCACCCTGTGCTGGGACGGGTGCAGGAAGACCCGCCATGCGGCGAAGGGCTTGTCGAGGATCTCGCGGAGCTCGTCCGATCCGGTGACCAGGGCGATGCGGGTGCGGGTGTGCCGGATGGCGGTCTCGTAGTCGGCGGGGTTCACGGGCTCCGTGCTGTCAGTGGCGGCCAGGTTGACGGCGACCACCTCACGCCAGACGTCCTCCACGGCGAAACCGGCTGCCAGATACTCCAGTACCTCCCGCTGGTCCTGGGGGAAGAACGGCGCGAAGGCGTCCAGCTGCTCCAGACTGGTCAGGACCCGGGCCTGGCGCAGGGTCGTCCCGTCGATGCCGAGGGCCGAGAGATCCCCGTCCGAGAACCTGGCGAAGAGCCGCTGCTCGGGGGCGGGTGCGATCCGTTCGTAGGCGGGGGTGAGCTCCTCCAGGACGGCGATGTCGCGGATCTCGACGGCCCGGGTGACCGTGTTGATGCTCGCCTTCTGCTTGACCGCCCATGAGTTCGCCTCGTCGTGCGGCAGCACTCGCAGCAGGACGTAGGTGTCACCGCTGTCGGGTGCCAGCACGACCGCTCGGGTGCCCCGGTCGATCCGGATCGTCCGGATGTGCGGATCGCGGGCGTTCTTGAGCGACTCCAGCTTCAGGCCGGGGTCCTTGAACAGCTGGTCCAGGGTGAGCCGTTCGAACTTCTCCCAGGCGTCGAAGACCCCCTTGCGGACCGTGCCCTGGAGCTTGGGAAGCTGGGCGCAGAAGGCGATGTCGAAGGCGAGGCGGGGCATGGCGGGGGTTCTCTCCCGGTGGTTCTACTGGTCGGTCTCGTCCGGCTCTTCCAGGGCGCCGAGCACACGCCAGGCCACCTCGGCGAGCGTCTCCCCGGACATGGTGGACCAACGGGCCGTGCCCTGGTTGGCGACGGGGCGTTCCGCCCACTCGGCGAGCTCCCACATCCGTGTGATCAACCCGGACGGGGAATACTGCTTGCCGTCGGCGGCCCAAAGGATGGGCTTGGTGCGGTGGTTCACCCAGGTCGCTCGTGCCCGTCGTTCGTCCTGGGCGAGCCAGTCCCGCAGTGCCTCGGCCTCCAGCGGGTAGCCCGCGGAGAGGGTGAGCGGCGCCCCATCGTCCAGGACCTGCTTGTCCACCAGGACGTGGACCGCGTTGGGCCGCCGCCGTTTCCGCCGAGGGTTGACGCGCCGGTAGGTGCCCAGGCTTCCGGCGTCGCCGTCAGCCTTGGTCATGAGGGCGAGTACGCGTTCGGCGAGGTCCCGGCTCCGGACGGCGTCGGAGCAGATCGCCCGGACCTGCGAGCGTTCGGTGAACAGTTCGTCGATGGCCGCCATGGTCACCGGGACCAGCCGCTCCAGCAGGTCCTTCGTCCTCTCCGTGGCTTCCTTGGCCCAGGTCAGCTCTGGGTCGGGTTCGCCGATGGCCTCGGTGTCCAGCAGCCGGAACACGAGGTGGGTGAGGAAGTATGTCCCGTGTTCCGTGAGCGCCGCACCGCGGCCCTGGTAGCGCTTGCGGATGTCGAGGAGGCTGCGGCGCACCTGGCGCAGTACCTGGATCGCGTTCCACAGGAGATAGACGCCCGGCTGGGGCCGGAACAGGACGTCGTAGACGCCCTGGCCGCCCCGCTCCCACAGGGGGTCCAGCGAGAGGGCGATCCGGGCCGCGTACTGGCTGTCTGCATGGGCGCAGGCGAGAGCGCAGGCGGCCTCCACGACCGAGCAACCCGACTGCTCCGGCGGGTCCAGCTCGCTGCGCCTGACCCCGTACTCCAGATCCAGCTCGGCGCGCATCTCGTCCATGATCGCGGCCTGAACCGGGTCGAGGGCGATGAAGTCGCGTGCTTCCACACTGTTCTGCCGGTTCGTGGCCTTGGTGGTCTCCTTGGCGAAGTGGGCCGCCCGGTTCGTCACGATGATCCGCACGCCGATGCGGGCCTCGGCCGCGGCGACGTCCTGGGCCAGGGCGTCAGCGACGGCACGCACCGTCTGGGCTCCGTTGACCACGCTGGCGTTGTGCAGCGTCAGCCTGATCGGCTTGCGGTGCGGGCTCAGGGCGGACTGTTCGGCCTTGTCCACCGAGTCGCACAGCACGGTGATGCCGTTGTTGAAGTACCAGAAGTGCGCCGGTTCCTCGGTGAGCGTGGCCAGCAGGGCGTTGTTGATGGCGGTACGGCCGAGGGGATTGCGGATGTTCAGGTTGAAGAGGTTCGGCCCCCGCCGAGCCCACTGGGCCACCTGTTCGGCGTCGACGACCCCCTGGTAGGACTCGTAGAGCTCGTCGGAGCCCATGCCGAACCAGGGGTACAGCTCGGCGGTGAGCACGACCGGGTCGGGTGCCTGGTCGTGGCGTACCGATTGCCAGACCTCGGGAGCCAGGATGATCTTGTTACCGAGCGTCTCCCCGTACGTGTTGAATTCCTTCTCCCCGTTGGCGATGGCCTGCATGAAGCCCTCGCCCGGCGCGTCCGAGCGCATGAGGACGACGACCTGGGTGACCGGCACCGGTCCTCGGATCATGACGGACTTGGCGTACTCGGCCAGCTGCCGGCCGCGCGGGTTGAACGGCGCGTACTCCTCGTAGTCGATGAGGCGCAGGCCGCCCAGGAGTTCCAGCACCGCCTTCCGATCGGCGCCCGCCTTCCCTTCCGGACTCCACTTGCCCTGGACGAGGTAGACGTGCGGGTCGGGACCCTCGACCACGGCGATCGCGTCGATGCCCTGGTCCGCGTGCCCGTCGATGACGGTGGCCGCCGCCTCCTCGGGGCTGAAGCCGGTGACCATCCGTACGGCCTGCGCGGTCAGCGCACGGGACAGCAGCCGGTTCTCGTAATCCTGCCCCGAGTACTCCGCCAGGTCGCTGACGTCGAGCAGGTTCTCGTAGACCTTCTTCAGGGCGCTGCCGACCTGGCGCACTTGGGTGGCGACCTTCGTCGCGGCCTCGGTGCCCGATTTCGCCTTCATCGTTCCTTCCCCTCCCCTCGGCAGGTCGACCGCCCCCGCCGTTCCAAGCGATGTGCACAAATCCCCGCCCGGGGCTCAGGCCCCCTGGCCGTCGAGATCCAGCCGTATCAGCGCCAGCGCCTCGGCTACCTCGGCCGTCAACTCGTCCGCGGGCCCGTAGACGACGTTCAGGTCGGCGTGCAGGGGTTCGAGGACGACCAGGGCGTCGGTGGCGCGGCTCTGGGCGAGCAGCAGCATGCCGATGTCACGGCGCAGTTCGATGGCTTCCTCGCTGACGTCGCTGTCCACGGACCGGACGACCGCGAGCACCGATTCCAGTGCCGTGAGCGCCTCCGTCACCTGGCCGAGTTCGGCGCGGCAGCGGGCGGCCTGGGCCCGGCAGGCGCGGGCCCGCTCGCTGGTGGGTCCGGCGATACGGCCGTACGCGTCGGCGAGTGCGGTGAACTCGGGCAGCGCGGCCCGGTAGTCGCCACCGAGCAGCCGGATCGCCGCCCGCTGGGTGCGCATCTCCAGCACTTTCCGGTTCTCCGCGCCGATGGCACGGGCGGCCGGCTCGATGGCCTCGCTCAGCACCTCGGCGGCCTGCGCGAACCGCTCCTCTTCAAGGAGGGCGTCGGAGTGCGCGTACGCCTCCTTGATGTTCGCCCTGAGGTCGTCCGGCACGGGGACGGGCGCGGGGACCGGCTCCCCCGAAGGGGGCGGGGCGACCGCCGGCCGGGGCCGGGAGCGCGGCGCGTACGGGTGGCGGAAAAGCCCCGTCGGATCCGGGGCTCCGGCCGGGCCCGCCTCGCCGGACACCGGTGTCCGGCCCACCGCAGGCAGGAAGGGCCGCAGCCGCTCGTACACCTCCTGGACGTCGGCGGGCCTCGCCTCCGGGGCCTTGCGGAGCAGGTGCAGGACGAGTTCCTCCAGCGCGGCCGGTACCTCGGGGCGCAGGCGACGGAGGGGGGTGGGGGCGGCGCTGACGTGCTGGTACATGAGGGCGAACTCACTGTCCGCGTGGAAGAGGACGCGCCCGCTGAGCAGTTCGTGGAGGACGCACCCGAGCGCGTACAGGTCCGCCTGCGGGGTGATGCGACCGCCGCGGACCTGTTCGGGCGCCATGTACTGCGAGGTCCCGATGGGCGTGCCGGTCGCGGTGAGCTTGGTTGCGCCGGTGCGCAGGATGGCCGCGATGCCGAAATCGAGGACCTTCACCGTCCCGTCGCGGCCGACGAGGATATTGCCCGGCTTCAGGTCCCGGTGGATGGCCGGCACGTCGTGAGCGTGTGACAGCACTGTGGCGACCTGGGCGGCGACAGCCGCCGCCCAGCTCACCGGCAGCGGTCTGGCCGCGTCGACATACGCGGACAGCTGCACGCCCTCGACCAGCTCCATCACGAGGAACAGCCGCTCGTACGTGTCGTCGAGAACCGCGTCGTACACCTGCGGGACGCCGGGATGCTGGATGCGAGCCGTGATCCGGGCCTCACGGCGGAACCTTTTGGCGAACTCGTCCGCGAGCTGCGGTGAGGTGACGGACTGCTGCCGGATGAGCTTCACGGCGACGGGCCGGTCCAGTACGGCGTCATAGCCGCGCCAGACATCGCCCATGCCGCCGTGGCTGAGTTCCTCCAGGAGTTCGTACCGTCCGGCGATCACCTGCTGCGGCACCGTGCCCCGCCCCCGTTGCGTCCGTGCGCCGGCGTGCGTACCCAGGTGGTGTCGGCCGGCCCGACATATCAACGCCAGTCTGGGCCGTGCGGCGATCTTCCGTCCAGTGAGGTCGGCCGAGTTCGCAGCTATGGCCGAGAAGTGCTTACGCCGTGGTGCCGCTCTCCGCCGAGCTCGTATTCCGCCCACACCTTCTTGCCGGGTGCTCCGCCGGGCCGGGGGCACCAGCCCCAGCGGTCGGCGAGGGCCGCGACGAGGAGCAGGCCGCGCCCCTCGGTACGGTCCGGGCCCGGGAGGTGCTGTGCGGGTTCGGGCGTCCGCTCGCCGCGGGTGTCGGTCACCTCGATCCGCACGGCCGCGAGGGGCTGCGTGGGGACGACGAGTCGCACGTGGAAGTCACGTCCCGGCACCCGGCCGTGGCGGACGGCGTTCGCGCTGAGCTCGGCCACGAGGAGGGCGATCGTGTCATGCGCCTCGGTGCCGTACGGGATCCCCCAGGCGTGCAGCCGCTCCGCGCACAGCCGGCGGGCGAGGCGGGCACCGCGGGGCGTGGAGGTGAACCGCAGCTCGAAGTGGTGGGTGAGCGCGGCGGGTTGGGTGGGGGCAGCGGTGTTGGCGGGGTTGCTCGTCATGACTCCACGGTGGGCCGCGGTGGCGGAGCGTGACCATGGGTGACGCGCCGTCGCGTTCCGCTTGTACGCGGGCGGGCGGTGCGGTGTACGCACGCGGAAGGGTGGCGACGGTGCGGGACGATGACGCGGGGGCCGGACGGGAGCCGGCGGAGCCGCTCGGGTCGGCAGAGCCGGTGGGGCAGCGGCCGGAGGACGAGCCGGGGCAGGGTGTGGTCACGGCGTTCGGGCGGCAGTTGAAGCTGTTCCGGACCCGGGCCGGGCTGGAACGGGCGGAGTTCGGGAAGCTGGTCGGGTACGCGGCGCAGTCGATCGCCTCGTTCGAGCAGGGGCGGCGCATTCCTCCGCCGAGACTCATCGACCAGTCGGACGACGTGCTGGACGCGGGCGGTGTGCTGAAGGCGCTGAAGGAGGAGGTGGCGCGGGCGCAGTATCCGGCGTTCTTCCGGGATATGGCGCGCCTGGAGGTGGAGGCGGTGGAACTGTGCGCCTACGACACCCTGGTGGTCAACGGACTGTTGCAGACCGAGGACTACACGCGGGCCGTGCTGGCCATGCGGCGGCCCCTGCTGGACGAGGAAACCATTGAAACGCGAGTGGCGGCTCGGCTGGCCCGTCATGAGCTCTTCAACCGCTGGCCGGCTCCTCTGCTGAGCTTCGTCATGGAGGAGTCGGCACTTCGCCGCCCCCATGGCGGCAAGATGGTCCTACGTGGCCAGTTGGAACATCTGCTGCTCATCTGCCAGAAGCGCAATGTGGAGATCCAGGTGATGCCGCTCGACCGCGAAGACAACGCCGGTGTGGACGGCCCGTTCACCGTGATCACCCGCAAGGGCGGGCAGCAACTGGTGTACATGGAGGTCCAGGGGCGGAGCAGCCTGCTGACGAACCGGGAGGAGGCCCATATGGCCGCAGCCCGCTATGGAATCATTCGGAGCCAGGCTCTCACTCCGCGAGAGACCATGGGATTCATCGAGAAGTTGCTGGGAGAGCTATGAGCACCGCAGTTACCTCACCTGCGCAGCCGATACTCGCTTGGTTCAAGAGCAGCTACAGCGGTGCCGAGGGCGGTCAGTGCTTGGAGGTGGCCGCCACGCCCGGCACCGTGCACGTCCGGGACTCCAAGCGGCTCGGCGGGCCCGTGCTGACCGTCGGACCGGAGGCGTGGGCCGGGTTCGTGGAGCTGGCGGCCGGCCACACGGCCTGACGCGGCGCGGGGCCCTCGTACACCAGCGAGGCGTACGAAGGCCCCGACACGTGCCGAGAGGGCTACGCCGCGTCGTCCACGCCCTCCTCGCGGCGGATCATCCGCCACGCGGCGCGGCGGGCGCTGCGGTCCAGGTTGGACCTGAAGTTCCGGTCGGAGCCGAAGTACTGGCGGCCGAGACCGGCGATGGTGTTGACGTGGTCGGCCATCTTGTCCGCGAAGACCTTGTCGAAGACCTTCCCGAAGTTGTCCTCGTCGTTGACGACGGCCGCCGCCCGTACCTTGGCGTCGGCCTTGGCCTCCTCGAAGGGCTGGATGACGTCCTGCTCGGTGAAGTCCGTGCCGAACTTGGCGTTGAACTTCTCGATCAGTTCGGACAGGAGCGACTTCTCGGCCTCCTTGGCTCCACCGGCGCCCTCGCCGAAGCCGGGCATCGTCGCTGGACCCTCAGGGCTGAGGGAGACGTCATGCTCGCCGGTCTTCTGCACGCGCAGGTGGCTGAGGTCCACCTCGCCGATGTCCACGCCGCCATCCATGCGCCCGCGCAGCCGGGTGAGGAGGTAGCGGCCGTAGAGATGCAGGCGCTCCAGGTCGGGATCGTGGTACGGCACGATCTGGGCGAGGAAGCCGTACTTGCGTACATAGTCGTGGAGGTCGGCGCGGAAGTCCTCGGCCGTCTTGACCTCGTCCTCGTCCTCGTCGTTGTCGCGCAGGGCCTCGTAGCGTGTGACGGCCGGGGACAGGAGGCGGTAGAGCTCGGCGTGCAGCTTCTCCCACTTGGCCGGTGACCCGGCGGCCTTCTCCTTCGCCTCGAAGTAGGCGGCGGCGAACTCGTCCGTCTCCGCCTCGGAGATGATCGGCGCGGACATCACGCGGCTCTGGGCGGTGTAGAGCAGGTTCGGGTCCGAGGGGAGGGTGTTCGCCTCCTCGAAGTACGGGCGGAACGCCTCCTTGATGTCCTCGGCCTCGTTGGTGAAGTCCAGGATGGCAAGGTCGGCCTGTGACTTGCGGTCGGCGGTGCGGTTCAGACGGGAGAGGGTCTGGACGGCCGCGATGCCGGTCAGCGTCTTGTTGACGTACATGGTCGTCAACAGGGGCTGGTCGAAGCCGGTCTGGTACTTCTCGGCGACGACCAGGATCCGGTACTCCTGCTGCCCCTTCGCTCCGGCCTTGACCGCCTTGTCGTCGGCGCGCGTGTAGCCGAACGCCTTGGGGAGAGCGGTCTCGGCGAGGCCCCCGTTCTCCTTCGGCTCGGTGGTCTCCTTGCCGTCGATGGTGAGGGAGCCGGAGAAGGCGACCAGGACGCCCAGGTCCGGGTACTTGGTGTGGTAGTCGCGGTCCTTGATGTAGCTCTTGATGGCACGGGCCATCTGGACGGCGGATTGCCGGGAGGCGGTCACGACCATGGACTTGGCGCGCCCGCCGAGCCGCCCCCTGGTGTGGGCGACGAAGTGCTCGACGATCACCTGGGCGTGCTGGGAGACGGTCGAGTCGTGGGTGAGCACGTACCGGGCGAGGAGCGAGTTCGCCTTGGCCGGGTCGACCTCGCGCTCGTCGCGGTTCTGGTTCACCAGCTTCCAGTACGTGTTGTACGTGACGTAGTTGCGCAGCGGGTCGAGGATGAACTCTTCCTCGATGGCCTGGCGCATGGAGTACGTGTGGAAGGGGCGGTAGGCGGCCTTGCCGTCCACCTGGTCCGGGGTGCCGAAGAGTTCGAGGGTCTTGGACTTGGGGGTGGCGGTGAAGGCGAAGTAGGAGAGGTTGGCGGCGCGGGAGCGCTCCAGTGCCTTCTTCTTGAGCTTGTCGGTGACGGTGGCGGTGACGCTGGTCGCGCCGGCGTCCTCGGAGTCGGAGTCGAGACCGAGCTCGCGGAGGGCGGCGCGTACGGAGGTCGCCGCGTCGCCGGACTGGGAGGAGTGGGCCTCGTCGATGACGATCGCGAAGGTGGTGCCCTTGATCTCGGTCGGGTTGCGCTGGAGGTAGTCGAGGAGCGCGGGGAACGAGTGCAGGGTGACCGTGACGATCTTGCCGGTGTCACGGGACAGGGCGCGGGCGAGCTGTTCGCTCTTGGCACCGGACTTCTCATCGATCTTGACGACCAGGCCGTCGGTCTGCGAGAAGCTGCCGACCGTCTCGCGGAGCTGGGCGTCCAGGTTCCGGCGGTCGGTGATGACGATGACCTTGTCGAAGACGGGTTCGCCGGGCTTGATGAAGCCTGCTGCCAGGGCCTCGGTGTCGAGTGTGCGGGGGTCGTTGTCCGCGTGCAGGTCGGAGAGGCGGTGGACGAGCCAACCGATGGTGTTGGACTTGCCGGAGCCGGCCGAGGCCATGATCAGGTAGTTCTGGCCGGCACCGTGGGTGGCGGCGTGAGCGGTCAGCTTCTTGACCACGTCCCACTGGTGGTAGCGCGGGAAGATCGTGGTGCGGGTGGTGCCTCCGCCGGGCGCCTTGGACTTCTGCTGATGGACGAAGCGCTGGAGGAGGTCCAGCCAGTTGTCCCGCGCCCAGACCTGCTCCCAGAGGTAGGAGGTCGCGTACCGGCCGTACACGGTGGGGGCGGGGTTACCGCCGCCACCGGGGCGGCCGGGGCCCTCCGAGCCGGTGTTGAAGGGAAGGAAGCGGGTGTTCTTCCCCTTGAGCTGGGTGGCGACGAAGACCAGGTCGGGGTCGACGGCGAAGTTGGCGATGACCCGGCGGGTGAAGATCAGCTCGGTGGGGTCGCGGTCGGTCCGGTACTGCTCCTTGGCGTGCTCGACGCCCTGGCCGGTCAGGGGGTTCTTGAGCTCGGCGGTGGCGAGGGGGATGCCGTTGAGGAACAGGGTGAGGTCGAGGCGGTTGTTCCGGTCGAGCTGCTTCGTGGCGTAGGGGAGCTCGCGGACGACGGTCAGGCGGTTGGCCCGGTAGCCGTCGAGGACGGAGTCGTCGGCGACGAGGTTTGGCTTGAAGTAGGCGACGCGGAGGAGCACGCCGCGATCCTTGACGCCGTTACGGAGGACGCTGAGCAGGCCGTCGCCGGCTATGGCCTGATCGAGGCGGCGGGCGAAGCCGCGCTTGGCCTCGTTGGGGTCGCCGTAGATGGTGCGGAGCTCATGCCACTCCTCGGCCTGGGTCTTGTCGAGGAACTCGAAGAGTTCTTGGGTGTCAAGGCCGAGGTCGGGCCGGTAGCCGGCGGGGCTCGCCTCGCGCCAGCCGCGCTCGGTCATGGCGGCGACTATGGCGTCGCCGAAGGCGGACTCGGTGTGGACGGGGCCGGGGCTCATGCGGTGATTCCCTCCGTGACGTTGCGTCCGCCGGCGGTGGAGACGTCGAACTGGCCGGTTACGGCGGCGGTGATCAGGGCTTGGCGGCGCTCGGCGAGGAGGTCGGCACGGCGCTTCTGATATGCCTTCTGGCGGGCGGTGACCGTTTCGAGGTCGATCGCCCGGCGAACTACCTCCTGCTGAACGGAGCGGCAGGGTGCAGGAATGCGCAGGCTCCGCACCAGGTCCTGGCTGATGTTCGGCTGCCCGCCGCCCGACGCCAGCTTCAGTAGCTCCTCACGGTGGGCGCGGAACCAAAAGAACGCGTACTGAGAGTCCAGGGGGCCGAGTTCGGAGAGAACACAGCACGCTTGGTTGACGCAGGCCGGGACGCCCAGGATGCCCACGCGACCGGTTGTCGCTCCGTACATGGCTACGACCAGGGAGCCCGGCGCATAGATTTTGAGCGTCGGGTACTCCGCCAGCGCCCTGTCGGTGACCGTCTTGTTGGGCCGTTCAATAACCCTGTCCCGCAGGTCTCCGGTGTTGACCCAGTTGTGCTCTCCGCCGAAGTAAGCGGATTCACTGGAGCGGGGAGTCGTCCCGCTGCCCGAGGTGAAGGAACGCCCGATCTTCAGCAAGCGCCACCCCGCAGCCATCGCCGGCATCCACGCAATGCCAGTCGGCATCGTCACCCGATCCCCGGCAGTGGTCGTCATCTGCCGCAGGAACTCCGTCAGCCGCTCGCTCATGCTGTCCGACTGCCTCTGGGAGGCTGCGATGAGGCGGTCGATGCGGGCAGTCTCGGCGTCGAGGAAGTCGGCGATGCGCCGCTGCTCTGGCAACGGAGGCAGCGCGATGCGCTCACTAAGCACGTCCGTCGAGGACAGGTGCTTCACCGTGGTGGAAAACGTCAGATCGTTGATGATCTTCAGCGAAGAAGGAAGGAAGTAGGCGATGAACCGAATGTCCACATCCGGGCGAGGACGGAGGGCGCACAGGCGCTGGTTCAGAGCAGCTTCACCCTTGCGCCAGATTGCGAGGTTGAAATCACCGTCCATGCCGATGATCACGTCACCGTTCCGGACTAGGGCGCTGACGGGAACTCGGCCACTGACGAATGTCTCGAAGGGCGCATCTCCAAGATCGCGAATCCGGACCAGCGGGATGTCACCGGTGGGACCGAAGCTCTCCGAGGGGAACGGAAAACCATTGGTCAGTGCAATCAGGTCACCGACGCGCCGTACCGTCCACCCGTGCGGCACTGTCTCCGTGCCGGACCGTGTGCGTGCCTGCCAGGCAATGCTCATTCCGTCACCTCCCCCAACAGCCCCTGAATCTCCGCCTCAAGCTCCTTCAACTCCGCGTCGATCTCCGCCAGCGGCCTCGGTGGCTCGTACACGTAGAAGTGCCGCGTGAACGGGATCTCGTAGCCGATCTTCGTCTTCGTGTGGTCGATCCACGCGTCCGGGACGTGCGGATGGACCTCTCGCTTCAGGTACTCCTCCACGTCCTCGCCCAGCGGGACGTTCTCGTAGTCCCGCAGCTCCGTGTCCGGCTCCGGCTGGCCCTTGACCTTCTGGACCTCGCCCTCGGGGTCACGGACACCGACCGCGTCACGGAGCGCCTTGGCAAAGGGGACGCCCGTCGGCCACAGCCGGCCGGCCGCGACCACCGCGTCCTTCAGGGCCACCAGCGCCTCGGACTTGGTCGTCCACGACGAGCCCAGCAGCGTACGGACAGCGGCCACGAACGCTTCCGCCTCCGCCAGCTTCTGGACCGGCTTCGCCGCCGTCAGCGCGGCAAGCGTCTCCTCCGTGACCTCGAAGCGGAGCTTCAGCGGGCGCTCGACCGTGATGCGCTGGTAGCCGAAGGCCGCGTTGTCGAAGACCTTGACCTTGGCGTGGAGCTCGTGGTTCGGGTCCGCGGCGGCCTGGATCGCGTCCGCGTACAGGCGCGTCACGTCCGCGATGTGCTGCTTGCCGAGTTCCTTGCGCTTGTTTCCCAGAGACTTCCGCATCTTCTGGAACTGGTCGCGCGCGTCCAGCAGGACGACCTTGCCCTTGTGGTCCGGGGACTTGCGGTTGGTGAGGATCCAGAAGTACGTGGAGATGCCGGTGTTGTAGAAGAGCTGGTCCGGGAGGGCGACGATCGCCTCCAGCCAGTCGTTCTCCAGGATCCAGCGGCGGATCTCGGACTCACCCGAGCCGGCCGCGCCGGTGAAGAGCGGGGAGCCGTTGAAGACGATGGCGATGCGGGAGCCGCCACCGCCCTTCGCGTCCACCGGCTTCATCATCGAGATCATGTGCTGGAGGAAGAGGAGCGAGCCGTCGTTGATGCGCGGCAGGCCCGCGGCGAAGCGGCCGGCCTCGCCCATGTGCTTGTGCTCGTACTCGACCTCGTCCTTGGCCTTCTTCCACTCCACGCCGAACGGCGGGTTGGCCAGGAGGTAGTCGAACTTCTCGCGGCGGTGGGCAGGGTCGCTGAAGGAGTTGCCGAACGCGATGTGCTCCGGGTCCTGCCCCTTGATCATCAGGTCGGACCGGCAGATGGCCCAGGACTCCGGGTTGAGCTCCTGGCCGTACACCTCGACCGTGGCGTCCGGGTTCAGGAACCGGATGTGCTCCTCGGCAGCCGACAGCATGCCGCCGGTACCGCAGGCCGGGTCCATGACCGTACGGACCGCGCCCGGGACGGTGAGCGCATCCCCGTCAGGGGCGATCAGGAGGTTCACCATCAGCGTGATGACCTCGCGCGGGGTGAAGTGCTCACCCGCCGTCTCGTTGGACTGCTCCGCGAAGCGGCGGATCAGCTCCTCGAAGATGTAGCCCATGTTGTGGTTGGACACGACCTCGGGGTGCAGGTCCAGGTCGGTGAACTTGCCGATGACCTTGTAGAGCAGGTCGGCGGTGTCCAGCCGCTTGATCTGCTGAGCGAACTCGTACTTGTCGAGGACCTCGCGGGCGTTGTCCGAGAAGGCGCCCACATACACCTGGAGGTTCGTCGCCGCGTTCTGCGGGTCGGCGGCGATCTTCTTCAGGGTCAGGGCGCTCTTGTTGTAGAAGGAGTGTCCCGACGCCTTGCGCAGCCAGTGGTCCGGGTCGATGTCCTGGCCCTCGTACTGGGCCGCGGTCTCCGCGACCTGCTCGCGGGTCGGCTCCAGCACGCACTCCAGCCGGCGCAGGACCGTGAACGGCAGAATGACCTTGCCGTAGTCGGACTGCTTGTAGTCGCCGCGCAGGAGGTCGGCGACGGACCAGGCGTGGTTCGCCAGTTCCGTGTGCTTACTGCTGTTCAAGGGGTTCCCCGGTTTCCTTCCGGACCGTCCCGCCCAACCGGAGCGGGTGCGGACGAGTGTGGTGGATGGCGGACAGGTTCGAGTGTGGTTCAGGCCGGGCCGGTATCGGCCGCGGCCGGGAGCAGTGCTCCTCCTGTGAAGCCGTCGGACAACAGAGCGGCCGTCTCCTCCGCGAGCCGCGCCGCCCGCCGCGCTCGTGCGCGCAACTCGTGGACGTGCCGGAACGCCTCGCCGTAGCGGCGCTGCTCGTCCAGCGACAGGAGCGGGACGCGCAGCCGGCCCGGGGCGACGTGCAGGACGGTGCTGCCGGTCGAGGCTCCCGCGACGTTCTCCTCCGCGCCGATGAAGCCGGCCAGGAACCAGGAGTCCAGGCGCGCCGGATCGGGGCGCAGGAGGTGGACTTGGGGGCCGAGGAACGCGCCCGCGTCCGCCTCGTCCGCGACCCGGACCATCGGGCCGGTGCCGCCCGCGATCGCCCGGACCAGGACGTCACCGGCGGCGATCACGGGCGCGGCGCCGGAGCGTAGCTCCGCCGGGTCGCCGCTCGGGCCCGTGCCCTGCGCGATGTCCGCCCCCGTGAGGACCGGCGGCATCGATGCGGAGGCGGCGCCTTCCGGCTCCGGGCTCTTGGG
The DNA here is from genome assembly GCF_007280575.1 of Streptomyces benahoarensis. Classification (GTDB taxonomy): domain Bacteria; phylum Actinomycetota; class Actinomycetes; order Streptomycetales; family Streptomycetaceae; genus Streptomyces; species Streptomyces benahoarensis. The sequence goes on from NZ_VKJP01000068.1 coordinate 16,482, forward strand.
GTCCGGCACGGTGCGGAGCAAGGTCAGCGCGCCGCCTCGGGCGAGGTCGGAGGCGGTGGCCGTACGCCATTCCCGGGCCGCGGCGCCGGGTTCGGTCCAGCCGGTGAGGTCCGCCGCGTTGAGGAGGGAGCGGGCGGCTTCGGTCAGCTCTCGACGCCCCGTGTCCGTACGCGCGGACAGCTCGACGGGGTCGATGTCCGTACGGGAGATGCGGACCTGGCGGGCCGGGGTGAGGTCCACGAGGTCGTCGAGAAGGTCGACGACCGGCACCGTGCGCGCGGCGCCGGGCTCGGCGACGCATCCGTCCGGATCGGCGGTGAAGGCTTCCCAGTGGGCGAGCGTCCGGGCCGTCAGGTCGGCCCAGTCGAGCGGGGCACGGGAGGCGCCCGTACCCGGCGAGCCCGTCGCCTGCTTCCCGGTGCCCGGGGAAGACGACCCGGCCGCGTCGACGAACAGCACCGACTTGCGCTCCGGGCCGCCCGGCTCGGGCCGTTGCAGCACCCAGAGCTGCAGGCCCACGTGCAGCGGGGGCGCGGCCCCGGCCGGCAGAGCCAGTACGGCCCGCACGGCGCCGCTGCGTACCAGTTCCGCCCGCACCCGGCGGCCGGAGGGGCGGGACGCGGTGGCGGGCGGCAGGACCAGCACGGCCCAGCCACCCGGGGTGAGGTGCGCAAGGCAATGCTGCACCCAGGCGAGCTCGGATTCGGCCCGCCCGGGTACGCCGTACGCCCAGCGCGGGTCGTAGGCGAGCTCGTCGTGGCCCCAGTCGCGATTTCCGTACGGCGGGTTGCACAGCACCGCGTCCACCGTCCGGCCGGTGAAAGCGTCCGCGCGCAGGCTGTCCCCGATGCGTACCGTCACCTCGGCCCGTGGCACGGAGAGGCTCAGGCCGACCGCGGCACGCTGGGCTTGTACGGGCACGGAGTCCTGGCCGAGGAGCGTGGTGGCGCCGCGCCGGGCGGCGGCGTCCAGCAGCGCACCGCTGCCGCAGGCCGGGTCCAGCACCCGCGCGGCCCCGGTAGGAAGCAGTCTCGCGATGAGCTGCACCAGGGGTGCGGGAGTCCCGTGGACTCCGGTCGCGGCGCTGTCCTCCAACTCCCTTTCCGCGAGTACCGCGAGCGCGGCCGGCCCGCCTTCCTCCCGCACACAGCGGAGCAGCGCGCGCAGTGTGGTGCCGTCAGCGGTCGAGAACAGGGGGGGCGTGGGCACCGGTCCGGGGAGGGAGACCAGGAGCTCGGCCACCTCTTCGGTGGCACGAGCGACGAGTTCGGCGTCCGAGAGGTCGGCGAGCGCCGCTGTCTCGTCCGAAGTGCGGCGGGCGAGCGCGAGGACGAAGCCGATGCGTCCGGTCGCCCTGTCCGGATCCGGCGCCTGGAAACGGACCGCGGTGCGCAGTTCCGCCCGAGGGTCGGCAACCCGCGCATGGCCGCGTGATCTGAGCCACACCTGAACAGCCCCGAGGTCGTAGAGCGGGCTGGTCTCGGTGCCGCCGGACGGAGGGGGAAAGTCGCCGTGCCGTCGACGCCAGTTACTGACGGTGGCCCGCGTGACACCGGCGAGGCGGGAAATCTCCGCAGCTGTCACGTGGGCGATGGACTCGGGCATGGCCGGGCGACACCTCTCCTTGGGCGAACGGTTCACACCGTACACCATGATTCAAACGGTGATTGCTGTTTGACGACGCTTTCACGGTTACTTTGCTGCGCGCTGCTTACGGTCTCGGATCTCACCTCACCCTCAGGAGCCTCATGCCGCTCGACCCGACAGCCCTCCCACCGGTCTCCCGTGCACGCAGGACATCGCTGTGGTGGCAGGCGTTCCGTCCGCCACCACAGCACCCGGGGCGTGCCCGTGACACCCGTGTTCCCACAGCGCGCCCGAGTCTGCCGCGGTCTCCCGTCAAGTGGACCGGTCGTACGCAACGACTGTGTCGGGCGCCACAGTCACTCTTCGGGGGTCTACGAAATGACGGATCCGGTCACCGCTGAACAGGCGGCGATAGCCGCCGAGAACGAACGCCTCGCGCGTCCGGAAGAACGACGCCGCAACCAGGGGTCCGGTACCGCTGAATCGTCCGGAGCTCCGGGGCACAGCCCGCCTCAACCGGCACAACCACGGGGCCCTGTCAGTACTCCAAGGCTGCGGTGGCTCATCAACCGTGTGCGTCCATCAACCGCATCAGGAGTGCCCTCGCCGCCGTACAGGCAGTTGCACTCGCCCAGCGACCTGAGCTTCGCCACGGTCGGACCGACCACGACCCTCCCGCCCCCGACGCAAGGCCGCGTCGCCACCTCCGGTGCGGTTCAGCCCCTCGGGGCTCCACCTCCCCCACGCCGGTACCGCTCCCCCACCGCGCCCTGGTCCGTCTCCCACCAGGGGCGGGTCAGTTCCGGGTGCGGCGCCTTGGTGTCGGCCGGCGTCCCCGTGGCGTCCGGCACGGCCGGTGTACTCGGGGGGACCGGCGCCGCCGTCGCCAATTCGCGGTCCAGTCGGGCGTCCAACGCCGCCGTCCTGCCCCGTTCGGAACGTACCCACTCGGCGAAGACCGCGATGAGGAAGGGCAGTCCGATCAGTTCGGCGAGGGTGAGCATGAGGCCGCCGCCGATCATCTGGTCGCGCTGCGGGCTGGGGTCCCAGGGGCGGTGGTGGGCGGTGTACCAGCCGCCTGCGACCAGGGTGCCGCTGGTCATCACGACGATGCCGGGCACGGAGTCGACGAGCCCGTCGACGAGGACGAGGAGGGCCCGTACAGGATGGCTGCACCATGTGGGCAGCAGCGCCTCGCGGGTGAGCATCGGCAGGACGAAGAGGGTGCCGACGACGAGGAGTTGCAGGTACATCAGCTCGTGCAGCGGGCCGTGTCGCAGCGCTGTCGTGAAGTACGGCGTGAAGTAGATCGCCAGCTCGGAGGCGAGCACCAGGACGGTGCTGACCAGCGGGAACGTCAGCAGGCGCAGCGGGCGGCCGGAGAGTGCGCCGCGTAGTCGGCGGGCGGTCGGCGACCGTTCGTCCAGGGCCCGTAGCGCCAGTGCCAGCGGGTCGCCGAGCGCCAGGCCGAGCGGGGCGATCAGGTCGAGAACGATGTTCTGCACCGCTGCCGGCCAGAACAGTTCGTGGTCGTAGACCGCCAGCCCGGACATGGTCGCCACGGTGATCGCGCCGAGCCCGATGCCCGCGAACACCGCACTCCGGGCGACCGGCCATCGTTCACCGCGGCGCGCCAGCCGTACGACGCCCCAGGCGTAGAGGCCACCCAGCAGCAGGACCAGGGCGAGGGCGTACGGGTCCAGTTGCCAGCTGTCGGCCAGCCGTGCGGCGGTCAGCTCCGGCAAACCGGCGGAAAGCGGTGTCGGTGTCACGGGTCACCACGCTAGACCTGCCGCCGAGCGGGGTGCGCGCGGGGCACCGGAGGCGGGTGCGGAGTGTTGCCGTCCGCCCCACGCGTGCCAGGCGTGGCGGGGCGGACGGGAGCGTGACGACAGGCCCGGGGCGCCCTGGTCAGCGATACCGGCTGGGGCGGGTGACGCCCGCGCGGGATGCCTGCTCCGTGCGGACGGCGCCCGCGCTTTTACGCTCCTTGTCGCTGTCCGCCCAGCGCTTCGGCTGCAGGAACAGCAGCTCGCCGGTGCCCGGTACCAGAGCCGCGCCGCCGAACGGCTCGTCTCCGGCGAACCAGACGCCCGCCTCCAGCTCCGGCCAGCCGGAGCGGCCCAGCGGATCCTTCGCGCACAGCGTGGGGGCGTCCTCGTGGCGTCCGCCGAGGCGGAGGTAGAGGGTGTGGGACGCGTACTGGCCGTCCTTCTCCACCGGGGTGCGGAATTCCAGGGGATAGGTGCGGAGCACCCGCGCGCACTTACGGGTCAGTGCCATGCGTTCCCGGAACGCCAACAGGACGATCAGGCCGCCGAAGAGACCGATGAGGGCCAGCGGGATCAGGTAGGTGTTCTGGAACACGAGCAGCTGGACCCAGAGGAGGAAGAACACCGGGAAGAATTTCAGGAAGCTCTTCGTGGCGGTGGTGTAGTGGTACTTCAGCGCTCTCTCGAAATCCGTGCCGTCGGTCGGGTAAGGGGCCGGCACGGCCTTCCGGAGCCTGGCTCGCACGCGCTCTTCCGGGGTCATCCGAAAGGGCTCCTTTCTGCTGCGTCGGGGGCGGCGGACGGTCCGGAATTCCCGTTCGCCGCGGACTCCTCCGCCGGGTCCGTGAAGGACACCGTGCGGGCGACGCCGAGCAGCACGCCGCGGTAATCCTGGGCCCATTCCACGGCGGGGGTGACCAGTTGCAGCATGACGATCGATGCGTTGCCGGGGCGGGGGATGGCCACCGTGCCCTGCCAGACGGTGCCTTCGCGGGATTCTTCTTCCGTTCCCTCTTCCGATCCCTCGGGGGGAGCGGCCGGTGAAGGCGTGCGGCGGACGGTTTCCCATACGTATCCGGTGCCGACGGGGATTTCCACCGGGACGATGCCGTCGGCGCGGCTGGTTCCCGTGCTGTCGCCGCCCAGGAGTTGCATCAGGACGGCGTTGGGATTGGCGCCCGTGGTCGCGACGGTGGAGACCGTGAGCACGGACAGGGTGGGTTCGCCGTCGTCGTCGGGGTGCATTCCGAGGGCGCACCCCATCACCTCGCGTTTCCGGAGCATGGTGAGGACGGAGGCGTAGAGCCGGAATATCTGGTCGGCGCGGTCGCGGTGTTCGGGCGGCAGCAGGGTGATCTGCCGGGCGGTCTCCTGGATTCCCTCGGGCGTGGGCTGGAGGTCCAACGGGAGGTAGCCGTAGGGCAGTCCGTACCAGAATTCTGGCTTCGGTTCGGCCGCTGTCGTATCGATAAGGCCGTTCACAGACGGACGCCCCTCACCAATTCTGCTACGTCGGTAATGATTTCGGTGGCTCCGCTCTTCACGCCGGTGCCGGTGATGACTCCCTTGGCGGTCTCGGTGCCGTCGTGTCCCAGGCCGTCCTTCGGGAGCACTCCGATGGTCTCCAGAGACGACTCCATGTTCGCCGCCACGTTGACGCCGTTGAGGGCGTGCTGGAGCCCGCTGGTGGATTGGGTGGCGGCGTCGAGTGCCTTGAGGTTGAAGGCCGGTACGATTTCGCTGCCGAATTTGCCCATTTTCGAGCCGAGCGACATGGCTTCGCCGCCCTCGCGCGCGACCGCCGCCGCGAGCCCCGCCTCGCTGCCCGCCCGGGCGAGGGCGCCGACGCCCGGCACCATGCCGAGGGTGTCACCGACCATGGAAGCTCCGGCGAATATGCCTTCCTTCCAGCCGTATTTACCGGTCAGAGAATCTCTGAAGTCCTCGCTGGAGAGGTTCTTGGCCATGGATACCGCGCTGGCCGCGACCGCGACACCCGCGAAGAGCGGCGCCAGCGGCGTCGGGAGCAGCGCCAGGACGCCAGCGATGGCGCCGATGGTTCCGGCGTGTTCGACGAGGAAGTCGCCGAGCCATTTGAGTCCGTCGCCGATTTCGCTGAGCGTTTTGCTGAACCAGCCCGGTTCCTTGGGGGCCAGCTTGTCATCGGCATGGTCGAGCTTGTTGGCGACGTCGTTGGCGCGGCCTTCGTGGATGCTTTCGAGTTCGCGTGCCTTTTTCAGGACGTCTTCGTAGGCGGCGTTGGCGTCGTCGACGTGTTTGGTGGCTTCGTTGAGCGCCTGCTCGGCGGCCCGCAGACGGTCCGTGGCGGCATCCGCCTCCGCCTGGCTGGGGTATTCCTTTCCGCCGAGCTTGAGGTCCGGATGCGCCTTGGCGTCGTCGTAACGCTTCTGGGCACTATCGGCCTCGGATTTTTTCTCCCGCGCAGCGTCATCGTATTTCTTCGCCAGATCACGGTGGGAGGAGAGATCATCTTCCCAAGTCTTGAGACATTTAGCGGCCTTGTCCAAGGAATGGCCCGCGTTCATCACGGCCAGCTTGAGGTCGCCGTCCACCGTGTCGCGGAATGCACTGGCGGCATCCCCCTGCCAGCTGGAGCTGGCACCGAGGAGGTAAACGATCTGCTCGTAGCAGTTGTTCAGGGTTTTGGCCGCCGCCTCCACCTTGCCATGGAGACCGGAGACCGATTCGGGGACTCCGGGAACGGGATTCCATCCCAGGCTCGGATAAGGATTTTTCGCCATGGTCAGCGCTCCCCCGCATTGGTGGCTGCGGTATCGTGCATCTTCTTGAGCGCCTTGGAGAGGTTCTCCTCCAGCTCCTTGTAGCTCAGCGCGGCCTTCTCCACTCCCTCGTCAACCGCCTCAATCAATTCCTTCAGTTCGCCGGTGCCGTACTTCCACCGCTCCTGGAAGGTCTCACACGCCCTGTCCAGCCGCGCCGTCCCGACCTGTTCGACACTGACAGCCGAAAGGGCTTTGCGTGCATTCTCCAAATCCGAGACGGATTTCTTCAACACCCGACCGAATGAGGCGAGTTGCGTGAGATCCACCTTGAACTCGTCGGACACCCGTAAACCTCTTCTCCCTCAGCAAACGAAGTGAACATACGTCACACGAGGGGCAATTGGGGCGCTTGCGGGCCGCCCGACGCGACGCCAGGCTAAGGTATAGCAACCATCAAACTTTCGTAATCTCCGGGCCCGGTGAACGGTTCCTACTCGGCGCCGAGGGGCTGACGCTCGAAAAGGGGGGAATTTCTGGTGAGGTCTGTGGAGCACCCCGTTCCGGACACGGTTGCCTTCGAGGACGCGGGGACACGGTCCGCCTGGAGTGCGGAGCGGCGGCGGGTGCGGATACGCCTGACGTGCTGGACGGTCGGGTGGGTGGTGTTCTTCATCGCGCTCTCGGTCCTCGACGGGGAAGGTGTCATCTCCCTGTCCGAGGTGAAGTGGAGCGGGC
>NZ_VKJP01000690.1 GCF_007280575.1 Streptomyces benahoarensis
CGGTCACGGGGCGGGCGGCGAGGAAGAGGATCACCCCTTTACGGTGGCCGGGGCCGAGCGGGGCGTCCAACACCTGCCAAGAGCCCATTGACGCAACGGCGTTGTGACGACCTCGTCCGCGATGGTCAGCGGCGTCGCGGCGCTCCTTCTCCCACTGACCATCGCGGACGAGGTCGTAGGCCCCGGGCCCGGCTGCGAGGCTGGTGCGATGCCCCGCGATATCGAGCCCCGGCTGCTGCGTGCCTTCACCGCCGTCGCCGACGAACTCCATTTCACCCGCGCCGCGGCCCGGCTGTACGTCGCCCAGCAGGCGCTCAGCCGCGATGTGCGGCGGCTGGAGCGGGAGGTGGGGGCGAGCCTGTTCGTCCGTACGACACGGCGGGTGGCGCTGACGGCGGACGGTGAGCGGCTGCTGCCGTACGCGCGCCGGGTGCTGGCGGCCCACGAGGCGCTGGCCGACGCGTTCCGGGCCGCCGACGACCGGCCGTTGCTGGTCGATGTCGGGGCGCCGGTCGGGACGGCGCACCGGGTGCTGGAGGTGGCCCGGGAGCGGCTGCCGGACAGCTGTGAGCTGGTGGCACGCTTCCACGGCGGGCTGGCGGGCGCGGCGAGGGAGATCGCGGCCGGGCGGCTGGACGTCTCGTTCGGCCGGTACGCCGGGCTGGAGCCCGGGGCGCGGGCGGATCTCGCGCAGCAGCCGGTGCGGCTGGAGCCGATGGCGGTGCTGCTGGACGCGGGGCATCCGCTGGCCGGGCGGGTCGCCGTGCCGCTCGGCGCGCTGGCCGGGGAGACGCTGTACGCGGCCGCCGGTAACCCGCGGACCACGGAGTGGACCGACCTCGCGGCGCGGCTCTTCGCGGGCCGGGGGGTGGCGATGGCCGCGCCGTTCCCGGAGATCGACGGGGAGCGGGAGTTCGTCCGGATGGTACGGAAACGGGGCTGGTCGGTGCTGGCGAGCACAGAGTTCATCGAGGTGCCCGGGATGGTGCTGCGGCTGGTGGTGGACCCGGTCCCGTTGTCGCCGGTGAGTCTGGTGTGGCGCCGGGGGTTGCGCCACCCGGGCCTGGATGCGCTACGGGCCACGGCCCGGGCGCTGGCCACCGAGGGACGGTGGCTGACGGTGCCCGCGGGGCCTGCGTGGTTGCCGGAGGAGGACGAGGGGGTGATGGGGGT
>NZ_VKJP01000691.1 GCF_007280575.1 Streptomyces benahoarensis
GGGGCCCGGGGCGGGCCGGTGGGGTGCCGGGTGGCCTGGCCCGGCCTTGGGCTCGGATCGGGTCGCTGCGTGAGGCGGGGCGCCGGCCGCGCGGGGCGTCGGGTGGCCGGGCCCGGGCCGGGCCCTGGTGCCCGTCCGCCGGGCGCCCGCCCGTGATGCGCACCGCCCGCCTGAACCGGGGCCCGCTCACTCAGCCCAGCAGGTCCAGCACCGCCCGCAGCTCGTCCGGGCGTTGGTCCACCGGCAGCGGTGCGACCGGCAGGTAGCGGCAGCCCACGGCCGTCGCGCCGCCGTCCGCCCGACGGTCGTCGCCGACCATCAGCACCTCGCCCGGTGGGAGCCCCAACTCCCGGCAGGCGCCGGCGAAGAGCCGCGGGTCCGGCTTCTGCATCCGGTGCTCGAACGACAGGACGGTGCAGTCCAGATACGGCGCCAGACCGTGCGCGCGCAGTACCGGCCGCAGATCCCAGCCGATGTTGCTGAGCAGCCCCAACCGCAGCCCGCGCCCGCGCAGTTCGGCCAGCACCTCGACCGCGTCGGGGTACGGCCGCCACGCCTCGGGGCGCATATGGCGCGCGTACAGCGCCTCCGGCAGCGCGGGGGAGGGCAGCGGCACCCGACGGGCCAGCGCGGTGTAGACCTCGCGGTGATGGCGGGGTTCGCGGTTCCGCTCCGCCCAGATTCCGGCCAGCTCCGGCGGGACCACCTCGGGCACGGCGCCACCGGGCAGCGCCCCGGCCCGCTCCAGCGCCGCGGCCGTGTCGCGGAGCGCGCCGTCGTCCATGACGGTCCCGGTCGCCGCCAGCGCGCCGCGCAGCCAACTCTCCGCCGGTTCGATCCGCAGCAACGTCCCGGAGAAGTCGAACAACACCCCTTTGAGCATGGTCATGCGGCCATGGTCAGGGGCCCGCTCGCCGTACGCCATGACCCTGGTCGCGCGCGTACGTCGTGATCCCGGTCACGTCCGCACGCCATCGTCCGTCGGCCGCCGCCGCGGCCACCCGACGACCGGGGAGCCGGGAGCGGTGGCCGGCGGCACGGGACTCCGGTACGGCGCTCGCGGCCACGCACCTCGCGCACCCGCCCCGCCCCAGAGCCCGGGGCTGTCTCTTTATACACATCTCCGAGCCCACGAGACGCTCATGAAAC
>NZ_VKJP01000692.1 GCF_007280575.1 Streptomyces benahoarensis
CCCCACCAACCCCGCGCACCGCCGCCCGCGCATCCCGGCGCACGGCGTCCCACCCGGGCGCCGCCGTACGGGAGTGCGCCGCGACGGAAGGGATGGAGATCGCGCCATGAACGGCCTACAGGGAGACCCGACCCCCGACCACTGCGTCCGCCCGGCGGCCCGGGCCTCCTTCGAGGAACGCCTGCGCACCGTCGCACGCGAGCACTACCACGACCGCCATCCCTTCAACATCCGAATGCACGAAGGGGAGTTGACGCCGGAGGAGCTGCGCCGCTGGATCCGTAACCGGTTCCACTACCAGCGCCACATCCCCGTCAAGGACGCCCTGATCACCGCGAAACTCGGCACGCCCGAGCTGCGCCGCATGTGGCTGCGCCGGATCCGCGACCACGACGGCGACCGCGAGGGCGAGGGCGGTATCGAGCGCTGGCTGCGGCTCGGCGAGGCCGCCGGAATCGACCGCGCCGTCCTGCTGGACGAGTCCGGGGTGCTGCCCGGCGTGCGCCTCGCCGTCGAAGGCTATGTGAACTTCTGCCGGTTGCGCTCCCCGCTGGAGGCGGTCGCCGCCTCCCTCACCGAACTGTCCGCACCGGACATCATGCGCACTCGTATCGGGGCCTTCGAACGCCACTACCCCTGGATCGAGCGGGACGGCCTGACCTACTTCCACGACCGGCAGGGGCAGGGCAGCCGCGACAGCAAGGAAGCCCTCGCCCTCGTCCTCGACGGCGCCCGGACCGAGGCGGAACAGGACCGCGCCGTCGCCGCCCTCGCCTTCAAATGTGAGGTGCTCTGGTCCCTCCTCGACGCCGTCGAACGCGGTGGCCGTCCGCCCGCCGCCGACCCGGCCGGAGCGCGGGCATGACCACCTGGCGCCCCGGCCCGGCCCCCGGCGTCCTCCTCCGCGCCGACCGGGTCCGCGGCGTCGACCTGCTGCTTCTCCCCGAACGCGTCGTGGTGCTGGAGGGCTCGGCGGGCGAGGTGCTGCGGCTCTGCGACGGTACCCGCGACGTCCCGCAGATCGTGCGGGAGCTGACCGCCCGCCACCCCGGCGCACCCGTCGCCGACGAGGTCCCCGCCTTCCTCGACCGCGTACGGAAGGAGGGCTGGCTGCGATGACCACACCGCCCGCCCCGGACGCCGTCCCGCCCACTCCCC
>NZ_VKJP01000693.1 GCF_007280575.1 Streptomyces benahoarensis
GCCTCCCCCGGCTCCCCCGTCAGGACCTGGAGCCCCGAGCTCTCAAGGTCCCGCGCTACGGACCCCCTGTCCGGCGGGATCCGTCCCCCCGTAGCTGTCTCCCCGTGCGGATCCCCGGCTATCCCTGCGCACTGTCACCCGAACGAGGGGACTTCCGCACGAGGCCGTCGTATTCGAATGAAGATTCGATAGTGTGGAGTGGGTCAAGGGACGAGTGGGGGTGCCAGGGCACATGGTGCGGCGCATCGAGGTGACGGGGGCCGGCGGAATGCGGCTCGCGGCCTGGGAGTTCACCGACCCGCCCAAGGGCGACGGCGGGCCGGAGGGGAGCGAGCGGCGCCCCGGTGTCCTGCTGCTCCACGGCCTGATGGGGCGGGCGTCCCATTGGGCCGACACCGCCCGCTGGCTCGGCGCGCGGTATCGCGCCATCGCCCTCGACCAGCGGGGCCACGGCCGCAGTGAGAAGCCCGCCGACGGCCCCTTCGGCCGCGCCGCCTACGTCGAGGACGCGATAGCCGTCATCGAACAGCTCGGCCTCGCCCCCGTGACCGTCATCGGCCACGCCATGGGTGCGCTGACGGCCTGGCAGCTCGCCGCCCGTCGGCCGGATCTGGTCGGCGCGCTGGTCATCTGCGACATGCGCGCGTCCGCGCTGGGCGCCGCCTCGCAGCACGAATGGGCCGAGTGGTTCGCCACCTGGCCGCTGCCCTTCGCCACGCTCGCGGACGTCCGCCGGTGGTTCGGCGAGGAGGATCCGTCGCTGGAGCGCCCCCGCCCGGCGCGCGGCGCGTTCTTCGCCGAGGTGATGGCCGAGCGTGCCGACGGCTGGCGCCCGGTCTTCTCCCGCCGCCAGATGCTCACCGCCCGCGAGACCTGGGTGACCGACGCCCACTGGGAAGAGCTGGCCGAGGTCCGCTGCCCCGCCCTCGTCGTCCGGGGCCAGGACGGCGAGCTGGGCCGCGCCGAGGCGCAGGAGATGGTCCGCGTCCTGCCCGGCGGCAGCTACGCCGAGATACCCGACGCGGGCCATCTGCTGCCCTGGGAACACCCTGACGCCTGGCAGCGCGCCGTTGAGCCTGTCTATTATACACATCTCCGAGCCCACGAGACGCTCAT
>NZ_VKJP01000694.1 GCF_007280575.1 Streptomyces benahoarensis
CGAACAACTCGGGCAACGTGGTATCGGGCACCGGATGCGCCGTGTCATTCCACTCGTGCAGCAACTGGGCGCGCTCAGCCGGATCGAGGACATCCAGGCCACTGATCACCCGATCCGGGTCATCAGCGACGCACTCCAACAGGCGCACCAGACGGGCGGCCAGCGCCCCGGCGCTCTCCGCTTCGAAGAGATCGGTGGCGTAGATGAGGCCGCCGGTGATGCCGTCGGGGGTGCCGTCGGCCGCACGGTGCTCGTGCAGGCTGAAAGTGAGGTCGAACTTGGCGGCTCCTGCACTGAGGTCCTCCACCTCGGTGGCCAGGCCCGGCAGCGCCGGATTGCCTCCGACGTTGTTCTGCAGGACGAGCATCACCTGGAACAGCGGGCTGTAGGCCAACGAGCGGCCCGGGTTGACGAGCTCCACCAGCCGCTCGAAGGGCACGTCCTGGTGGGCGAACGCCCCGAGGTCCGTCTCCCGCACCCGCTCCAGCAGCTCGTGGAAACCCGGGTCACCCGACGTGTCCGTACGCAGCACCAACGTGTTCACGAAGAACCCGACGAGGTCCTCCAGCGCCTCGTCGCTGCGCCCCGCCACCGCCGTACCGATCGGGATGTCGGTACCGGCCCCCATACGGGAAAGCAACGCCGCAACCCCCGCCTGCAGCACCATGAACATCGTCGTGTTCGTACGGCGGGCGAGTGCATCGAGGGCGCGGTGTGTCCCGGCGTCGAGGCGCACGGCAACCGAGCATCCCTGGTGGGTGGCGGTGGCGGGACGTGGCCGGTCGAGGGGCAGTTCGGTCAGCTCCGGCAACCCGGCCAATTGCTCCTGCCAGTACCGCGACTGCTTCGACAACAGACTGTCCGGATCCTCCTCCGAACCCAGCACCTCCTGCTGCCACAGCGTGTAGTCCGCGTACTGCACCGGCAACGGCTCCCACACCGGAGCCAACCCCGCCAACCGCGCCGCATACGCCCGCGACAGATCCCCCAACAACGGCCCCACAGACCAACCATCAGCAACAATGTGATGCATCAGCACCAGGAGTGTGTGCTCCCCAGGCCCCGTACGGAACAACGACACCCGCACCGGCACCTCGGCATCCAGCACGAACCCGTACCGCGCCGCCTCGCCCAGCACCGCCCCCAACTCCGCCC
>NZ_VKJP01000695.1 GCF_007280575.1 Streptomyces benahoarensis
CGGGGGTGCCGGGGCGGCGGGCGCGTCGGTCCGGAGGGAAGGCGTCGTCATACCGGCCGTTCTACGGGAGGCCCCGGGGCGGGCGCCGCAGGCGTTCAGGAATCGTGAATGCGTACGAGCCACCGGGGGTGGTCGGCCGTATCGTTGCGCCATGGATCTGCGGCGGCTGTCTTCTTTTCTGGCGGTGGTCGAGGAGGGCCACTTCGGCCGGGCGGCGGCCCGGCTGTTCCTGTCACCGGCCGCGGTGACCGGGCACGTCCAGCAGCTGGAGCGGGAGTTCGGGGCCCGGCTGCTGGAGCGCGGCCGGGGCACGGTGGTGCCGACGGCGGCGGGGCGGCGGCTGGTGTCGCACGCCCGGACGCTGCTGGCGGCGGTGAACGCGGCGGTCGAGGACGTCACCGAGGCGGCCCTCGACAACGGTCCGGCCGCGCGGGCGCTGCGCGTCGGCGTGATGGGCCACGGCTCGGCGGAGGTGACGCCCGCCGCGGTCAACGCCTTCCGGCGGGCGCGGCCCGAGGTGCCGCTGCGGCTGGTCCAGCTGAACTTCACGGAGCACTGCAGCGCGCTGCGCGAGGACCGGGTGGACGTCGCGTTCGTCCGCCCGGCGATCGAGGCCGAGGGCATCGACGTGGACGTGCTGACGACGGAGCGGCGGATCGTGGCGGTACCGGCGGGTTCGGTGTACGCGGACGCGCGGCGGGAGGGGCTGCGCGTCGCCGACGTCCTGGATCTGCCGTATCTGCGACTGCCGCGCCACACCCCGCGGCCGTTCACGGACTACCTGTACTTCGACGCGGGCGAGCGGCGCGCGCCGGACTGCGCGCTGACCCCTCAGGACGTGCTGACCAGCGTGGCCGCCGGGCGCGGGGCGGGCTCCGGGCTGGCGTCGTTCGCGCGGTACTACCCGTGGCCCGGGGCGGTGTACGTACCGGTGCTGGACGCGGCGCCCGCGCACAGCGTGCTGGCGACGCGGACCGGGGACCCCCATCCCGACGTGCGGATCTTCCGGGCGCTGACGGTGGCGCTGGCGCGGGAGATGGCGCCGTTCCTGGAGCGCGGTGTACGTACCGGTGCTGGACGCGGCGCCCGCGCACAGCGTGCTGGCGACGCGGACCGGGGACCCCCATCCCGA
>NZ_VKJP01000696.1 GCF_007280575.1 Streptomyces benahoarensis
CGGGACTTTCCGGACACGTCCTAGTGTTCTGAGTCGGGAATTCTGTTCGGATGTGAGGCGAGGTGTTCGAGGATCTCGTCCGCGGTCTTGGTCCAGACGTAGGGCTTGGGGTCGGTGTTCCAAGCGGCGATCCAGGTCCGGATGTCGTTCTCCAGGGCTTGGACGGTCTTGTGGACGCCTCGCCGTATCTGTTTGTTCGTCAGCTCGGCGAACCACCGCTCCACGAGGTTGGGCCAGGACGATCCCGTCGGCGTGAAGTGCAGGTGGAACCGGGGGTGCGCCAGCAGCCACGTCTTGATCGCCGGGGTCTTGTGGGTGGCGTAGTTGTCCAGCACAAGGTGGACTTCGAGGCCGTCCGGTACTTCGCGATCGAGCTTGACGAGGAACTTCTTGAACTCCTCGGCTCGATGGCGGCGGTGCAGGGAACCGATGACCTTGCCGGTGGCGACCTCCAGGGCGGCGAAGAGGGTGGTGGTGCCGGCGCGGACGTAGTCGTGCGTCATCCGCTGAGGGACGCCGGGCATCATCGGTAGCACCGGCTGGGAACGGTCCAGGGCCTGGATCTGCGACTTCTCGTCCACGCAGAACACCAGAGCCCGCTCGGGCGGGTCCAGATAGAGTCCGGCGACGTCGTGGACCTTGTCGACGAAGTACGGATCCGTCGACAGCTTGAACGTCTCCGAGCGGTGCGGCCGCAGACCGAACGCCCGCCACACCCGTGACACCGTCGACTGCGACAGTCCCGTCTGCTTCGCCATCGACCGCGTCGACCAGTGCGTCGCATCCTTCGGGGCGGACTCCAGAGTCTTTGCGACCAGTGCGGCTACCTGCTCGTCGGTGACCGACCGGGGACCACCCGAGCGGGGCATGTCTCCCAGACCGACGATCCGGTGCTCGACGAACCTCGCCCGCCAGCGGCCCACCGCATGCGCAGTCGAGCCGAGCCGAACCGCCACATCCTTATTCGAAAACCCCTCCGCGCAGGCCAGGATGATGTGGCAGCGCAGAGCCCACGCCTGCGGCGTGGAACGGCGCCGCACCCACCCCTCCAGCGCAGCCCGTTCCTCATCCGACAGGATCAACTCGGCCTTCGGCCGCCCAGTACGCACCACAGACCAAGCCTATACATC
>NZ_VKJP01000697.1 GCF_007280575.1 Streptomyces benahoarensis
CGCCGGGGCCTGCGGCGGGGCGAAGGCCAGGGCCGGTGCGGCGGGCGGGGCGAAAGCGGGCGCGGCCTGCGCGGGCTCGGGCGCCTCCTCCTCCTCGACGGCCTCGCCGCCGAAGTTCTTCAGCAGCGCCTCCAGGCCGCCGTCGAAGCCCTGGCCGACGGCGGCGAACCGCCACACGTCCTTGAGGTAGAAGTCGCCGAGCATGACGGCGCGTTCGGTGCTGAACTCGGAGCCGTTGAAGGAGTAGCGGGCGACCTCTTCACCGCCTGCGACGATGCGGAGGTAGCCGGAGCCGATCCGGGAGACCTGACCGGCGCCGTCGAGGGCGGCGGTGAAGGACAGCTTCCGGATGTGCGGCGGGATGCGGTCGAGGGTGACCCGGAACGACTGGGTGTCACCGGCCTGTTCGCCGAGCTGCTGGATGGCCTGCTCGGGCGAGGCGGGCTGGTTGAAGAAGACGAAGTACCGGTCGTCGGAGAGCCGTTCGTCGGCGTCCAGGCCGAAACAGCTGATGTCGAAGGTGAGCCCCGGGCCACCGATCTGCACGCCGACGTACAGGTCGGTCCCTGCCGTCAGGTCACCGATCCTGGCCTTGTGGCCCCGCTGGAATTCCCTGGCCATAGGTAACGCCTGTCCCCCCGCTCCGGCTGTGAGTTGGTACTGCGAGCCAGGCTATCCGCTGCCACTGACAACGCGGGATGCCGGGGCGTGTGACCGGCGCCGGCCGGTGTCAGTCGTCCGGTTCGGACGGGTGCGGCAGCCGCTCGGCGGCGGCGATGCCTTCGAGGTAGCCCCGGGCCCTTTCGGTGCGCGGGTAGGCGTCGAGCAGCTTCCAGAACCGCGGGCTGTGGCCGGGCACCAGGAGGTGGGCGAGTTCGTGCAGCAGTACGTAGTCGACGACGTATTCCGGCATGCCCTGGAGGCGGTGCGAGAGGCGGATGGTGCCCTCGGCGGGGGTGCACGAGCCCCAGCGGCTGTTCTGGTTGGTGACCCAGCGCACCGACGCCGGGCGGGCCTCGCCGCCCAGGAACCGCGCCGACAGTGCGGCGGCCCGCTCGGTCAG
The DNA here is from genome assembly GCF_007280575.1 of Streptomyces benahoarensis. Classification (GTDB taxonomy): domain Bacteria; phylum Actinomycetota; class Actinomycetes; order Streptomycetales; family Streptomycetaceae; genus Streptomyces; species Streptomyces benahoarensis. The sequence goes on from NZ_VKJP01000697.1 coordinate 1,064, forward strand.
CTCCGCGTCGCCGGGGCGCCGCCTGCCGTCCTTCGCGGCGAGCCGCTCCAGCATCACGGCGACC
>NZ_VKJP01000698.1 GCF_007280575.1 Streptomyces benahoarensis
CCCCCGCCCCGCTCCCCAAGGCCGAACTGCATCTGCACATCGAGGGCACCCTGGAGCCCGAGCTGGCCTTCGCCCTCGCCGAGCGGAACGGCGTCACCCTGCCGTACGCCTCCCGCGACGAGCTGCGCCGCGCCTACTCCTTCACCGACCTGCAGTCGTTCCTGAACCTCTACTACGCGCTGATGGCCGTCCTGCGCACCGAGGACGACTTCCACGACCTCGCCGACGCCTACCTCGCCCGCGCCCGCGCCCAGGGCGTCCGGCACGCCGAGATCTTCTTCGACCCGCAGGCCCACACCGCCCGCGGCGTCCCCCTCGTCACCGTGATCAACGGCCTGGCCCGCGCGCTCGACGCCGCCCCGGAGCGGCACGGCATCACCACCCGCCTGATCATGTGCTTCCTGCGCGACGAGAGCGCCGAATCGGCCCTCGCCACCTTCGAGGCGGCCCGCCCGCACCTCGACCGCATCGCCGCCGTCGGCCTCGACTCGGCCGAGGTCGGCCACCCGCCGTCGAAGTTCCGCGAGGTCTACGAACTGGCCCGCGAGGCGGGGCTCAAGTGCGTCGCCCACGCCGGTGAGGAGGGCCCGCCCGCGTACGTCTGGGAGGCGCTGGACATCCTCGGCGTGGACCGCATCGACCACGGCGTGCGCAGCATGGAGGACGAGCGGCTGGTGGCCCGCCTCGCCGCCGAACAGGTGCCGCTGACCGTCTGCCCGCTCTCCAACGTCCGGCTGCGCGTCATCGACGACCTCGCCGACCACCCGCTGCCCGCCATGCTCGACGCCGGACTGCTGGTCACCGTCAACTCCGACGACCCCGCCTACTTCGGCGGCTACGCCGACGACAACTTCACCGCCGTACGCGACGCCCTCCACCTGGACGACGCGACGCTCCGCACCCTGGCCCGCAACTCGTTCCGCGCGGCCTTCCTGGACGAGGCGACCCGCGAGAAGTACCTGAAGGAGCTCGACGCGCACCAGGGCTAGGGCGAAGGGGCCACCCGGTGACGACGCGGTCCGCATCCGGTGGCGACGGGCCCCGCACCCGGCGTGGGGCGGCTGCCGCCCTGTCTCTTATAAACATCTCCGAGCCCACGAGACGCTCATGAAACTCGTATGCC
>NZ_VKJP01000069.1 GCF_007280575.1 Streptomyces benahoarensis
CTGCTCGAAGAAGCGCATGGTTTAGTTTTGATTCATGAGCGTCTCGTGGGCTCGGAGATGTGAATAAGAGACAGCCTACCGCGCAGTGCTGCGCTCGCGCCCCGTGCTGTTCATGTCCGCGCAGTACTTCTGCTGGTCGTTCGGCATGTACGGCTTCATCTTCTGGCTGCCCTCGATCGTCAAGAGCGGCACCGGCGAGGGCATCGGCACCACCGGACTGCTCACCGCCGTCCCGTACGCCTTCGCCGTCGTCGCGATGCTCGTCAACTCCCGCCTCTCGGACCGCAGCGGCCGCCGCCGCGCCGCTGTCTGGCCCTGGCTCGCCGTCGGCGGCCTCGCCCTCTTCGGCTCCTACGCGGCGGGCTCCCGCTTCCCCCTCGCCTTCGCGATGCTCGTGGTTGCCGCCGCCTGCCTCTACGCGCCCTACGGACCGTTCTTCGCGCTGGTCTCCTCGCTCGCCCCGGCCGGGATCTCCGGCGCGGCCGTCGCCATGGTCAACTCCTTCGGCGCCCTCGGGTCGTTCGCCGGGACGTACCTGGTCGGCTGGGTGCGCGGCACCTCGCTCGGCGACGCGGGCGCCTTCGCCATGATGGCTGTCGGCGCGCTGCTCTCCGCCGCCCTGACCCTCGCGGTACGCGACCCCCGGCCCGCGGCCGAACCCTTGGGTACGGTGACCGGGCAGCCGGAGCCCGCTGAGGCCCGCTGACACCAGGGAACGGCCGGGCCACCGGCGCGGCACACAGGAGACGCACCATGACCACGACATCCGGCGACGACCAGCTCAGCCGGGGGCTGCGCCTGCTGTCCGTCCTCGCCGACCACCCCGGCGGCCTCGGGGTCAGCGCGGCCGCCCGGCTGGCGGGCCTCCCCGTCAGCAGCGCCCACCGCATCCTGGGCCGCCTGGTGGCCGAGCGGTTCGCCTCCTACGACGAACGCGCCCGCCGCTACGCCCCGGGCGTCCGCGTCCTGGAACTCTCCCGCGGCTTCCACCGCTCACCGGCCGGATACTCCGAGGCCGCCGCCCCCATGCGGACCCTCGCCGCCGCCACCGGCCTGCCCGCCATCGCCGGAATCCTCCACGACGGCGGCGTCCTGCTGGTCCTCGCGGTCCAGGGCACGCAGCACCTCCAGCTCCGCAGCGCCGAGGGCACCCGCACCGCCTGGCACGCCACCTCACTCGGCAAGGCGCTGGTCTCCGGCCGGCCCGCGGCCACCGTCGACGCCCTCCTGTCCGAGGAGCTGCCCGCGGTGACCGCTTGTACGGTGACCGACCCCGAGGCGGTACGCGAGGAGCTGGCGCGGGTGCGTGCCCGCGGCTGGGCGGAGGTCGACGAGGAGAGCGAGGTCGGCGTCCGCTCGATCGCCATGGCGGTCCCGGACCGGTCGGGGGTGCCGCAGCTGGCGATCTCGCTGGGCGCGGTCACCGCGCTGACCTCGGCGGATGAACTCCACGGCCATCTGCCGCGACTGCGGGAGTGTGTGGAGGAGATCGCGGCGCACATGGGGCGGTGAGGGGCGGGCCGCCGGGGCTTGCGTGACTCCGGGGCGCGCGGCCGGGCCGGAGCCGGTCGCGGCCCGCGCCGGACCCGGCGGGCGGCGGCCGGGCGCCCTTTCGGCCAGGGCCCCGCTGCGGTTCCCCGTCCCGGCGAGGCACCATGCTGCTGCGGGCACGCCCCGCGCGCCCCGGACGCGCCGCACCAGAGCCCAGGAAACGGAGCCCCATGCGTATCGCCCTCTGCCAGATGACGTCGACGGACAACCCGTGGCAGAACCTCGTCCTGCTCACCGAGCACGTCCGCCGCGCCGCCGACGACGGCGCCCGGCTGGCCGTCCTGCCCGAGGCGGCCATGTGCCGCTTCGGCGTTCTGCTCGGTCCGGTCGCCCAACCGCTCGACGGCCCGTGGGCGGACGGCGTCCGCGGCGCCGCGCAGACGGCCGGAATCACCGTCGTCGCCGGGATGTTCACCCCCGCCCCCGGCGGCCGGGTCGCCAACACCCTGCTGGCCACCGGCCCCGGCGTGGCCGACTCCTACGACAAGATCCACCTCTACGACGCCTTCGGCTTCCGCGAGTCCGAGACCGTCGCCGCCGGGGACCGGGTCGTGACCATCGATGTCGACGACGTCCGCGTCGGCCTCGCCACCTGCTACGACCTGCGGTTCCCCGAACTGTTCCGGGCGCACGCGGACGCCGGGGCCACCGTCAGCGTGCTCCCCGCCTCCTGGGGCGCCGGACCCGGCAAACGCGACCAGTGGGAACTCCTCGTCCGCGCCCGGGCGCTGGACGCCACCGTCTGGCTCGCCGCCGTCGGCCAGTCCGCCCCGGACCCGGCGGCCGACCCCGAGCACCCCACCAAGGCACCCACCGGCATCGGGCACAGCATGCTCGTCGCCCCCGACGGCGCCGTCCGCGCCCGCCTCGGCGCGGAACCGGGCACGGTCACCGCCGCGGTCGACGCGGCGGAGACCATCCGTGTCCGACGCGCCGTCGCGGTCCTGGACAACCGGCGTCTGCGGGACGGCGGCATCGCGTAGCGGCCGGTCGGCGGGTACGGGCCCGAGCCGTCGGAACGGGGCCCCGTGCCCTGCCCTTCAGGACAGAAACCGTCCTGAAGGGCAGGCATCCTCGACGTGTCCGGGCGCCGGGACACCGCCACCGTGCGAGGTCTCCCGCGCCACCGCGCCACCCCGAAGGACCGCACCATGCCCAAGACGACCTCCGCCACCACCGCCCCGGCGCCCTCCACCGGCACCCTGCTGGGCTCCGGAATCTGGGCCCCCGACGGCGCTGCCCTCGCCGACTTCTACGCCGCCGCCCTCGGCTGGGAGACCCGCCACACCTTCCACGACGAGGACGGCAACCCGGCCGCCCACCTCATCAGCGACGGCGTCCGGACCCTGGTCTTCTCCACCGCCCGCACGTTCCGCGCCCCCGACTGGCCGCAGGACGAACTCCCCTTCCACCTCGACCTCGCCTTCGAGGACCCCGCCGCGGCCGAGGAACGCCTGCTCGCCCTCGGGGCCACCCGGCCCGACCACCAGCCCGGAAAGGGCCGTTGGACCGTCCTCCTCGACCCGTCCGGCCAGCCGTTCTGCGTCTGCCGGGCCTCCTGAACGGCCCTGCGCCGGGGCGCGGTCCGGGGCGCGCTCCGGGGCCGTTGTCAGTGGCGGGTGGCAGACTTCCCGGCATGGACGCATCGAAGCCGAAGGCAGATCTCCTGCGTTATCTGCAGGCCGCCCGCGACGCCCTGCTCTGGAAGCTCGACGGACTCGGCGAGTACGACATCCGCCGCCCCCTGACGCCCACCGGTACCAATCTGCTGGGCCTGGTCAGTTGACTGCACTTCTGATCGTTTCAGAATGAGGGTTTGAGTCGTCTCAAGCAGATGATGCTGCAAGCGAGTGGGAGAAGCCCGAGGTGGAGGTCGGCGCGTATCTCGTAGCGGATGCGGAGTCGTTTGAACTGGTGGAGCCAGGCGAACGTGCGCTCGACGACCCATCGGGTCTTGCCCAGGCCGGAACCGTGCAGGGCACCACGGCGGGCGATCTTGGGTGTGATGCCACGAGCCCGGACGAGGCGGCGGTACTTGTCGAAGTCGTAGCCGCGGTCGGCGAACAGCCGACGGGGCCGGTGGCGGGGTCGGCCGCGCAGGCCGCGAATGCGGGGCATCGCGTCCAGCAGAGGCATGAGCTGGGTAACGTCGTGGCGGTTTCCGCTGGTCAAAGAGACAGCGAGCGGGGTTCCGTTCCGGTCGACGATGAGGTGGTGCTTACTGCCCGGTCGGGCCCGGTCGACCGGCGAAGGTCCGGTGTGAGCCCCCTTTGAGGGCTCTGACGTGCGAAGCGTCGATGGCGGCGTCGTCCATCTCCAGTAGCCCGTCTCTGCGAAGTTCCGCCAGCAGGACCTCGTGCAGGCGGGGCCAGACTCCGGCCTCGGTCCAGTCCCGCAGACGACGCCAAGCCGTCACCCCACTGCACCCGACCAGCTTTGCGGGTACGTCTCGCCAGCCCACACTCTTGCGCAGCACGTAAACGATGCCCCGCAGAGCAGCACGGTCATCGGCTGGCAGCCGCCCAGGGTATCGGTGCCGGCGCGGTGCACGAGCCGGCGGCAGCGGAGCCACACGTTCCCACAGGTCATCAGACACAAGATCAGCGGACACGCGAGAGATCTTTCCGCCACCACACCCAACTGCCAAGACCCCGGCGCGAACTCATTCCGAAACGATCAGTAAGGCACGTGCAGAAGTGGTTCGCCCGAAACGCTTCGTGGTCGCCCGTTCGGTTCCGATACACCGCGCCGTGGGGGTACGCCACGGGCCAGCAGCAACGGGAGGCACGGGTGGGCGCTGCTGCACGTTCGCATGGCTCTGACGGGGAACCATGACCTTTCCCGTGCTCGACCGGGAAGGGTCTCCGGCATCAGCCCCACAGGGTGCGCACGCCACCTCGAACATCGTCAGCTGCACGTAGGCGAGTCGGGCACGGACAAGTCGCTCCTCGGTCCGATGCCTTTGAGCCCGGTCGGTGTTCCGCCCGGATCGAACGAGTGGTGGAAGGTGAAGGCGTACGGCGCGGAGCCGTGGTCGTGGAGGTGTTCCAGCCTGGCAACCCCGTCCTGCCAGGTGGGTATCGTGCCGTCGGTGACCCACCAGAACACGTAACCCGGGTGTCCCGTCCTCTCGAACCAGTCGTAACGCCTGTTGAGCGCCGCGCGGTGCAGACCGGTGTAGATGGAGTCGAAGGCGGATCGCAGGTCGGTCCAGAGTGAGAGGGTCGCGGCCAGGGCGGTGGTTTCCACAGTGCGGCCCTTCCCGTACCAGGCCGGAACAGCAAACTCTCCCCACTCACCCCAGTCCGAGTCGAAATCCGTCCGTGCGCCCAGGCTGCGATCTGCCGCTTCAGCACGAGCGATATATCCGGGGTGCTGGCCGATCTCCCGGTAGACGGCCTCACCGCTCTCGTGGAACTCCCGCGTAAGACGTGCGGGATCGGTGAGGGGTGACTTCAGGACGCCGAACGTGTACAGAGCAAGATGGGGCATGCGTCTCTCCCTGGCCGAGGGGCTGGTGTGGAAGTCCCTGACGCTTTCGCTGTCTGGGCGTGGACTCGATTCGGTGGCCTGCGCGTGGGGGCGGGGAGCTGTGGGCGTGATCGACTCATCCCCTTGCGGGTGACTCAGGCTGATGGAACGCCTGTGCGACTGCGGGCGGCGCCGAATGTCAGGAGAAGATAGCCCCGACTGCAGGCCCTGTCGAAGTTGCCTTTTCCCTGTCCAAGTGGCCTCTTGCAGAGGCCCCCGCGGAGCTGAGGCGGCGAAGCGCCGCCTGGACGTCGCCACACCGCCGGCTGAGCAAAAGCGTGACCTACGCGCGCAGAGCGAGCGGCGGATGCCCGGCGACGTAGTCCGGCAAGAGGAAGTTGAAGCGGATCGGCCCGTCGTAGACGCCAAGCTCGACGCGCACAGCCGCCCGTCCAACTCGTGCCCAACTTGCCTTGCCCCCCAGAGTCGCGGCAAACGCCGTGTCCCACCGAGGTGTGTCGCTTTACGCGGGGGTGGCGTCCTTGTGAGGCGTCTCGGTCGGGCAGTGCATCGTGTCGCTTTCTTCAGCTCCGGAAGATCCGGGCAAGTGGCGAAGATCACGGTACCGGAGAGGCGAGGAACAGCTGCTTCCTCTCGGGAAGTTGGCTCGGCGGGTTCGGGGCCGTCCCGGCCCCGAACCCGCCTGACAGCGGCCACCTGGAATTGGCTCTGACCGCACTTCCGTGAATGATCTTGTCACTGCCGTCACAGGCTCAGCAGCAGGTCCCGGACCGCGGCGGGCTGGGACAGGAACGGGTGGTGGCCGGCGTCGAGTTCGATGGCGCTGCCGGCCCGGCGGGCGAACTCGCGCTGTAGGCGCGGCGGGGTGCCCCGGTCCTGGGCGCAGATGAGGTACGTCGAGGGCACCTGCTGCCATGCGGCCGCCCCGACCGGCTGCCCGGTCACCTGCACGCTCTGCCGGGCGAGGTGGTCCGCCGCCTGCGCCTGGACCTCGGGGTCGCAGTCCTGAAGGAACGTGTCCACGAGTAGCTCGGGGCGAACCCCGAAGGTGGCAGCGTCGGGGTCGACGTCGAGGAACGGGGCGGGGCTGCCGTCCCCGAACTCCGACAGGCTCTGCCCGACCTCGGGCAGGTAGCTGGAGACCAGCAGCAGGTGGCGTACCGACCCGATTCCCGCGGCGGCTTCCGCGGTGATGATGCCGCCGTAGCTGTGGGCGACCACAACGGTGGGTTCGTCGCTGTCCAGCAGCGCCTGCCGCACCGCCGCGACGTCCTCGGAGAGCCCCGGACCGCCGGCGCCTCCGGGCAGGCCCGCCTCGCCGCAGCTCGGCAGCGCCGGGGCCACGCTCAGCACCCCTCGCTCCTGCAGCAGCTCGGCGGTGCGGTGCCACCACCACGACCCGTCCCGCACGCACGCCCCATGCACGAACACGACCCTCATCGCTGCCTCCACGTCTGCCTTGGCCGCTTTTCGAACAATGGTAGACGTAGCCGCCGTTGCGACAGGGAGCCGAAGGTCATTCACAGAATCGCGGACAGAACCAATCCGAACTGGCCACTAACACCCGCCGGCCTTCAGCTGCAAGAGCCGATCGCTGGTGTCCCGCCCCGGCGGGGCAGCGATCGGACGTTACCGTCCGCAGTGGCCCGCTCGCGCAAGCGCTCGATCTCGTCGTGCTGGGCAGCAAGCCGCGAGATCGCCAGCGTCTTGAACTCGGTCAGCTCCGCCAGCTGTTCGTCTCGGTTGGCGAGGCGTTTCCTCAGCTGAGCGTTCTCGGCCTTGAGCCGTTCGATCTGCGCGGCTCGCGGGTCGACGATCTCGCCCGTCTCCTGAAGCGCCCTCAGGCGCCGCTCGAACTCTTCTGCCAGGTGCTCGTAGGTACCGGGCCGTTCAGAGCCGTCCCGGGCCTTCTTGGGGTAGAAGCCGGTGCGGGTGACGCCCGCCATGAGGGCAAGGGTCTTCAGATCGCACTTGCCGCCCGGGGGCAGGTCCCCGCTCAGCACCCGTTCCATGGCCGCGCGGACGGCGGCCTCGTTGCGGGCCTTGTCTTCCTCGGTGAGCCTGGCCACCTCAGTCCTTTCCGACCGTCGTCGTGGAGGCGGCGTCGATCTCGGCGACGACCCGAAGGGCTCGATCGCGTTCGGGCAGCAGCCTGATCTTCTCGCCCTTGGCAACTCGGGGGCTCTCGATGAACACCGCGACGGAGGCCGCCTGGTTGGCCCAGACGAGGCGATGGCACGGGTGGTGGGTGGCCTGCGGGCAGCGCGCGGAGTCGCACATCCCCACCAGCGGCTTCGTGGCCTGCGGGGTCCCGGCCATCCGCAGGCACAGGGCCTTGGAAGGATCGCGGAACCAGCGGTAGTTCGCGGAACCGACGTGAAGCGTCTTCGCCTGCTTGCGCAGGAGGTTCTCCAGATGCCGGTCGTCATGGAGGACTTTCGGGTCGGTGCGGGCGGCATCCTTCAGCGCGGCGTCGACGTGGGAGGATGCCTCGACCAAGCCGCGGGCGCCGGGGCCGGCTGGCAGGATGCCCGCCTGGACGTCTCGGAACGCCTGCACAGTGAGCGCGATGCGGTGAACTTCCTCGGCCTCCTCGATCTCGGCCTGGAACAGTCGCTGGGAGCCCCCGGGGCGGGCCGCATAGCCCTCGGTCGTGGCCACTGAGATGTGCTTGAGCGCAACCTTCGCGGCCAGCAGCCCGCCCGGTCGCTGGGCGATGGCCAGGGCGAGCGTGCGCCGCATCATCCGAGCGCTGGCCGGTCCGGGCGGGATCACGGGCAGGCCCCAGCGCTCCCGGTTGCCGGTCCGCTCCAGCCAGCGCCTCAGGGCCTTCACCCGAGTCGACAGGTCAACGGTGGGGAACAGGGCCTCACCGTCAGGGCGGTTCAGCAGATGCTCGGCGAGAGCGACCGCCCGGTCCACTTCCTCGATGACCACCCACTCATCAGGCGCCCCGCCGAACGTCTGGCCCTTGACCAGCCTTCCTGCCAGCCGGAACCGTCTCCCGCCACCTGGAATCTCCCGAGCCGGACGTCGGCACCCTGCCTCGATCTCCAGCAGTTCGCTGTGTCGCATGCCCGAGAGCGCCGCGGTCAGCACCAGGCAGGCGATGACCACGTAGCTGGCCATGATGTTCACGTCCTCGGCTGCCAATGGCGAGGTCCACGGCACCAGTTCGGCGTTGTCGGCCCGTGCGATCGAGGCTGGCTTTCGGGCCAACGGCCGTTGGAATCCCACCTCGGCCGCCAGCTCGGCGAGCGCGGGCGCCAGGCGCGTGCACACCTCCGGGGAGAGCCGGCCGACCTTGGCTCTGCGGGACAGCCGACCCCAGGCCAGGAGCGACAGCAGGTCCGTTCCGTGGCGGTTGACGCGTTTGGTCGTCTGGTTGTCGGCGAGCGCGGGCAGCGGCTCGCCGGCGGCCCTGACCTCCTCAATCACCTGTCGCAAGGCAGGCAGATGGGCCAGGGTTCCGCCGGGAAGACCCACGTCCTCAGCCGCCTCGGCCCGGACCTGGTCCAGCAGGTCGGCGATGTGCGGACCCACGACGTCGACTAGGTACAGGCAGGTCGCCAGCAGGGGCTGGAGGATGGCGTCCGGGACTGGAGGGGTGCGGTTCGAGCCGGTCGTCTTCACCCCGGCGACGCTGGTCGCGGTCTTCCCGCTCCAGGGCGCGAATACGGTGCGGTAACCGTCGGAGGACGTCAACTCTCCGTACAGCGTGAGAACCTGAACCGCGCTGACGAGCTCCCTCATCGTGCCCGGCTCCAGTCGGCGCCGGGGTTCGCCGGGAACCGGCACGCTCCAGTGACGCTCCTCCAGGTAGCGCTTGCACATCTCCTGAGTGACCTCCTCCAGAGTGACGAGCCCTTCCCCGGTCAGCCAGTTGAACCACTCGATGAACTGCCGCAGATACCGGTAGCACGTGCGCGGACCGCGGACGCTTCGAAGGGCCAGCGCGCACTCCAGGACGGCCTCGTGGTCCGGTGCAAGCATCGCGAGCAGGACCTCCTTGGCCACCATCCGCCACGACGGGTTGATGATCTCGGTGAAGTCCCAGACCAGCTCCGTGCCGGTGACCGTGCGATGGGCATCGGCCAGCCCGGACAGATCCCAGCGATCTTGCTCGAACAGAGGCCCTGTCGCGCCAGGAGTCAGCTTCAGCCCGGCGATCCGGCAGACGTTGCCGCCGGCGAAGACCGAAGCGGTTCGGCGCCGAGGGCGGACGGGGACGGACAACTGCTGGGACATCAGATCGTTCCCTCCTCAGGGCGGAGCGGGAGGGCGCTGTCGTCGTCGGCCACTTCCAGCCGGCCCTTCGACTTCGTCTCCTCGGAGAACTTGGGCAGGATCTCGTTGCTTAGGCGGTCGGCGTAGGGACCGAAGACCCGCAGGAAGTTCTCGGTAGGCATCTGCCGGAACTGGCGGCTGAAGAAGGCGTCGAGCCTGAGCAGGTTCGGCGCGTGACGCGGCAGGAACACTGCCAGCGGGCACAACAGGCAGACCCACGGCCGGGCCGGGCACGGCAGTCCCGCAGGGCCGTGGACACCGGCCAGTTGATCGGAGCACGCCGCGGTGAACACGTCCCGCTCGCCTCCCATCAGCTCGGCGAGCGCCGCGGAATCCAGGCCGAGCCGTTTCACCGCGTCGGGGAACCCTTCCGCCAGCTCCGCGGCCCGGTCGGTGGAGAGCACCACGGGCGGCAACGACTTGCGCAGGACGGCGGTCTGGCCGTCCTCGATGATCGACTCCACCGCCGCCAGGCGGGCGGGCGTGGTCGGAGTGACGTAGTGATCGCCTTCGACGCGGGGGGTGTGGTTCGGGTCGATGGTGGCCCGCCCCGTCCATCCCCGCCTCGACAGCCGTTCCTGGTAGGTCGCCCGAAGCCGGCCTCGGTGAATCAGCAGGGCACCGCCCTCGTCGTCTACCAGGCCGAGCGAGTGCTTGAGGCGACGGCAGACTTTCCCGTTCTCGGACGGCGGGCTGATCGGTCGTCGGGCATGCGGGCTGTGGGAGATCCACAGCATGCGGCGGCATTCGTCATCGGCGAAGCGGGGGCAGGCTCGGAGAACTGCAGCCACCGCTCCAGCAGCCGCACTGCTCGGCCAGGGATATTCACACTCTCTCGCGATGTGCGGCCCTTGACATAGCTGAGCAGGATAGTGGAATCGCCTGCCCACTCCACGTCTTCGCCGCAGAGGTCACTGATTCCGTCTGGAACAATTCCAGAATACATCCCAAGCAAGATCATGTAGGCGTACTGGACAAGCGGGGTCGGAAACAGTGCCTCGCGGACCTGTCGAAGTTGCGAATCGGATTTCCGGGGGATGGATTCAATGTGACCGCGGGCGTACTCGCGATATCCGTCACGCCAAGGAATCGGCCCGTCCCGCATCATGAGCCAGGCCATGTCGGCCTTGCTGTTTCGCATGGTTATTCGCGGGTCCGCGCCCTTGGTTGCCAACTCCAGAGCCCGCTTGTGCTGGACCCAACTGTCATCCACCAACGCCCGAAGGGATGTCCCCAAGCGCTCCCACTCGCCATCGGTGTAAGCCCGGTAGGGCCGGGTGCGGGGCTTCACGTGCAGCTTGTTGCCCGCGAGGTACTCACGCACCTCCGTCCGCAAGGCGCTGGTCACCGCGTCGAACCCCTTGAGGATCATGCGCGTATTGCGCTCATGCACGGCGTTCCCGGCCAACCAGAACCGCATCAGTACGGGCCGGGTCAGGTCCGAGGCCAGGCCGGTGAAGCCGGCTTCGGCGAGCTTGACCACCATCTGGCGCAACGACACGGCGTAGCCCGTGGCGGTCCTCTTCGTGCCGATTCCGCCGTGCGGGTGGGCATTCGAAGCCAGCCCCTGCGCGAGGTCGCGGGCCAGTTCCGGATTGGGTAGTCCGTCCAGGTCCGCAACATAGCGGCTGCCGTCATTGAAGATGAAACGGACGGACAGAGGCTCCTCGGTGATAGTGGCGGGCATCAGTCGAGATCCTCGCCCTTGAACTCCGCATCTGCTGCGGCGACAGTGGCCGGGTCTGATTCTTCGGTGACCTGCCGGTAGGCGTCCCCGTAGAGCCGCGTGACGTCAAGACGCGCGATATAGATCTCCGTGGAGACGACACTCTGGTGCCCTAGTAGATCGCGAAGGACCAGCATGGGGTCCGACTTGGTCAGATAGAGCGCCATCGCAGCATCGTCGCCCGTTCCCTTTACCAGCTCGGCGGCTCGGCGGTAGTAGCCGGTGATCAGCCATTCCAATGTCTGCATGGCCATCGAATGGCGCAGCCGATGTCGGGCAACTGTCGGAAATCGCGGATCAAAACGGTCCCGGATTCTTGCGGAAGTCCGGCGGAATACCGTCGCATAGTCAATGAATGGCTTCCCCGAGGACTGCAGTCCGACCAGTGGCGATTCGCCGTTGACGGCCACCAGCCGCAGGCGCTCCGAAGGACTCAGCTGCCGCCACGATCTGCGCTGGCCGTTGAGGTAAGCACCCTCCCAGTCGGGCTCCTCGACCACCAGGGGCTTGCCCAGCTTCGACGGCGGCCGCCAGGCGAAGCCCTCCGCTGATGCAGCCCGATCCAGCTCGATGTATTGGTGCACGTCGGCCAGCGCTTCATAGCTGATCCAACTCGTCCGCGGCTTCTGGCCCTTGGTGACGGCGTGAGCGAGCGGGAACAGCACCGGCACCGGCGACGGACGAGCGGGAAGCGGCGGCACCTCGTGCACGGTCAGGTAGGTGAACTCCTGTCCTCGAAGGCCGCTCGACAGCACCAACCCGGCCATTGAGGAATTCCGGGCGCCCTCGCGGCCCCGGTACTGGCGGTCGGGCTCTCCATTCGGATCAAGCCCCGCCAGAACCCGCACGAACAGCTCGGAGAAGTCCCGCTCCAGGTACTTGATCGACGTGTGAGGTCGCGGAGTTCGCATCTTGGCGAGGTTCCGTTCCGCCTCCACCAGGACGCCGTCCGCCATCCTCTTGCCTGCGCGGTAGCTGAACGGCACAGCCACAGCCCAGCCTTCGTCGCGTGCCCACCGGTAGAAGCTCGACAGGATGCCGACGTGGAGATTCCAGGTGGTCATGTCCCACCGGTTCTCCAGCTCGCCGGCGAAACGGTACTCGGCGTACATGCTGAGAACTGCTTGAAGGTCGTGGCGGTCACCCAGCGGATCGACGCCGCGGTCCTTGAGGAACCGCAGCCAGTCGCGCAGACACCCTGCGTTGTTCTGCCAAGTCCGAACCGCTGGCGCACCGTTCATCGGCAGCTCGCGCAGCCAGCGGTTCGCGACCAAGGCCGGCCGCGGTGCCCCGGGTGAGTCCTCGAAGCGCAGGTCGTCGTCGACCAGGACAGGCATCCGGTCGCGGATCAGCGGTTGCCGGGACACGTCCCAGGACTCCCAACCCGCCGCCGAGAAGTTGATCAGTTGCATGTGTCGGAACGTAGCTATCCGACACAAGGTGATGCAACGGACTCAACAACCTCTGCAGAGTCCGGTACCTGGGAATGCAACACGACGGTTAAGCAACGACTTCCCTCGGATATCTGTAAGGCACGTCGCCTGAAGGGCACTTGCCGAACATGCCTGACGCCTCGGAGGCGCCCGGGACAAACGTCTCGGCCGGGACGGGGACGGTGCCACCCGCGCTCGCTCCGGAGCAGGCGACGCAGCTCGGTGTGGTTCTCAACCCGGGTGGGCCAGCTGTGCTCGGTATCGCACCGGCCATCGGACGATGCGGGATCCTCCGCGTCGCAGCGGATCACCAGATAGGCGTCAACCGTCATGCGACGGCCCCCGCTCGGGAGTTGGTGCAGAGAAGGTCAAACACCTCACCAGCGTGGAACTGGGTTATTTCGGCGAGGCGTTCGGCCGCCCGCACCGCGGACGAGACGCGCGAGCAGATCGTGGAGCTGTACCGGCGTGCGTGGCGGCACTCCGACGCGACCATCACGGCGCTCCCGCTCGACGCCGTCGGCCAGGTGCCGTGGTGGCCGACGGAGCGCCGCGAGGTGACACTGCATCACCTATTGATCCACATGACCGCCGAGACCCATCGCCACGCCGGTCACGCGGACATCGTCCGCGAACTGATCGACGGCGCCGCCGGGATGCGCGACGGCAACACCAACCTGCCGTCGGACGAAGGGGCGTGGTGGCAGGAGTACCGGGACCGACTGGAGCATGTGGCTCGGGAGGCCGCCGGGCGGGGGTGAGCATGCGCCGCGGCGCCGGGCGCGTGAGGCGGTGCCGGGCGCGTGAGGCGGTGCCGGGTGCGCCGGGCGTCGGCGCACCCGGTCAGGCCGAACACCGGGGCGCCGTGGCACGTTCTGCGCGCCACGGCACCACCGGCGCCGGGGCCCCGCGGTCCCCGAACCGCGTCGGCTCAGGGGCCGCGTCGGGCCCGGGCATCACCGCCCGGGCCCGACGCGTAACGGCTCAGGCGCCCTCGGGCCCCGGCCGCTCCGCCGCACCTGCCGCCAGCACCCGGTCCGGGCGGATCGGCAGATCCCGGTGGCGTACGCCCGTGGCGTGCCAGACCGCGTTGGCGAGGGCCGCCGCGGCGCCGACGATGCCGATCTCCCCGATGCCCTTGATGCCGACCGGGTCGTCCTCGTCCACATCGTCGACCCAACCGGCCTCCAGCGGCGGGATGTCGGCGTGCGCAGCGATGTGGTACCCGGCGAGGTCCGCGCCGACGTGCCCGCCGGTCGCCCCGTCCCGTACCGCCTCCTCGTGCAGCGCCATCGACAGGCCCCAGATCATCCCGCCGAGGAACTGACTGCGTGCCGTCAGCGGGTTGACGATCTGCCCGGCGGCGAACATCCCCAGCATCCGCCGCACCCGCACCTCACCGGTGGTGACATCCACCGCCACCTCGGCGAACTGCGCCCCGAAGGAGTGCCGCTCCTTCTTGGACAGCGCGCTGATCGACGCGCCCGTGTCCGCCCGGGCGGTGAGGCCCTGCGGCGGGACGGTGCCACCCAGCGCCAGCTTCTCGCGCAGCGCCCGTACCGCCTCGACGATCGCCCACGCCCAGGAGCGGGTGCCCATCGAACCGCCGGCCACCATCGCCGGACCGAAATCGCTGTCCGCGATCCGGATTCGGATCCGTTCCGGCGCCACCTCCAGCGCATCCGCCGCGATCAGGGCCAGCGCGGTGCGCGCGCCCGTCCCGACGTCCGCGGCGGTGATCCGGACCGTGAACGTCCCGTCCGCCTCCGCCGTCACCGCCGCCGTCGACGGCGCCGCCCCCGACGGGAACCGCGCCGCGGCCGTCCCGCTGCCCAGCAGCCAGCGGCCCTCGCGGCGCACCCCGGGGCGCGGATCGCGCTCCGACCAGCCGAACCGCCGGGCGCCCTCCTCGAAGCAGGCCAGCAGATTGCGGCTGCTGAACGGCAGTCCGGAGACCACCCCCACCTCGGGTTCGTTGCGCGAGCGCAGCGCGATCGGGTCGAGACCGCACTTCTCGGCCAGCTCGTCGATCGCGCACTCCAGCGCGAACGACCCCGGCGCCTCGCCCGGCGCCCGCATGAAACTGGGCGTCGGCACATCCAGCGGCACCACGTGGTTCTGCGACCGGTAGGCGTCCGGCCCGTACATCACCCGGCCGAAGTCGGCGCTGCGCTCGATGAACTCACGGAACGACGACGAGGCGCAGTACGCCTGGTGGTCCAGGGCCCGCAGCCGCCCGTCGGCGTCCGCGCCCAGCCGCACCCGCTGCACCGTCGGGCTGCGGTACCCCACCAGCGAGAACAGCTGGCGACGCGTCAGCACCACCCGTACCGGCCGGTGCAGCACCGTCGCGGCCATCGCGGCGAGCACCACATGCGGCCGCGTCGCCTTCGCGCCGAACGCCCCGCCGACGTGCTCCGACCGCACCCGCACCGACGCGGGGTCGAGAGAGAACAGCTTCGCCAGCTCGTCCGCGACGAAGGCGCTGCCCTGGTTGGAGTCCACCACCTCCAGCCGCCCCCCGTCCCAGCGGGCCATCGCCGCATGCGGCTCCATCGGATGGTGGTGCTCCTCCGGCGTGGTGTACCGCGCGTCCACGACGACCTCGGACGCATCGAGCGCCTTCTCGGTTTCCGCCGTGCCGCCCGTCTCCGCGTCGGTGCCGTACGCGGCCGGATGCGCCTCGGAGAACGCCACGTCGTGCGGCTCAGTGGCGTACCGCACGACCAGCGCGTCGGCGGCCTCCCGCGCCTGCTCCGGCGTCTCGGCGACGACCAGCGCCACCGGCCACCCGACGTGCGGCACCCGCTCGTGCTGGAAGACCTGGAGCAGCGGGTCGGCCTTCCCGAGCATCCCCGCGTAATCGCCGTTCAGCCGCGGCGCGTTGCCGTGGTGCAGGACCTCAAGGACCCCGGGCATCGCCAGGACCGCGTCCGTCTCCACCGCCGTGATCCGGCCGCGCGCGACGGTCGACAACACCAGCTGCCCGTGGGCCAGTTCCGCGAACGGCACCTCCCCGGCGTACCGCGCCGTCCCGGTGACCTTCGCCCGGCCCTCCAGCCGGGTGTGCGCGGTGCCCACCGCGCCGCCTGCCGCGCGGTTTCCCGTCACCGCGCCCGTCGCGACCGTCATCGGCCCGCCTCCTCGGT
This sequence comes from Streptomyces benahoarensis, assembly GCF_007280575.1. Taxonomy (GTDB): domain Bacteria; phylum Actinomycetota; class Actinomycetes; order Streptomycetales; family Streptomycetaceae; genus Streptomyces; species Streptomyces benahoarensis. The sequence continues at coordinate 15,639 of NZ_VKJP01000069.1, forward strand.
CAGCTCGCCGAGGACCGCCACGACGAGGTTGCGCATCAACGTCAGCTTGTATCCGTTGTCGGGCAGTGCCCGCGCCGCCGCCAGTTCCGCGTCCGCCGCGGCGGCGAACGCGTCCGCGCCGGCCGGTCCGCCGCGCAGCGCCTCCTCCGCCCGCCGCGCCCGCCACGGCCGGGAGGCGACCGCGCCGAACGCCAGCCGGACGTCGTGCACCACGCCGTCGCGGACGTCGAGCGCCGCCGCCAGCGAGCCGATCGCGAAGGCGTACGACGCCCGTTCGCGCACCTTGCGGTAGCGCGAGTGCGCCGCCACCGGCGCATCCGGCAGCGTCAGACCGGTGATCAGCGCACCCTCCGGCAGCGCCGTCTCCCGGTGCGGGGCGTCGCCCACCGGCGGGTACAGCGCGTCCAGCGGCAGCGTGCCCGGACCGTCCGCCGTCTCGTACTCCACCACCGTGTCGAAGGCGGCCAGCGCCACCCCCATGTCCGACGGGTGCACGGCCACGCAGTGCTCCGAGGCGCCCAGGATCGCGCCGTTGCGGTGCTCGCCCGCGACGGCCGGGCAGCCGCTGCCGGGGGAGCGCCGGTTGCACGCCTTGGTGGTGTCGGTGAAGTAGCCGCAGCGGGTGCGCTGGAGGAGGTTCCCGCCGACCGTCGCCATGTTCCGCAGCTGCCCCGACGCCCCGGCCAGCACCGCCTGCGCTAGCGCCGGATACCGCCGCCGCACCTCGGGATGGGCGGCCAGCTCGCTGTTGGTGACGGTCGCGCCGATCCGCAGCCCGCCGTCCCCGTCCTCCTCGATCCGGTCGAGCGGCAACTCCCGTACGTCGACGAGGAGCTGCGGCCGCTCCACTCCCGCCTTCATCAGGTCGACGAGATTGGTGCCGCCGCCCAGCGCCCGCGCCCCGGGGCCGGACCCCAGCAGCGCCACCGCACCGGCCACATCGGCCGCCCGCTCGTAGGCGAACTCCCTCACGCCGTCACCTCCGTACCGCAGACACCGGCACACGAACCGCCCGCGTCCGGCGCGGCGGCCCGGGCCACCGCCTCGACGATGGAGGCGTACGCGCCGCAGCGGCAGAGGTTGCCGCTCATCCGCTCGCGGATCTCGTCGGCGTTCAGCGGCGCCGGACCGGCCTCCGGGCGGAGGTCGGCGGTGACCGCGCTGGGCCAGCCCGCCGCGTGCTCCTCGATCACCCCGAGCGCCGAACAGATCTGGCCCGGCGTGCAGTAGCCGCACTGGTAGCCGTCGAGGTCGAGGAACGCCTGCTGCACGGGGTGGAGCCGGTCGCCGTCGGCCACCCCCTCGATGGTGGTGACCTCCCGGCCCTGCGCGGCCACCGCGAACTGCAGACACGCCAGCGACCGCCGCCCGTCCACCAGCACCGTGCAGGCACCGCACTGGCCGTGGTCACAGCCCTTCTTGGTGCCCGTCAGGTCGAGCCGCTCGCGCAGCGCGTCGAGCAGTGTGGTGCGGTGGTCGACGGGGAGGGCGTACGTCTCCCCGTTGACGCGCAGGGAGATGTCGCTGTACGTGGGGGACGGCGCCGACGACTCCGAGGGCGTCGATGGGGGCATGAGTCAGCCTTCTTTCGCGTGAGTGAGGCGCGGCCGCGGCCGCGACCGGGCCCGGAGGCCCGGAGGACGGCGTGGGTCGACCGGAAGTCAAGCTCTCCCGCCCCGCCGGGGCTCCCGCGCCGGGACGGCGGGCCCACAGGAGGGGAGTGCACCGCAGGGACGGGCGTCGGCGTGGGCGAAAGGACGGGGCCGGGACGTCGGGCGGCAGGAACTGGCCGCCGCACCGGCGGACTTGCCCCTCCACATCGCTCGCGTCAGCCGCTACGGTGGACCTGAGCGGACAGTTGTCCACATCGGGGAAACCTAGCGGACGGCTGTGCGCGCAGCAAGGGGCCGCCGGTCGTTCCCGGAGGAGGACGGGTGCACAACAAGCGAGAACCCGCTCTGCGTTCGGACGCCCGGCGCAACCGCGCCCGCATCCTCGACGCCGCACTCACCGAACTCACCCGCGACGCCGGCACCCCGCTCAGCGCCATCGCCCGGCGGGCCGGTGTCGGCCAGGCCACCTTCTACCGCAACTTCCCCAGCCGGGAGTGCCTGGTGCTGGAGGTCTACCGCCACGAGGTCGGCCGGGTCGCCGCTCTCGCCGCCCACCTCCTGCGCACCCGCGCCCCCGACGCGGCGCTCCGCGAATGGATGGACCGCCTCGCCCGGCACGCCATGGCGAAGGCGGGGCTCGCCGAGGCGATCCGCAAGGCCAGCGCACCCGGCAGCCTCGCCGCAGTCGGCCGCGCCCCGGTCACCGTCGCCGTCGCGCTCCTCCTCGACGCCAACGCCCGCGCCGGGACCATCCGCCCCGGCGTCACCCCCGACGACTTCCTCCTCGCCATCGCCGGTCTCTGGCAGCTCGACCCCCATGGCGACTGGCAGACCCGCGCGGCCCGGCTGCTGGACCTCGTCATGGACGGCCTGCGCACGGGCGCACCCGGACCCTGACCCCCGCGTCAGGGAGGCGGTGGTGGCGTCCCGGGGCCACTGCGGGAACGCCTGCCCGGCTCCTGCCGGAAGAGGCCGTCAGCCGAGGCCCGGGGACTCGCCGGAGGCGGTCGCCGGGCGGGTGGTGCGGAGGGCCGGTTCGCCCTGCGGGCGGGTGGTGATCACCAAGGTGCCCTCCTCGATCTGGTAGTCGAGCGGCAGGCCCAGGCCCCGCATTGCCGCGACCATCCCGGTGTGGGACGCCTGCGTGATCGCGTAGACGCTCTCGCAGCCCGCCTCACCGGCCATCGCCACCAGACGGCGCAGCAGGTCCGCGCCGATGCCGCGGCGCTGCCAGGCGTCCTCGACCAGCAGCGCCACCTCGGTCTCGTCGCCGTCCCACAGCAGATGCCCGAGCGCCACCAGACGGCCCGACGCGGTCTCCACGGCGAGGGTGCGGCCGTGGTGCGGGCCGAGCAGATGCCGCAGAGAGGCGTCCGCGTCGCCGACCGGCCCGTGGTAACGCCGGGCCAGCGTCGCCGGTGAGCAGCGGCGGTGCATCGCCACGGCCGCCGCCAGATCGTCCGGCCCGGCCCGGCGGATCGTCAGGTCGTTGCCCTCGGGCAGCGTCAGCACCTCACGGCGCGGCGGCACCCGCTGACCCAGCCGGCGGTCCAGCTCGACCAGCGCGTGCACCCGCGCGAACTCGGTGGGAGTGAACGGCAACTGCGGCCTCTCGACAATCAGGGAACCCCCGGAGGCGTCCCGGAACTTCATGAGGTGGTCCTCCAGCACACCCTCGGCGGGCAGGGGCTCGGCGGGCCGTCCGTGCAGCGGACGTGCCGGTACCGAACGGATCGTGCACCGGCCCAGCAACTGCCGCAGCGCCAGCGGCAGTTCCGCGGAGTCCAGTGCCGTACGGGTGGCCAGGCCCAGCATCCGGGCCGGCGCGTCCACCAGATCGTGCGCGTCGGCCCGCTCCAGCCAGGTGTGTGTGCCGCCCGCACCGGACACCGCACCGGTCAGCTCCTGCGGGGTGAGCGTCCCCGGGGCGCGCAGCAGGAACTCGTCGGCCGTGCCCGCCGAGAGCGGATGGGTCTGCAGGCTGAGGATGTCCACGCGGTGCGCGGCCAGCGCCGTGCACAGCGCGGCCAGGCTGCCCGGGGCGTCCCGGACGGTGGTGCGCATCCGCCACAGCGCCGTCTCCGCCGCGGGCGCCGTGGCACCCGGGGCGGAGACCGGCGCCGCGGCGCCGGTATCGGACGGCGGTGGCGCGGGATCGTGGCGGCGTGACCACCGGACGCGCAGCCCGGCCACGGTCGGCCAGGTGGCGGCGAGCCCGGCGGCGCAGAGCAGCAGCGGCGTCGCCGGGCCGTGGAGCAGGGCCCCGGCGGCGGTCGCCGTGGCCGCGACGGCGGTGCACGACGCCGCCAGGGCGACGGCGTCCCGGCGCCGGTGGCCCCGCCGGGTGGAGGTGTCGGAGGTGGTGTCGGTCATGGCGCCAGCCTCGCCGACCGGTGTTGCCTGGCCGCCAACGTCTTGTGTCCGATGGGTAAAAACAGGTAAGGGAGGCAAGGGGAGCATTCGCGGCATCGGTCTCTACTGTCCTACCCGTCCCGGTTGCAACACCTTGCTGAAGAGCACGTCATCGCCCTCCCGCCCGTCGCCCGGACCACTGTCCCGCCGCAGCCGGACCGTCATCTCGCCGCTGCCGCCGTCGATGTCGATCTCGCCGAAGTACTGCGGCGACTCCGCGGGCGAGGTGTTGGCGCGGTCCGGTGCCTGCACGAACGCCTGCCGGGGACCGAACGTGCCGTCCAGCTTCACCGCCGGGAAACCGCCCGCGTGCAGCGGCCCCGACACGAACTCCCAGAACGGCTCGAAGTCCTTGAAAGCCGCCCGCTCGGGCGCGTAGTGCTGCGCCGAGGTGTAGTGCACATCGGTCGTCAGCCACACCGTGCCGGTGATCCGCCGGTGCTTGATGTGCCGCAGCAGCTCGGCCATCTGCAGCTCCCGGCCCAATGGCGCGCCCGGATCGCCCTGCGCCACCGCCTCGACGTTCTCCTTGCCGTCCGGCACGACCAGCCCCAGCGGCATGTCCGACGCGATGACCTTCCACACCGCGCGCGAGCGCGACAGCTCCCGCTTGAGCCAGCGCAGCTGCTCCGCGCCGAGAATGCCCTGCGGGTCGTCGGTCTGCCGCCCCGGCGAGTTGGCATTGCGGTAGCGGCGCATGTCCAGGACGAACACGTCCAGCAGCGGGCCGTGCCGCACCACGCGGTACACCCGGCCCTCGCGTCCGGGCCGCAGCGTGCGGATCGGGAAGTACTCGCTGAACGCCCGCAGCGACCGCGCCGCCAGCACATCGGCGTCCTTGACGGTGTACCGGTCGTCGTCCAGCAGCTGTCCCGGGTACCAGTTGTTGTGCACCTCGTGGTCGTCCCACTGCGTGATCGTGGGCACCTGGGCGTTGAACGCCCGCAGGTGGTGGTCCTGGAGGTTGTAGCGGAACGCGCCGCGGAACTCGGCGGTGGTCTCGGCGACCTTCGCCTTCTCCTCGGTCGTCACGTTCCGCCAGATCCGGCCGTCGGGCAGCGTGACCTGCGCCTCGATCGGGCTGTCGGCGTAGATGTTGTCGCCGCTGCACAGGAAGAAGTCCGGATCGCGGCGGCGCATGTCCGCGTAGACGCGGTAGCCGCCCCGGTCGGGGTTGATGCCCCAGCCCTGCCCGGCCAGATCGCCCGACCACAGGAAGCGCACCCCGTCGCGGCGGTGCGCCGGAGCGGTCCGGAACGTGCCGGTCAGCGGCTCCCCGGAGCGCCGCGGATCATCCGGGTCGGCGAGCCGCACCCGGTAGTGGATCTGCTCGCCCGGCGGCAGACCGTGCACCGCGGTGACGCCGGTGCAGTCCGTCCCGGCGCCGACCACCGGGCCCGTCCAGGTCCGGGCGTTGCGGAACGCCTCGGTGGCCGCCGTCTCGACGATCATCCGGGCCGGGCGGTCGGAGCGCACCCACACCAGGCCCGAGGTCGCCGTCACATCGCCGACCTGGGTGCCCCACCGGGCCACGGGCCGTCCGCTGCGGGCCTGCGCGGGCGCGGCGCAGGACAGGGTGGGCAGCGCCAGCGCGGCGGAGCCCACCGCGGCGCCGCGCAGCAGCGACCGCCGTCCGAATCCGCCGCCGGATCCTGGTGCCATCAGATACCTCCGTGAAGTCGCACAACTTCGGTGACGTCCCGTTCGTACAGCGCCCCGGTGCCCGGTTGGCCAACTCCCGGTGAACTCCGGCCGACCGCCACCACCGCGCACCGGGCCATGGTGACAAGCCTCCGCACCCAAGACCACCCACCGGCAGCGACCTTGACGGCTCCGCTACACGGACCGGGACGACCGGAATCCGGACCGCTCGGGGTCTCCGTACGGCGGATGCGGCCGCCGGGCGCGGGAGTTCGGGCGGTACGGCGCGGGCCCGGGCGGGCGCCCGTCGCGCGGTACGCCGTCGCCCCGGCCGCGCGAGGGGCCATCGCGCCCCGCCCGTCGATTCCTCCACTCCTGGCCCATTGGTCTTGACCAAGGGTGGGGCCCGGCCTATCGTCGGCGATACTGCAACAACCTTTAATAAAGAAGCGCTCATAACCGGTCCGCCCATGGGCAGCGGGAGCGGAGCGCGGCCCTTCGGGGCAACGGCCGAGGCGGAGGACAGGGTGGGGACCACGCAGCTCGAAACGGTGCCGGAGCCGAAGTACTGGCATCTCAAGACCGTACTCAGCGAGGCGCTGGACTCGGAGTTCTCCGTCGGCGAGATCCTCCCCAACGAACGTGACCTCGCGGCCCGGTTCGGCGTCGCCCGCGCCACGCTGCGGCAGGCGCTGGAGCAGCTGGAGCTGGAGGGCCGACTGCAGCGCCGCCGCGGGGTGGGCACCACCGTCGCCCCGCCGCGCGTCGGCGTCGCCGTCGACCCGGCCCGCCACACCTGGCCCGGCGCCGCCGGGGACGACTGGGAGCCCGTCGACGCCGGTAGCACCGACACCGTCCCGGCGCCCGTCGCCCGCCTGCTGGAGGCCGAGGCGGCGGCGCCCGTGCATGTCGTCCGCCGCAACCGCGTCACCGCCGGACGCTCCGTCGCCGCCGAGCTGCTGTACGTCCCGGCGGCGGTGGTCCCCGGCTGCGCGGAGATCGCCGCGGTCAGCGCCCCGGCCCGGGCCCGCGCGGTGCTGGACGCCCTGGCCGTCCACGCGCTGGAGGGCCGGGACCGCACCGTCGAACTGGGTTCGGCCAGCGCGGAGGACGCCAAGGCGCTCGACCGGCTGCCCGGCGCGCCCGTCCTCGTCGTCACCACCCGCTACGTCTCCGGCGGCCGCCCCGCCGCCGTCGCGGTCTCCACCTACCGCGCCGACACCTGCCGCCTCACCTTCGGCGAGAGCGAAGCGGTCTCCCTGCTCGCCGGCTGACCGACGACGCACCCTCGGGCCCGTACCGCCGCACGGCGGACGGGCCCGAGGCATGTCCGGGGGCGGGCCCGCCGCTACCGACGACCCGTCACCGTGCTTTCCACGGCGAAGAGTTCACCCTCCACATGATCGAGCGCCAGCCGCAACGCTCCGGTGGCGACCGCCGTTTCGCCCAGCTCCGACAGTGCCACCTGCGGGGGCCGCAGGCAGTAGCGCGCCAGCTCGTCGCGGAGCGGGTCGAGGACGCCGGCGAGGCCGGTCGCCCAGCCGCCGATCACCACCAGTTCCGGATCGAGCGCCAGCACCAGCGCCGCCACATGGTGCACCAGCCGTTGCAGGAACCGGTCCATCGCCTCGCGCGCCCGGGCGTCGCCCTCGTGGGCCAGCGCGAACACCTCGGCGACCTGCGCCTCGTCGAGCGGATGCAGCGGCTTCCCGGTCGTCGACAGCAGCTTCTCCGGTGTCGCCTCCCGCCCGAGCAGATGGAGCGCGCCGATCTCCCCGGCCTGTCTCTTATACACCTCTGACGCTGCCGACGACTTAATAGGTGTAG